>DASUXW010000153.1:0-21861 GCA_036377715.1 Gemmatimonadales bacterium
CTCGCGGAGAATGGACCGGATGGGCGAGGCGATATCGCTCGGATTGAGCCCCGCCGTCGCCACCTGGTAGAGCATCGGCTGGAACAGGTGATGGTTGCGCCGGTCGATCACGGTGACGTGCACCGGCGCGCCGCGAAGGCCCCGGGCCGCGTAGATGCCCGCGAACCCGCCGCCGATGATCACGACCTGCGGTTGCCGGGAGGCGTCCACGCTAGAGTCCCATCGTCTCACGCCGCCATCGCGCGAAGCGGATCACGTCGCCCGCGGGCGGGACCGCGGCTTCGTCGGCGTAGGCGGTGTACATCCGCCAGCGGAGATACGTCCGATCGGGGAGCGGGAGATAGGGCGGGCGAGTCCACCACGCGCGGCGACGGAACGCCCAGGCAGTCCGGAGCAGATCCAGCCCAAGCCGGGGGTCGAGCAGCCCGCGCCAGGCGAGCCGGACCGTGAGGGAGGTCCATGACATGGGCGAAGTATAGCGGCCCGCTATATTCTTCCCCATGCCCGCCCCATCCCGCCCGCTTTCACGACGTTCCGGACGGCCGCATCCGTGACCAACAGCCCCTACCGCAGGCTCGAGGACCACAAGCTTCCCACCGAAGACGAGCAGCTGCTGGAGAGCCCTCCGCCGCAGCGGCCGGAGCAGCTGTTCCAGAAGTCGGACTCGTGGCGGGTGCTCCGGATCATGGGCGAGTTCGTGTGGGGGTTCGATCACCTGGCCGACGTGCACGAAGGGGTCACTGTCTTCGGCTCGGCGCGGACGCTTCCGACGGACCCCTACTACCAGAAGGCGGTCGAGACGGCCAGGCTGCTGGCCGAGGCCGGCATTCCGGTGATCACCGGCGGCGGTCCCGGCATCATGGAGGCGGCCAATCGCGGCGCGATGGAGGGGGCCGGGCTCTCGATCGGGTGCAACATCGAGCTGCCCTTCGAGCAGGGGTCCAACTCGTACCTGAGCCGCAGCCTCAACTTCAAGTTCTTCTTCGTCCGCAAGACGATGTTCGTGAAGTACGCCACCGCGTTCCTCGTGTTTCCCGGCGGCTACGGCACGCTGGACGAGCTGTTCGAGGCGCTCACACTCATTCAGACCGGCAAGGTGAAGCACTTCCCGGTGATATTATTCGGCACCGCGTACTGGGCCGGGCTGGTGGACTGGCTCACCCGTACCGTGGCCGAGGAGCGGAAGATCAATCCGACCGACCTGCTGCTCTTCCGCGTCACGGACGATCCCGCCGAAGCGGCGCGGATCATCATCGAGGCCCGCGCCGCCAAGCCCGACGACCCGGCCGCCCGGCTGATGGGATGACCAGATGACCCGACCTTCCGCCGCCTATCTGCGCGGCCAGCGCATCGAACCCGCCCCGATCTCCGGGGAGGAGACCGTCGCGGCGCTGATCGACAACGCCTTCCTGGCCTACAACGCCGGCCGGATTCGCGAGGGGTGCCAGCTCTTCACCCGGCGGATGCTCGAGCCGGACACCACGGTGGGGCTCACCCTCACCGGCGCGATGACGCCGGCCGGGCTCGGCATGAGCTGCCTGATCCCGCTGATGGAAGCGGGCTTCGTGGACTGGGTCATCTCGACCGGCGCGAATCTCTACCATGATGCGCACTTCGCCCTCGGGCTCGCGATGCACCGCGGCTCGCCCACGGCGAACGATGTGGAGCTGCGCGACAGCGGCGTGGTGCGCATCTACGACATCTTCTTCGACTACGGCGTGCTGCTCTCCACCGACGCGTTCATCCGCGAGGTGTCGGCCCGGCCCGAGTTCCAGCGCCCGATGAGCACGGCGGAGTACCACTACCTGCTGGGCGGCTACGTGCGCGAGCGGGAGCGGGCGCTCGGGCTCACGCGTCGTTCGGTGCTCTCCGCGGCGCACGAGCTCGAGGTGCCGCTCTATACCAGCTCCCCGGGCGACAGCTCGATCGGGATGAATGTCGCGGAGCAGGCGCTGGCCGGCAGCAAGCTCCGGTTCGACGTGAGCGCCGACGTGAACGAGACCGCGAGCATCGTGCTCGAGGCCAAGCGCACCGGCGGGAAGAGCGGCGTGCTGATCGTGGGAGGCGGGAGCCCCAAGAACTTCATGCTGCAGACCGAGCCCCAGATCCAGGAGGTCCTCGGGATCGACGAGCGGGGCCACGACTACTTCCTTCAGATGACCGACGCGCGCCCCGACACGGGCGGGCTCTCGGGCGCCACGCCGGCCGAGGCGGTGAGCTGGGGGAAGATCGACCCGGACCAGCTCCCGGGCACCGTGGTGGTGTACACCGACACGTCCATCGGCCTCCCGCTCCTCACCGCGTACGCGCGCGAGCGGCACGAGCCGCGCCCCCTCAAGCGGCTGTACGGGCGCCGCGAGGCCATGATGGACCGGCTGGTACAGGAGTACCGCGCCGCCCTCGCCTTCCGGGACGAACGGGCCGAAGAGTCGCAGGCGCAGCTCCAGCAGTGACGCCGCCCACCTCCCGGGCCTACGCCTGGTATGCGCTCGGGCTGCTCACGCTCATCAACCTCCTCAACTTCATCGACCGGAACGTCATCTTCGCGCTGTTCGAGCCGATCAAGCGCGACCTCGCGCTCACCGACTCGCAGCTCGGTTGGCTCGGCTCCGCGTACATCTTCGTCTTCTCCGTCTCCGCGCTGCCGTTCGGCGTGCTGAGCGACCTGCGCTCGCGGCGGGCGGTGATCGCGGGCGGGGTCACGGTCTGGAGTGCCTTCACCTTTCTCAGCGGTCTGGTCAACAGCTTCGGCCAGCTCTTCACCTGCCGCGCGGTGGTCGGCGTGGGCGAGGCGGCCTACGGCCCCGCGGCCACCTCGCTCGTGGCCGACTTCTATCCGGGCCGCGGCCGTGCCATGGCGATGGGCATTCTCGCCTCGGGCACCGCGCTGGGCGGCGTGCTCGGCCTGTTGCTGGGCGGGCATCTCGAGGGGATCTACGGCTGGCGCGTGGCGTTCATGACGGTCGGCGTGCCCGGTTTCATCCTGGCGGTGCTGGTCTCGCGGCTGCAGGACCCGGTCCGGCCGCCCCAGCGGCTCACGCTGCGTTCCGTCCTGCGCGATCTCGGCATTGGCGTGCTGCCGCTGGTGCGCAACCTGTGGCCATTTCTCGCGACCGTCGCGGGCGGCCTCGTGGCCGCGTTCTGGCTCGACCGCTACTACGGCGCGGGATCGTACGTGGATCTCGCGGTGTTCAGCGCGGCGGTCGGGCTGGGGCTCGCGCTTACGATCGTGCGTTGGGTGCGGCGCACACCCGATGAAATCGCGGCCGACACCGCGTTCGGCAGCGGGCTCACCGGCGCCTTCGCCGAGATCGTGCGCGCCGGCCGAACCGTGCTGCACACCCCCACGCTGGTCTACGTGTTCGTGGCGGGCGCCATGATCTCGTTCGGCCTGAACGGGATCGTGGGCTGGGGGCCGACGTTCGTGTCGCGCGAGCTCGACCTGAGCGCAGCCGAAGCGGCGGGCCTGCTGGGCAAGTGGGGGCTCATCGCCGGCACGGCCGGCACCCTGTTCGGCGGGATGCTGGCGGACTGGCTCCGACGCCGGTGGGAGACGGCGCGCGTCATCGTGGTGGCGCTGGGCCTGCTCCTCGGCGGCCCGCTCGCGCTCTGGCTGCTCACCATCCGCGACCTGGAGCTGTTCCAGGTGGTGTTCGCCGCCACGTTCTTCTGTCTGTCCTGGTACAGCGGTCCCATCACGGCGGTGATCTTCGACGTCGTTCCGTCGCGCATCAGCGCAACGGTTGCCGGCGCCTACCTGCTCTTCATCCACCTGGCGGGCGATGCGATCGCGCTCCCCCTGGTGGGGACCCTCTCCGACCGGTTTGGTCTCGACCGTGCCATTCTTCTGCTCCCCACGGTCGTGATCGCCGGCGGGGCAGTGGTGCTGGGGGCGCTGCGGACGGTAGGGAGGGACATGCGAAGGGTTTGAAGGAGGTCGGATGGTCGGACCTTCGGGCCTTCCGATCTACCGTCCCGACCTGAAGACGAGCTCCACCAGCTCCTCGTACATCGCTTCCTCCTGCGCGGGATCGCCCGAGCGGATGGCCTCACCGGCGCAATGCCTGAGGTGGTTCCGGAGCAGCGAGCGGCTCACGCCCCGGAGCGCCTCCTGCACCGAGGACACCTGGGCCAGGACGTCGGCGCAGTAGCGCTCCTCGTCGACCATCTTCTGAAGTCCGCGGACCTGACCCTCGATCCGGCGCAGCCGGGTGAGCACCGCGCGCTTGATCTCGGGGTCCACGGCCACGGCGTGGGTTCCGTCGCCCGGGCGGGTACCGCAGGCGCAGGAGACTGTGGACTCGCTCATCGCGGCCCTCCAGGCGTGAAGCGGCGGAGCCGCAGGCTGTTGGAGACGACGCTCACGGAACTCACCGCCATGGCGGCGGCGGCGAAGGCCGGGGTGAGCCGGAGACCGAATGCCGGATAGAGCACCCCGGCGGCGATGGGGATCCCGATCACGTTGTAGATGAACGCCCAGAACAGGTTCTGGCGGATGATCCGCATCGTGCGACGTGCCAGACGCACCGCGGTCACGACGCCGAGCGGGTCGCCGCGCATGAGCGTCACCGCGCCGGCTTCCATCGCGACGTCGGTACCGGTTCCCATCGCGATCCCGACATCGGCCTGCGCCAGCGCCGGGGCGTCGTTGAGGCCGTCCCCGACCATCGCGACGACCCGTCCGTCGGCCTGCAGCGCGCGTACTTCCTCGAGCTTCCGCTCGGGCAGCACCTCCGCCACCACGCGCTCAACGCCGGCGGCCTTCGCGACACTCGCCGCGGTCCGCGGATTGTCGCCGGTGAGCATGACGGTCTCGAGGCCGAGCCCGCGAAGCGCGTCGACCGCGGCGCGGCTGGTCGGCTTGACCGGATCGGCGATGGCGATGAGGCCGGCGAGCCGACGTCCCGCCGCCACGTGCACCGGCGTGTGCCCGTCGGCGGCGAGTGCGACGGCCGACCCGGCAAGCGGCTCGGCATCGATGCCCAGCTCGCGGAGCAGCGCCGCGTTGCCCACAGCCACCGTGCGCCCGGACACGCACGCGACGACCCCGCGACCCGTGCGGCTCTCGAACTCCGTGGCTCGCTCGATGACGGCGTTCCGCTCCTCGGCGGCCGCCACGATCGCCTCGCCCAGCGGATGCTCGCTCAGCCGCTCGGCCGAAGCAGCCAGCGAGAGCAGCGTGGTCTCGTCGCTGACGGCGGGATCGCGGGCCGCGTCCGGCGCGAGCTCCACCGAGCGCACCGCGGGTCGGCCCTCCGTGAGCGTCCCCGTCTTGTCGAACACGATGGTATCGATGGCGTGGCTCCGCTCGAGCGCCTCTCCGCCCTTGATCAGCACGCCGAGCTCCGCGCCCCGGCCGGTGGACACCATCACCGCCGTAGGTACCGCGAGCCCCATGGCGCATGGACAGGCGATGATCAGCACGGTCACCGCCGAGACCAGGGCCTGCAGATAGGCCGGCTCGGGACCGAAGTTGAACCACACGACGAAGGTCGCGATCGCAATCGAGAGCACCACGGGCACGAACACCGCCGAGATCCGGTCGGCCATCCGCTGAATCGGCGCGCGGGTGCCCTGCGCCTGCTGCACCAGGCGGATGATGCGGGACAATACGGTGTCGCCGCCCACGCGCTCCACGCGGTAATGGAAGGCGCCATTCCGGTTGAGCGTGGCGCCGATGACCCGGTCGCCCCCCGCCTTGGGCACCGGGATCGGCTCGCCCGTGAGCATCGATTCGTCCACGTGGCTGGCACCGTCGAGGATGGTGCCGTCGGCCGGGATGGTCTCGCCCGGGCGGACCACGACCTCGTCGCCGGGGCGGAGCGCGGCCAGAGGCACTTCCTGCTCGCGTCCGTCGCGCACCACCCTGGCAGTCGCGGGCCGGAGACCCATCAGCCGGCGGATCGCGCCCGAGGTCTGGCCCTTGGCCCGCGCCTCGAGCAGGTTGCCGAGCAGCACCAGGCCGATGATCCACATCACCGCCTCGTAGTACACGTGCGGCTCGATCCCCCGCGCGATGAACCAGCGATCGAACAGCGTGACCGCGGCGCTGTAGAGGAAGGCCGCACCGGTGCCCACGGCGATAAGCGTGTTCATGTCCGCGCCATGATGTCGGAACGCGGCCCGCGCGCGCGTGAAGAAGTGCCGGCCCGCCCAGCCGATCACCGGGATGGTGAGCGCGAGCAGCAGGTAGCGATCGGCGGAGGACACATCGTGGTCCGCCATGCCGAGCGCCATCCCGAGCACGGCGGCGGCCATCGCGACGGCGAACTTGCCGCGCAGGTCGCGCATCTCCTCGGCGCGCGCGCGGTCCTGCGCGGCAAGCAGGTCTTCGGCCGATCGTTCCGGCGCGGGTAGCTCGGCCCCGTACCCGGTGGAGCGGATGGTCTCTACCAGCCGCTCGGGAGTGACAACGACCGGGTCGTACGCGACCGTGGCGGAGCCCGTCATCAGGTTGACGTTGGCCTCGGTCACGCCCGGGGTCTGCTCGAGGGTCCGCTGCACCCGCCCGCTGCAGGCGGCGCAGGTCATCCCGCTGACCGGGAGGGTGCACGACTCGTTCACGAGCGGGCGCGGTTGCCGAACCTCCTTCCGAGGGCTTCGGCTCCCCGCGACGAAGAAGTACCAGTTGACCCACCCGATCGTCGCGAGACCGAGCAGGGTGGCGACGATCTGTGCCGTGGTCACGACGCTGCCTTGGCCGGATACCCGGCGCCGGTGACCGCCGCCTCGATAGCGGACGGTTCGACCGCGCGTTCGTCATACCGAAGGTCGGCCCGACCGATCCTGACCGACCGGACCTCCACGCCCGGCACCTCGGCCAGCGCGCGGTTCACCGCGTTGAGGCAATGGCTGCAGCTCATGCCGCCGATATCGAGGGTGAGATCCCGCATGGGCTCCGCTCCTTCCATAGGTAGATCAGCTGGCAGGCTGAAATCTCAAATAGGGGGAGGGGGTATGTCAAGCTCGGCCGAATTCTGCACTTCCGGCGGGCAGGACGCCACGAGCGGGGTGAGCGCCCGTGCCACACCGGAGGCCCTCCCCCGGTAAGTTGGCCATTGGTGACCGTTTGGGTGTGTGCCACAAGCGGCATACGTCCTGCCCCGACGGCACCGCATGGCCCCCGGCGAGCCTTCGCAGCCCGCAGACGATCCGGCCCCGAACGGGGGGCCTCTCGTCCCGTTGCTGCGAGTGGAGCAGGCGCTCGCCGACCCGGATGCACTCGCCACCTGGCACGCCGCGCTCTCGAGCGCCGTGTCGCCCGATGTTCCCCATCAACTCCTGGCGCTCTGGCTCTATCCCTGGGATGGGGGAGCGGTCCTGGTGGGTCCGGAGGCGCTGGCCCAGGATCATCTGAACGTTCCGCTTCCCGATCCGCAGGTTCTTCCGGCGGCCGTCGCCATCCTCGAAGCCACCGTGCGCCGCGCGGGCTACGGCTCGGTGGCGGCGGTGCCGATTCGATCGGGCCGCCGCGACGTCGGCCTCCTGCTTGCGGCCGATCTCGCGCCGGGACGCTACGGTGATCGCGAAATGCTCAGCCTCGAGCTCGTGGCTGAGCGTCTCTCGCCGATGCTTGGGCGGCTGGCGCGCCAGTGGGGCACCAGCGCCGGAGCCGGCCAGACGGCCAGAGTTGCGGCACTGGTGGACGTGGTGGCGTTTGCCACGATGGAAGCCGACACGCCGCAGGGGTTCGTCGCCGAGCTCAGCCGGGCGCTCGAGCCGTTGCTGCCGCACGACCGGCTGGAGCTCCTGCTCGCGAACGCGGAGGGGACCCGGGTGTACCGGCTGGGCGAGCACGCCGGCGGGCTGCTCTGGTCCGACCCGTCGCTCGAGATCGCACGCGAGCATCTCGACCTCGAGGCGATCTTCGGAGCCGGGGCACAGGTGCTGATCTCCGACACCTACGCCGAGCCGCGATGGCCTCGCGGCTATTTCACCGCGGAGGAGCCGGCCGGCGCCGAACTGCGGGCCGTGATCGGCGCGCGTGTGGAAGGCTCCGGCGGGCTCCGCGCCTACCTGCTTGCGGGGAGCGCGAGCGCGGAGTTGTACGACGAAGAAGATGCCGCGCTGCTGGAACGCGTGGCCGGCCTCATCGCCGCGCAGGTGGCGTTGCTCGTCGGGGCCGCGACCTCGCCGCCGGCGGCGCCGGCGGAGCCTGAGCCGCCGGGCCCCCTTCAGGCCGCGGAGCTGCTGGCCACCGGCTCGGACCTCGCGGAGACGCTCCGGCGCGTGGCCGATCTCGCCGCGCGCTTCCTGCCGTTCGACTCGATCCAGTTCGCGCTGAGGCTCAACGAGGGCGACCGGGTGGTCCTGCTTACCCCGGGCGAGCGGCGCCCCCTCCCCGACCTGCCGCTCATTCCCGTCGGCGGGACCACGCTCGCCGCGGTGCTTCAGGGCGAGATCCCGCACTCGTTCATGCTGGTGGACGGCGAGGCGCGGCTGATCGTTCCGCTCAGGGTGGCCGGACGGGTGCACGGCGCCCTCGTGCTCACGGCGCAGCACCCGGCGATTCTGCGCGTCGTCCACATCGAGCCGGCGCAGCAGCTCGCCGACATCGCGGCGGCCCATCTCGAGCTGCTGCGCCGGACGGCGCTGCTCCCGCCCCCCTACCTTCCCGGCTGGAAGCGGATCAGGTAACCGCCCGCTCCGGAAGCTTGGGCGCCGCGACCGCCGCCGTGCGCCCGACGATTCGGCGCACCGCGAACGCGATGAGCAGCAGCACCCCGAACATGCACACCACCACCGGTCCGGTCGGCAGGTCGTACTTGAACGACACCAGCAGCCCGGACGACGATGCCACGGCCCCCGCCAGCCACGAGATCAGCGCCAGCACCCCTTGCCGCCGGGAGTACTGGAACGCGATGGCGGCGGGCACTACCAGGAACGAGAAGACCAGCAGCACCCCCGCGATCGGGACCGAGAAGGTGATCACCAGGCCGAACGAGAGATAGAACAGGAAGTCCCACCACCGGATGTTCCAGCCTTTCGCGACCGCCACTTCGGGCTGGAACGAGATCGTGAGGAACCGCCGCCGCAGCGCCCAGTGGAACAGGCCGATCGCCGCGTAAATGGCCGCGAGCCGCGCGATCGTCGGCCAGGTCACCCAGAGCAGACTGCCCACCAGGAGGTCCTTGATCGCCTCCCCGCCTCGCGGGGTGCGGTCGGCCACCAGAATCGCCGCGGCCGAGGCCACGACGTACACGATCCCGATGAAGGCCTCCTGCGGCACGCGACCGCGCTCTTCGGTGCGGGTGAGCGCGAACAGCACCGCGCCCAGACTGGTGAACGCGATCGCGTAGACGAACGCTGCCGTCGAATCGGGCGAGCGGCCGGCCAGCACCGCCACCGCGGAGCCGAGGGCGGCCATCTGGGCCAGTGACAGGTCCACGAAGATGACCTCGCGCGCGATGACGTGCAGGCCGAGATACGAGTGGATGGCCACGATGACCAGGCAGGCCACCAGCGGCGGGAGAAAGAGGCTGAGATCCATCAGGAGGCTCCTCCCTTGAAGGCCGCGGCCAGGCTGTTCACCCAGATGTTCATCAGGTCGAAGTAGGTATTGATGCCCGGCGCCCCGTTGGTGTTCTCGGGGACGATCACCGCTTTGGCGCCGGTCCGCGCCGCCACCTGGCTGATCTGATTCCGATCGAAGTAGTTCGACGCGAAGAGCACCGGGATCTTCCGCTGCTTCATGAGGGCGATGACTTCCTGCACGTGCCCCGGCGTGGGCGGGATGCCGGGTTTGGCCTCGATGTATTCCACGCAGGTGACCTTGTAGCGGTTGCTGAAGTACGCCCATTCCTTGTGGTAGCAGGCGATGTCCTTCCCGCGGAACACCTCGGCCGTCTTCATCCAGCCGCCCATACGGTCGAGCAGCGGCTTGCCCTGGTACTGCTTCTGGCCCACGAAGTCGTAGAACTTGTCGCTGCTCAGGAGGTCGTACGCCACCGGCGCGGTGAGCAGGTTCACCAGGTCGGCGCCGATCGTGGCCTCGAGCACTCGCTGCTCGAAGTCCTGCTCCCGCTGCCGGAAGTAGGCGGCGTCCTCGGGGGAGACGCGCTGCAGCCCGGTGAGGATGTTCCGGGCGATGATGATGCCGTTCACCGGGTCGGTGTGGATGTGCGGGTTGCCGTCCGCGTGGATATCGCCCTCGGAGCGGCTGAGCGAGGTGGGGACCTCGAGCAGGTGGATCCCGGTGTAGGCCGTGACGTACCCCGGGCCGCCCTCGGCGACCTTCCGGTTGCCCGCGCGGTCGAGCAGCGGCGGAACCCAGAGCTCGAGGTCGAGCCCGGTCGTGACGAACAGGTCGGCATCGCGCAGCACGGCGACGAAGCTCGGTTTGGGCTGCACGAAGTGCGGGTCTTCGTCGCCCTGGGCGATGGAGGTGACGGTGCCCTTGTCACCCACGATTTCGCGGGCGATGGCCCCGTACGTGGTGAGGCTGGTGACGACCTTGAGCGGGGCCGCGTCATGCGGCGGCGCGAGGAGCGCCGCCGAGAGCAGGAGTGCGGTGATCATCGGTGTCCTTCCATGTCAGTAGGTCTCGTGCTTGTGCGGGCCCATCGCCCAGACGGCCTGGAGCGTGAGCAGGTTGTGGGTGCCCTCGAAATCGGTGTGGCGGTGCTCGCCCTCGAGGCGCAGATAGACGAATTCGCTCTGCCACCAGGTGATCGAAGGCGTGAGGCGCCATTCGGTGTCGCTCGGCCCGCGGGGTGCCTCCACCCAGTCATAGCGGCCGCCCACCACCCAACGGCGGCTGAGCTTCGCGTTCAGGTCCACGAAGGTGCCATAGCGGTTGGTGGTGGTGCCGAGCTCGGTGGCGTGCAGCCGGTAGCCCTCGGCACGCAGCGTGACGTCGCGCCGGGTGCCGGCCGCGGGCGGGCGCCAGGTGAGACGGAAGTCGAGCCCGGCGAGCCGGCTCCGGAGATCGGCGTCGTCGTTGTTGCCGCCGGTGCCGGTGAAGCCGAGCTGCGCGTAGGTGCTCCGGCTCAGTTGCCAGAAGTTCTGCAGGCGGAGGAGCACGGTGGGCTGCCGGCCGCCCGCGTAGAGCGGGTCGCTTCGGGTGGTGGTGCCCTGCAACCAGACCTCATGGGTCCCGCCGGCCAGCGAAAAGGGCAGCGCGGTGTAGAGACTGAGCCCCACGCCGGTGAGGCCCTCGGGGTCGAGGAACCGCTGGTATACCAGCGGGTATTCGGTCTCGGGGAGCGCGTGCAGGTGCCAGCGATTCAGGTCGCCGAGCTGCTGCCGGAACTTGCCGACGTCGAGCCGGAGCCGTCCGGGCAGGCCGGTCCAGTAGATGTAGCCCTCCTCGACGCCCACCTCTTCGTCTTCGAAGGTCAGAAACACCTTGGTATTGGAGTAGGGATCGAGCGCCGACTGGAAGGCGATCTCGAACTCCCGGGCGACGGCATTGTCGCGCTGGCGTCCTTCGCGGGCGACCAGCCGCACGTCGCCGGTGGCGCTGATCTCGGGATTGAGGACGGATGCGTTCCGCTGCCGGCCTATGAACTCGGTGCGCGGCGGGGCAGCGGTGTCGGTGGGCGAGGGGGCTCCGGCCGGGGCGGGGCTCGGCGCCCCTCCGCCGGCGGCCTGGGCCGCGGCGGCGCGAAGTGCGGCCAGATCGTCGGACGTATCGGCAGCCGGGGGGGCCGCCGGGGCGGCCGCGCCAGGCGGGCAGCGGCCGGCGCGAAGCGTCTCCAGCCGCCGGCTCAGCGATTCGATGCTGCCGATCAGGCTGTCGGTGCGAGCCTCGCCGGTGCGCGCGGGTGCGGTCACCGCGGGCCCGGTGGGGCAGGCGCCCTTTTCCAGCGAGTCGAGACGGGCGGTCAGCGCCCCGAGCGCCCGGCCGACCGAGTCGGCCGTGGCCTGGGGCACCTGCGCGTGGGCGACGGCGGCGGCGCCCAGCCACCAGATGGCAAGGGCGCAGGCCGTCCGTATGCGGACGGGCATGGCGGTCTCCGAAGCGAGAGGATCGCGCACCCGTGTTCGGGTGCGGAAGCGTCAGACGGTTCGGAGCGCGGGCGGTGCTCTGGAGCTGGCGGGGCGGTGAGAGGTGGGGTGTGGGAGGTGCGCCTCGGGCGCGGGCTGCTCGTAGTGCTCGAGACCCTGCGCGTCGAGCGATATGGCGGTCGGCTGGGGCGCACACGGGGGGAAGAGCGCCGCCTGGCAAAAGGCGCAGGTGGCTTCGTCGTGGACCGGCGGTGGAAGCGTTTCCCTGGGGGCACTGATGGTGGCGACTTGACCGGCGGCCTGGAGCCGCGGGTGGTCCGTGCCTCCGGCGAGGCCCAGCACGGCGAACAGGGCGAGCAGCAGCGGCCCGGCAACACGGACGGAGCGCATCGCTTTGAAGCTTAGCACTCGGCCCCGCCCCGTCAAACCCTTATCCCGCGGTGGGGTCCCGAATCAGCTCGTGGAATTCCGTCTGGCCGGTCGCCAGCATGCGGCGCAGATAGGGCCGGCAGAGGCCACACTGCCCTCCGCACCCGGTCTCGCGGACCAGATCGTCGAGCTCCCATCGGTGCGCGCGGGCCAGTGGAAGAAGCTGCGAGAACGGCGTACGCCGGCAGACGCACATCGTCACCAGGACGCCGGGCACGTCAGGGATTGGTCGGCCGGATGTCGAGCTCGCTCACCAGCGCCCGGTCGGGCAGCCGAACCGCGGAGAGTATCACGCCGGCCACGTCGTCCGGCTGGAGGATGCGGTCGGGGTTGGTCTTGAGCATCGGCTGGTCGTGCATCATTGCCGTGTCGACCGATCCGGGGCATACGGCCACGACCCGGATGCCCTCCTTGCGGAGCTCGAGCATCAGCGCGCGGCTGAAGCCGAGCACGGCGTGCTTGGAGGCGCAGTAGGCGCTCCCGCCCACGAACCCGTGTCGGCCGGAGAGACTCGCCACGTTGACGATCGTCCCCCCGCGCCGCCGGCGCATGCCCGGGACCACGGCGCGGCTCATCAGGAAGAGACTCCGCACGTTGGTGGCCATCGTCCTGTCCCAGTCGTCCAGCGAGAGCTCCTCGAAGGGGCGCGCGATGAGGACGCCGGCGTTGTTCACCAGCACGCCGATCTCGCCCAGCGCGCGGGTGAGCCGCTCGACGGCCGCCGGCACCTGCGCGGGATCGGTCACGTCGGCGGGCATGCCCGCGGCCTCGATCCCTTCGTTCCTGAGCTCATCCACGACCCGCTCCACCCGTTCCGCCGTCCGGGCACAGACGCCGACCCGGTAACCCGCGCGGCCGAGCGCGAACGCCGTGGCGCGACCAATCCCCTCGGTGGCCCCGGTGACGAGGGCGGTGGTGTCGGGCATGGGTAGAATCTTACCCGCTATCGGCCCATGGCCGCGAGCCGGGCGTCGAGCGCGTCGAGCCGGCGGAGGAGCTCTTCGTGCCTGGCGCTGTCGGTATCCTCGGGTCGGCTCCGGAAGTAGATGGTGCCGTTGGGGTAGAGCATCGCGCTTTCCACCTCGTCCAGCGTGTCGAACCCGCGTTCGTGCGCCTTGGCCGTGAGCTCCGCGGCGTTGATTCGAAGGCGCCGGAGCTCCGGCTCGATCAGTCGCCCGTCAGCGACCAGCGGAATGTCCTTGTCGCTCTGGAAGAGCAGTGCCTTCGAGGGGCCGCGGTAGAACACGCGCACCAGCAGGGCGTTGATCCCCAGGAGCGCCGCCGCCCCGACGATCCCGCCCGCGAGCGAGGTGTCATTGCCGATGATGGCGTTCTGCACGGTGTTCGAGAGCGTGAGCAGCACCACGAAGTCGAAGGGGTTGAGCTGCGCCAGGAGCCGCTTGCCGATGGTCTTGAGCCCGAACACGAGGATCAGGTAGACCACCACCGGCCGCACCACTTTTTCCAGCAGCGAGACCGGATGGGTGGCGCTGTCGGGCGTCCCGAAGTGGACGAGGTTGGTCCACAGCGCGGGCCAGTCGAGGTGCGGCATCGATGGGTCTCCGACGATGATTAGCTTTCCGGGAATGGCACTTCCGCTCCAACATCCGATTGTACGACCCAACCGCGGGCCCCGTAAGCCCGCCGAGTCCCCGGCCGGCTGGCGCGAGCGCCTGCAGGCGCTGCGCCATGTGCCGCGGCTGCTCGGCCTGGTGTGGCGCACCGAGCCGCGCTATGTGGTCGGGATTCTGGTGCTGCGGATCGCCCGGTCGCTGGTGCCGCTCGCCGTGCTCTGGATCGGGAAGCTCATCATCGACGAGGTGGTGCGCGCGATCGGGATCGCCGGGACGGCGGGTGCGGTCGACTGGGTGCGGCTGGGTGAGCTGGTCGCCATCGAGCTCGCGATCGCGCTGGTCGGCGAGGGGCTGGCCCGGATCTCGGCGCTGCTCGAGAGCCTGCTCGGCGATCTGTTCGCCAACCAGACCAGCGTCGAGCTCATGCGCCACGCGGCCATGCTCGACCTGGAGCAGTTCGAGGACGCCGAGCTGTACGACAAGCTCGAGCGGGCGCGGCGGCAGACGGTGGGGCGGATCGGGCTCTTCACCCTCCTGCTCGCGTCCATCCAGGACGCGATCACCCTGGTCACGCTCGCCGCGGCGCTCGCGGTGTACGTGCCGTGGCTGCTGGCGCTGCTGGTGGTCGCCGTCGTGCCCTCGCTTCTGGGCGAGACCCACTTCGCCTCGCTGGGCTACTCGCTGCTCTATTCGTGGACCCCCGAGCGCCGGCAACTCGACTACCTGCGCTACATCGGCGCGAGCGACATCTCGGCCAAGGAGCTCAAACTCTTCGGCCTGTCGGATTTCCTGGTGGACCGCTATGACCGTCTGAGCTGGGACTTCTACGACGCCAACAAGCGGCTGGCGGTGCGGCGCAGCATCGTGTCGTCCCTGTTGGCCGCGGTGGGAACACTCGGGTACTACGGCGCCTACGCTGTCATCATCTATCTGACCGTGATCGGCTACCGCTCGCCCGCCGGGGTGTTCACCATCGGCGTGCTCACCTTTCTGGCCGGCTCCTTCCGCCAGAGCCGCGATCTGATCCAGCGGGTGCTCCTGTCGCTGTCGCAGGTCTACGAGCAGAGTCTCTACCTCGACGACCTGTTCAGCTTTCTGGCGCTCGAGCCTCGGATCAGGCGGGTTCCGGACGGCCGCCAGGTGCCGCTGCCGATCAGGACCGGGATCGTGTTCGAGAACGTCGGCTTCCGGTATCCGGGGTCGGAACACTGGGCGGTGCGCGGGCTCGATTTCTCGCTCTCGCCAGGGGAGCGGATCGCCCTGGTGGGCGAAAACGGTGCGGGAAAGACCACGCTGGTCAAGCTGCTGGCCCGGCTCTACGACCCGACCGAGGGCCGGATCCTGCTCGACGGCGTGGACCTCCGGGAGTACGACATCGACAGCCTCCGCCGGAACATCGGCGTCATCTTCCAGGACTTCGTGCGCTACGATTTCCGGCTGGGCGAGAACATCGCGGTCGGCAACATCGGCGAGCGCGAGGACCGCACCCGGATCGAGGGCGCCGCCGAGCGCAGTCTGGCCGACACGGTGGCCGCCCGGCTGGCCGGCCGCTACGACCAGATGCTCGGCCGCCGGTTCGAAAACGGCGTCGAGCTCTCGGGCGGTGAGTGGCAGAAGGTTGCCCTGGCGCGGGCCTACATGCGCGACGCGCAGCTCCTCATCCTCGACGAGCCCACGGCGGCGCTCGACGCACGCGCGGAGTACCAGGTCTTTCTCCGGTTCTCCGAGCTCACCGAGGGGCGCATGGCCGTGCTCATCTCCCACCGGTTCAGCACCGTGCGGATGGCCGACCGGATCCTGGTGCTGCAGGGCGGCGAGCTCGTGGAGCAGGGCACCCATGAGGCGCTCGTGGCGCAGGGCGGCCTCTACGCCGAGCTGTTTCAACTGCAGGCGGCGGGGTACCGGTGAGCGCGCCGAACGCGATTCTGGTGGACGCTCACGTGCATCTGCACGACTGCTACGTCCCGTCCCGGTTCCTGGACCATGCGGCCGCCAATTTCGAGCGTGCCGCCACCGACCGGAACTGGGAGGCGTCGCCCGGGGCGCTGCTGTTCACCGAGTCGGCGGGGACCGACTGGTTCGGCCGACTGGCCCAGGTGGCCGCCGGCCGAACGGAGCTGCCGCTCGGCACCTGGCGGCTCGAGGAGACCGGCGATCCGGCCGCGGTGCGCGCGCGGAGCGAGGGACGCGAGCTGCTGCTCATCGCCGGCCGGCAGGTGGTGGCCAGGGAAGGCCTGGAGGTGCTGCTGCTGGGAACCCGCGCGTTCGTGGCGGACCGCCTCCCCATCGAGGAGGTGCTGGCGCAGGGAGAGCGCGCCGGCGCTCTCCGGGTCATCCCCTGGGGTGTCGGCAAGTGGCTGTTCGGGCGCGGACGGCTGCTTCACGCGGTCCTGGAATCCGCGCCGGCTGACGGCGGCTTCTTTCTGGGGGACTCCTCGGGCCGGCCGTTCTTCTGGCGGGCCCCGGACCACTTCGCCGCCGCCGCCCGGCGCGGGATCCGGGTGCTTCCCGGTACCGACCCGCTCCCGTTTCCCGCCGAGGTGCGCCGCCCCGGCAGCTATGGGTTCCGACTCGAGATCCCGGACGATCTTGCCCGCCCGGCCGAGGCGATCGTGGCGGCGCTTCGCAGCCCGGAGGCACGCCTCACGCCGTACGGCCGCCTGGAGCGTCTGGGGGCCTTCCTCAACAATCAGATCGCGATGCAGCGGCGGAGGCGCCGGCGCGGCCCGCGTTGAGCGCCGCTGCCGGCACCTGGCTCCCGGCCTACTTCCCGCTCTGGTCTCCCACCGCCACCTGCGACAACGCCGCGATCTTCCAGCCTTTCAAACCCCGGCGCAGTATGGCCGTATAGTGGCTGACCTGCTCGCCCCCGTCGGCGGGATGCATCTTGGCGGTGCCGAAGTCGATGGCAGTCCCGCCGTAGACCCGGACCGTGTCCGAGGTCAGGACGAGATGCGGCCAGTTCGCGGCCTCGGCCTTGAGGGCCTCGCCGATCTCCTTGCCGCCCATCAGCCGGCTGCCGTCCGGCCGCGTCACGATGGCTTCGTCGAGGTAGAACGCCGCCACCCCGGACGCGTCCTTCCGGTTGAAGGCATCCATGTACGATGACCGGACCGAGTTGAGCTGGTCGATCACGGTGCGGAGGGGGATGTGAGGGGTCTCGACGCCCTGCGCGGCGACCATGCCGGGCAGGATGCTCAAGGCCAGCGCCAGGGGGAGGGCACGGCGGAACCGCCACGAACGAGACATGACGTGCTCCTTGCAGAAGAATGTGGTGGGGACGTCGATATCCTACTCCCCGGATGAGGCCGGCGCTAGACGGCGCGCCGCCGCCGCTCGAAGATTTGACAACTCCCCGCCCCCGCTCCACCTTGGGAATCCAACGCTTCCGAGGAGGTGGCGGCCATGAAGGTCTATGGCTCCAGCGCCATTCGTAACGTGGCGTTCGTCGGCCATGGGGCCAGCGGCAAGACGTCGCTTGTCGATGCGCTCGCCTGGGTGTCCGGCAGCAGCCGGCGCCACGGCAGTATCAGGGAGGGGACCACCCTCACCGACTATTCTCCCGACGAAACCGCCCGACAGCACTCGATCAACCTCGCCCTGGGCTTCGCCGAGTGGATGGACACCAAGCTCAATCTCATCGACACCCCCGGCTATCTCGACTACTTCGGCGAGGTCGTGACCGGACTCCATGCGGCCGACGCCGCCGTGGTCGTGCTCAGCGGTACGAGCGGGGTGGAGGTGGGCACCGAAAAAGTCTGGGAAGTCCTCGACCAGCTGCACATGCCCCGGGTCCTGTTCGTCTCGCTCATGGACAAGGAGCACGCGGACTTCGAGCGGGTCTTCGCCGATGTGAGGGCCCATTTGACTCCCAAGGTCGTCCCGGTCGAAGTACCGATCGGTGACGGCCCCGATTTTCACGGCATCATCAACCTCTTTTCGGGGCACTGCCACCTGTACCAGAAGGGGACGCTGAAGGGTGAGAACGAGGTCGTTCCCATCCCGCCGGAGTTTCAGGCGCGGTATGAGGAATACAGCGAGCACCTGACCGAGGCCGTCGCCTCGACCGACGACGACCTGATCGAGCGCTATCTGGCGGGCGAGGAGATCCCGCGTGAGCAGTTCATGGGCGCCGTCAAGCACGCCATGCTCGCCGGGCAGATCGTGCCCCTCTTCTGCGGGAGTGCGACGCTCACGTACGGCCTCCGGACCTTGCTTCGGAAGATCGTCGAGCTCTTCCCCGCGCCTTCCGAGCTCAAGCCTCCGGCCGACGCTCCCCTCCTCGGTCGCGTGTTCAAGACGATCTCCGAGCCGCACGTCGGCGACGTCAGCCTGTTCCGGCTCTACACCGGCGACATCAGGAACGGCGACGAGGTCTGGAACGCGGAGCACGAAGTGGCCGAGAAGCTGAACCACCTGTCGATCCAGCAGGGCAAGGAACGGATCGAGGTGGAGCAGCTCTGCGCGGGCGACATCGGCTCCGTGGCCAAGCTCAAGGACACCCACACGGGCGACACCTTCTGCCGGCGCGACGCTCCGGTCCGGCTCCCGCCGATTCCGCTGCCCGAAGCCGAAGCCACCTCGGCGGTCGTGGTGAAGCAGCGCGGCGAGGAGGACAAGCTCGCGGCCGGCCTCCATAAGCTCCACGAGGAAGACCCGACCTTCCACTTCGAGTACAATTCGGAGCTGGGTCAGACGCTGATCCACGGCATGGGCGAGCGGCACTTCGAGACCATTCTGCAGCGGCTCGAGCGGAAGTACGGCGTTCACGCCGAGCTCAGCCGGCCGAAGGTGGCCTACCGCGAGACCCTCAAGGGCAGGGCGGAAGGTCAGGGCAAGCACAAGAAGCAGAGCGGCGGCCGCGGGCAGTACGGCGACTGCTGGATTCGCCTCTCACCGCTCCCGCGGGGCACCGGCTACGAGTTCGTGGACAGCATCGTGGGCGGGGTGATCCCGAACAAGTACATCCCTGCCGTGGACCGGGGCGTCCAGGAGTCGGCGCTGCGCGGCGTGGTGGCCGGCTACCCCATGGTGGATTTCCGGGCGGAATGCTACGACGGCTCCTACCATGACGTGGACTCGAACGAGATGTCATTCAAGATGGCCGGGATCCTGGCCTTCCGGAACGTCGCATCCAAGGCGCGTCCGGTGCTGCTCGAGCCGCTGGTGGAGGTGACCGCCTGGGCGCCCGACGAGCTCCTGGGAGATGTGATGGGCGACCTGAGCGCCCGCCGCGGCCAGATCCTTGGCACCGAGCAGGACGGCCGGCTGACCAAGGTGCGCGCCATCGTTCCCGAGGCCGAGCTGTACCGCTACTCCACCACTCTGCACTCCATCACTCACGGTCGGGGCACCCACCGCGAGAAGTTCCACAGCTACGCCGAGGCACCGCCCGACGTGGCGGCGAAGGTGGCGGCGGAGAACGAGAAGGAGCAGGCGGTGGCGTCGTAACTGCGGTGAACGGTGAACAGTGAACGGTGAACGGGAAGAGCACACCGGGAGGACTCTGGTGTGCTCTTCCCGTTCACTGTTCACCGTTTACTGTTCACCGCCGTTCAGTCCTCCGTTCCGTCCCCGTTCTCATCCTGGAAGGCATGGAACGAGCTCCGGATGTTCTGCTCGACCACCGACTCGAGCGGCTGGCCGTTCAGGGCCTGAGCCGGGTCCACCAAACCGGTGCCCTCGGCATTGGCGAACCAGCCCGAGACGTCCACCGAGAGAGTCAGGGCGAGCGTTGCACCGTCGCCGACGTCGATCGGCTGCTCCAGCTCGATATTCGTCACCTGAGTGAGATCGGTGGTATAGGTGAACGGGACCGGCGCCGGATCGCCCGCCTTCTGATACGCGCCGGTGACCCTGATGCTCACACCTTCGAGATCCGGATGGTCGGCCAGCAGGGCGGCGTCGCCGTTCTCGTCGGTGGGGCGGTGGATCTGAAACTGTACCTCATGATATGACCCCGCGGGCACCGTGGCCGTGTAGGTCTGGACCACGCCCTCGCCCAGCGGGAGGTCGAACAGCTCAGGGCCGGCGCGGAACTCGCCGCACTCCTCGGCTTCACCCGAGACGCCCGTTCCGCTCTCCCCATCGCAGGCGCCCGCCGCCACGCCCTCGAACTTGATCTTTCGCAGGACCAGCTCCACCTGATCGAGCACGATCTGGTCGCCTCCAAGCGTGACGGTGGTCTGCCCCGCGCCGGTCAGCGAGAGCTGGGGCCGCATGGCCGAGGCGGCGATGCGGGTACCGCTCCGGGTGGAGAGCTGCAGGTTCACCCGGCCCGTGCCCGAGTCGCCGCAGGCGGCCAGCAGCAGGGCAGCGCAAGTCATGAAGCCGAGAGATCGAGCCGATACCGAAGTCATCGTGGTCCTCGGGCAGAATGGTGCAGGTGGTCGCATTGGAACCGGCCATGCCCACGTGCAGTCCGCACGGGCGGCAGTGGCCCAGGGGCGCGCTCGGCGGGGACGCCGAATCGGGACCATCGCGGCTGCAATCCGCGCGCCGGAGGGCAGCGGGGTGGTTGCAGAACGTTGCCGCTCACCGCCTCATGCGCTCTTGCGCCTCGGCCGCGCCCCCCGCTTCCGCTCCTTCTTGAGCGTGATCACCCCAGCCTCCTCGCGCGGCTGCCGGTAGACGTACTGCTGCCCGCGGAAGTTCCGGAGTACAACCTCCTCGTCATTCATGCTCACCACGTACTCCGGCAGGAGCGGGATCTTCCCGCCGCCACCGGGGGCATCGATCACGAAGTGCGGGTTGGCGAGGCCGCTGGTCCAGCCCCGCAGCGCCTCCATGATCTTGATCCCGGTCTGGACCGTGGTCCGGAAGTGCTCCGCACCGGCCACCTGGTCGGCCATGTAGATGTAGTAGGGCCGCACCCTGGCCATCATGAGCCGCTGCATGAGCTGCTTCATGACCTCGGGGTCGTCGTTCACGCCCTTGAGGAGCACCGTCTGGCAGCCGAGGGGGATGCCCGCGTCGGCCAGCATGCCCAGGCCCTTCACCGCGGCCGGGGTGAGCTCGTCGGGGTGGTTGAAGTGGGTGTTGATCCAGAGCGGGTGGAACCGCTTGAGAGTGGCGCAGAGCTCGGGAGTGATCCGCTCGGGCAGGTGGCAGGGCACCCGACTCCCGATCCGGATGATCTCGAGGTGCGGAATCGCCCGGAGCCGGGTGAGGATCGCCTCCAGGCGCCGGTCGTTGAGCAGGAGCGGGTCGCCGCCGGACATGATGACGTCGCGGATCTCGGTGTGCTCTTCGAGGTACCGGAAGGCGCTCTCGAACTGCGACATCGGGATCTTCTCCGGGTCGCCCACCTTCCGCCGCCGGGTACAGAACCGGCAGTAGCTGGCGCACACCGGGCTCACCAGGAACAGCGCCCGATCAGGATAGCGGTGGGTGATGTTGGGGACCGGGCTGTCGGCGTCCTCGTTGAGCGAGTCCACGATCCCATCCACGATGTCCAGCTCGTCCACCGTGGGGACGTACTGCCTCCAGATCGGGTCGTCGGGCGACTTGATCAGATCTACCATGGCCGGCGAGATCCGGAACTCGAAGTTCTCGGCTGCCTGCCGAAGCCGGTCGAGATCGGGAAAGTGCTCCGGCCCGAACTTGGCCGCGAGCGCCTCGAGCGACCGGATGGAGTTCTGCTTGAGGACTTCCTGCCAGGTTTCCATAGCGCTACCGGTCCTCCTCAGGATGACCGCATCACGGCGCCCAGCGCCTTCACGTACACCAGCTGATCGTCGCCCGGGGCGTAGAAATCGGGGATCCGGGAGACCGCCTGATAGCCGCGCGACTCGTAGAACCCGCGCGTCGCAGCGTACGCGGGGCGCCCGCTGGTCTCCACGATGACCAGGCGGGCCACGCCCGCGAGTCGCTGCTCCATGGCCTGGAGCAACGCGGTGCCGAGGCCCGC
>DASUXW010000154.1:0-6374 GCA_036377715.1 Gemmatimonadales bacterium
GGGCGGACAGGCGGACAGACGGACGGAAACGGCACCCCGCACCGGTGTGCTGTCACTGTCCGCCCGTCCGCCTGTCCGCCCGTCCGCCCGTCCGTCCTCACGTCATCTCCGGCCGCGCCAAAAACCTGAGCTCTCCCGCCCCCGGCGCCAGCCGGGCCAGGTCGATTCCCATCACGCCGCTGGTAGGGAAGTCCATGCGGATGCCCTTCGGGGCGTCGGCCAGGAGCATCGAGGCCAGCGCTTCGATCCAGGGGGAGTGGCCCACCAGCGCCACGACGGCATGGGAGCCGGGCTCGCCGAGATCGTCTTCCAGGCGGCTGAAATCGGGCGGCGCCGCGAGCGGCTCGCAGGGCATGGCCGGGAAACGGAGGCCGAGCTCGCGCACCAGGATCTCGGCAGTCTCAGCCGCACGCACCCAGGGACTCGCCAGCACCTTCGACGGCGCCAGATTCCAGTTCCCGAGCGCGCGGCTCACCCGCGCCTGAACCTCGCGGCCGGCCGGCGTGAGCGGCCGCGCTCGATCATCGGGCCACCGCTCCGGATCGCGCGACTCGGCGGGGGCGTGCCTGAGGAGCAAGAGGAGCATCGGGGGCCTCCACGGTGAACGGTGAACAGTGAACAGTGAACGGTGAACGGTGAACGGTAACAACACACCAGCCCTGCCTCGGTGTGCTGTTACCGTTCACCGTTCACTGTTCACCGTTCACTGTTCCACCGCCATGTCGCCCCCCCGTCCCCCCGTTCGACGTAATATCAGGGAGGACCGTCGCCACCACCAATCACCCCAGTCCGTTGATCAGGGAGGTCCCATGATGCTCGTCCGCGAAATCTTCCATTGCAAGCCCGGCAAGGTCCGGCCGTTCGTCGAGAAATTCCATGCGATGGCCAGGCTCGGCGAGGCCGCGGGGCAGGGCAAGATCCGTATCCTCACCGACTTCACGGGCGTGCGCTACTGGACCTGCGTCGCCGAGTTCGAAGTGGCCGACCTCGCCACCTTCGAAAAGATGATGCGCGGCGAGGGCATGAGCGAGGCCGACGGAAAGGAGATGGAGCGCGTGATGCAGGGGTACCACGATCTGGTGGAGGAGGGGAGGAGGGAGATTTATCGGATCGAGGAGGCCGGGCGGTGAAGGGTGAAGGGTGAACAGTGAACAGTGAACAGTGAACGGTGAACGGGAAGAGCACACCGGGAGTAGTTTGGTGTGCCGTTCCCGTTCACCGTTCACCGTTCACTGTTCACCGCTTTCCCATCTCCACCACCAAACTATCGATCCACCTGATCACCTGCCTTCCCGGCAGGGCATGGTGGTTGGCCATGATGGAGAACGTGAGGATGTGGCCGTCGGGGCGGTCGATGAAGCCGGAGAGGGAATTCACTCCGCCGATGCTCCCGTCCTTGGCGCGGACGCGGCCCTGCAGCGGGGTGCCGATGAAGCGGTTGCGGAGAGAGCCGACCTGGCCCGACTGGGGGAGGGCCGCCATGAAGGTGGCGGCGTGGGGGTGGGCGCGGATGTAGCGCAGGATCTGGGTGAAGGCGCGGGGGCTGATGTAATCGCCGCTCGAGAGGCCCGAGCCGTCTACCAGGCGGAACTCGGTGGAGTCCACCCGCACCGAATCGATCAGGAAGCGCCGTTCGACCGCGAGCCCTTCGTCCCAGCTCCCCGCCCGGCCGAACTGGCGGCCTACCTGCTTGAGCACCATTTCGGCGAACCAGTTCTGGCTGCGGTTGAGGATCGGGAAGATCCATTCGCGCAGCGGCCGCGAGGTGATCTCGGCCAGGGGCCGGGCGCTCCGAGCCTGGCGGTACAGCATCGAGTCGGTGGTCGAGCGGGTGGTGCCGGTGATGGCGATCCCCTGGGTCTCGAGCACCTGCCGCAGCGCCCGGGCGGTGTAGAGGTTCGGATCGGGCATCGCGAACGACTCGACGTGGGTCGTCTGGTCGAGCGCCGCCGTGCCTTCGGCCCAGATGTGCAGCGTGCCGGGGTCGCGGAAGAACCGGTCGCCGATGTCGGAGGGGCCGCCGGGCGGGATCGTCACGGTGCGGTTCTCGAACACCACGTCGCCCACGTCAGGCGTCCAGGTGATCACCGCCGGATTGCCCGGCGCGAGCCCCGGTCCCCAGGTAAAGTCCACGCTGTTGTCGTTGAAGCCCAGCCCGGTCACGGGTGCGGCATACCACCAGTTGAGGTCGAACTCCTCCCAGCCCGGGTGCACGGTGAGCGGCTCGAACCAGCTCCCGTCGCCCACGATGTCGCCGTGGATCTCGCGGATGCCGGCGGCCTGCAGCCGCTGGGCCAGCTCGCGCAGCCGGGTGAACGAATCGGTCTCGCATGCCCCCTCGCGCAGGGTGTCCACCGCGAAGCAGCGCTTGCCGAAGGTCGGGTCCCCGCGCCCATAGAGCACCACATCGCCCTGGACCACCCCGTTCACCACGGGCCCGTTGGGATAGAGGCTGGTCTTCACCGTCCAGTCGGGCGGAAACAGCGCCGAGGCCACCGCCGCCACCACGATCTTGGTATTGCTCGCCGGAATGAAGAGCTGCCGCTCGTTTCGTCCGTAGAGCAGCTTCCCTCGCTCGTCCACCAGCGCGACGGCCCACAGGTTGCGATCGAACGGCGGGGTGTTGAGCCGCGCGTCGAGTCGCTTGGGGAGCGATTGTGCGCTGAGGGTCGAGCTGAAGATCGGAAGGACGGAAAGGAGTGAGAGGACGGCCAGTAGGGTGATTCGGGAACCAGCCGCCGACTCGCACGCCTTGCCCGGCCGGCTCCTCCGTTCCGTCCGCCCGTCCGCCCGTCCGCCCGTCCGCCCGTCAGTCGTATGCCACCCGCGGGTCCACCCTCGCATAGAGCACATCCGTCAACAGGTTCACCAGCACGAACACCAGGCTCAGGAACAGAATGCTCCCCTGGACCGCGGGGAGGTCGCGCTTGTCGATGGCCGTCAGCACGTAGCGGCCGACGCCGGGCCAGGAAAAGATGGTCTCGGTGAGGATGGAGCCGGTCAGATAGCTCCCGAAGTCGAGGCCCAGGACGGTGAGCACCGGGAGCAGGGCGTTCCGGAACGCGTGGCGGAGGACCACGCGGCCCTCGCCCAGCCCCTTGGCGCGCGCGGTGCGGACGAAGTCGCTCTGGAGCACTTCCTGCATCGCCGCGCGGGTCATCCGCGACAGGAAGGCGACCGAGCGCATCCCAAGGGCCAGCGCGGGCAGGATCAGGTACAGCGGCCCGCGCGCGCCGGACGGTGGCAGCCAGTCGAGCGTCACCGCGAACACCAGGATGAGGAGCAGTCCCACCCAGTACACCGGGAAGGAGACGCCGAGGTAGGCGCCGAGAGCGGAGATGCGGTCCGCGATCCCGCCCGGCCGCCAGGCGCCCCAGATGCCGATCGAGATCCCCACCGTGGCGGCGAACAGCATCGCCGCGCCGGCGAGCTGCAGGGTGAAGGGGAACCGGTGGAGCAGGTCGTCGATGATGGGGCGCCGGGTGATGTAGCTGGTGCCGAGGTCGCCCCGGACCACGCCGCCCACGTAGCGGACGAACTGCTTGGGGAGCGGATCGTCCAGGTGCAGCTCGGCCCGAAGCCGCGCGATGGTGGCGGAATCGGCCCGCTCGCCGACCATGGCCTGCACCGGATCGCCCGGGGCGACGTAGAGCAGGAGGAAGGTGACCGCGAGCACGCCGAGCAGCGTGGGGATGAGCAGGGCGATCCGCGTGAGCAGAAACCGGGTCACGGCCGGACCCGGATCACGTCGGTCCAGCGCTGGCCGGTGAACACGAGCGGGATGCGCCAGCCCTTCACGTCGGGCTGCACCGCCCAGATGTCCACCGGGAACCAGAGATAGATCCAGGGCGCGAGCGCAAAGGCGCGGGCGTCGGCCTCGCGCGAGAGCCGCTCCTTCTCCAGGGAGTCGGGGGTGCTGCGTGCCCGGGCGATGAGCGAGTCGAGCGTGCTGTCGGACAGGAAGGCGTAGTTGCCCCCGGGACCCCGGTTGCTCGAATGGAAGAGCGGGTAGGTGAAGTTCTCCGGGTCGGGATAGTCGGCCCACCAGTCGCCCAGGTAGAGATCGGCCTCGCCGTTCCGGACCGTGGCCCGCACGCTCGGCGCGTCGCGCTCGACGATCTCGACCTTGATGCCGAGGAGCCCGAGATCCTGCTGCACCGACTGGGCGACGCGGGCCAGCTCGGCCCGCTTGCTGCGCCAGAGCTGGACCGTGAACCCGTTGGGATAGCCCGCCTCGCGGAGCAGCCGCCGCGCGCCTGCGGTGTCCCACGGATAGGGCGCGCGGGTGGAGTCGAACCCGACGAGCCCGGGCGGGATGGCACCGGCCGCGCGAACGCCGCGCCCGGCGAACTGGGTGCGGAGCAGCGTCTCGACATCCGTGGCCAGGTTGAGCGCGCGCCGGACCCGCAGGTCGCGCAGCGGCCCCCGCGTGGTGTTGATGGCGATGAAGAGGTCGCGGATGGCGGGGCGGCGCTGCAGCTCGTCGGCGTGCGCCATCTCCCAGCGCTGGGTCTCACCGAACGGGACCTCGACCACGCTCAGGTTCCCCGTCTCGTACTCCGCGCCCTGGGTGAGCGCCTCGGGGATGATGCGAACCAGGAGAGTGTCCTCCTTCGGTCGCCCGCCCCAGTAGCCCGGGTTGGCCGTGAACAGGATCTGATCGTCGTGCGACCACGAGACGAAGCGCCACGGCCCGCTCCCTACCGGCTGCTGGCCGAAGTTCTGCGGGGTCGGCGTCGGCACCACCGCCGCCACCGGCATCGCGAGCAGCTTCGGGAAGATGTTGAGCGGCTCGTTCAGCGTGAACACGACGGTCGAGTCGTCGGGGACGGCGATCCCGCGTACCCGCTTGACCTTGCCCTCCGCGTACTCGCGCGCGCCGCGGATCGGAAACAGCGGCCATTGCCGTCCCGCCTTGATGGCCGGGTCGAGCGCCCGGAGGATCGAGGCCTGCACCGTGTGGGCGTCGATGGGGCGGCCGTCGTGAAACGTGGCGCCGCTCCGCAGGTGAAAGGTGTACACGGTGCCCGAGCTGTCCGACTCCCACCGCATGGCCAGTCCGGGCCGGAGCCGCGCGTCGGGATCGAACTCGACCAGGTTGTCGAACACCAGCGCCACCATCTCGCCGCTCTGGACGTCGCTCGAGAGCGCGGGGTCGAGCGAGGGCGGATCGGCGCTCTCGTAGTAGGTGAGGCCCGACCTGCGGGGGGCGTCGCCCATGGCGCAGGCGGCCAGCAGGAGGGCCAGGGCGGGGAGACGAAGGCACGTTGACATGAAGGCGTAAGGTGGTCAAACTACCGGGCTTAGAGCATGGCGTCAATCGCACACCCACCTCCACCCGTCCCTCGTCGCGCGGCCCAGGTGCCCCAGTGTGGGCCCGGGCCGCGGTGGCGCTCGCCTTGCTGCTCGCGGCCGCCCCGCGAGCAGCGGCGCAGGAGCCGGAGCGCGTGGTCCGCCAGCTCCAGTTCGAAGGCAACAGCGCCATCAGCGACGAAGTGCTCGCCTCGGCCATCAGCACCACCAACTCGAGCTGGTTCGCGCGCTCGTTCCTGGTCCGCTGGATCGGTCTCGGCGAGAAGCGCTATTTCGACGAGCAGGAGTTCAAGCGCGATGTCGTCCGCCTCGACGTGCTCTACCGCCGGAGCGGGTATCCGAACGTCGAGATCGACACGCTGGTCCGCCGCACCCCCGAGAACGTCTCCATCACCTTCCGCATCCAGGAAGGCAACCCGATCCGGGTCACCAACCTGACCATCAACGGGCTGGATACCATCCCCCCCGAGGTCCGGCGCAAGGTGGTGCAGGACCTGCCGCTGCAGGAAGGCGATCCGTTCAACCGGTTCCTGATGTCGGCCTCGGCCGATTCCGTCACCCGTCGGCTGCGCGATCGCGGGTATCCGTCGGCGCGGGTGTTCACCGCGTTCGAGACCAGGAAGGAGGCGCTGACCGCGACGGTGACGCTGGATACCGACCCGGGCGACAGCGCGGTCATCGGCCACGTCGAGGTGGTCGGGACCAACCGGATCGAGCCGCGGCTGGTGCGCAACCTGCTCATCTCGCGTCCCGGCCGGCTCTATTCGCAGGACGAGCTGCTGCAGAGCCAACGCAATCTCTATTCGTCGGACCTGTTCCGCTTCGCCACCGTCAACATCGACTCGGCCGCCTTCCAGCCGGGGATGGATTCGGTGCCGCTCGTCGTCCAGGTGAGCGAGGCCAAGCGCCGCCGGATCCGTGGCGGCCTGGGCTACGGCACCGACGACTGCTTCCGCGGCTCGCTGGGGTGGACCACGCGCAACTTCCTGGGGAGCGGCGGCCGCATCCTGGACCTCACCAGCCGGATCAGCAAGGTGGGCGTGGGCACCCCGTTCGACTGG
>DASUXW010000155.1:0-4405 GCA_036377715.1 Gemmatimonadales bacterium
ACCGAGCGGCCCGAGTAGTCCACCCGCTTGCCCAGCAGATTCTGGCGGAACCGGCCCTGCTTGCCCTTGAGCATGTCGGACAGGCTCTTGAGCGGCCGCTTGCCGCGTCCGCGAATCGCCTTGGAGCGCCGGCCGTTGTCGAACAGGGCGTCCACCGCCTCCTGCAGCATCCGCTTCTCGTTCCGGAGGATGACCTCCGGCGCCTTGTGCTGGATGAGCTTGGTGAGCCGGTTGTTCCGGTTGATCACCCGGCGGTACAGGTCGTTCAGGTCGCTGGTGGCGAACCGCCCGCCGTCGAGCGGCACCAGCGGCCGGAGATCGGGCGGGATCACGGGGATCACGTCCAGGATCATCCACGCCGGGTTGTTGGGCAGGTCGCCCGACTCGCCGGAGCTCAGGAAGGCGTCCACGATCTTGAGCCGCTTGAGCATCTGCTTCTTGCGGTGCTGGCTGGTCTCGGTGGCCACGCCGGCCCGGAGCTCCTCGGCCAGCTTGCGCACGTCGAGCCGGCTCAAGAGCTCGCGCACCGCCGGCGCGCCGATGTCGGCCCGGAACCCGGCGTCGCCCTCCTCGCGCGCCTTGGCGCGGAGCGCCAGATACTCGTCCTCGTCGAGGAGCTGGTTGGGCTCGACCTCCTGCTTGCCCGGCTCGATGACGATGTAGCTCGAGTAGTAGATGACCCGCTCGAGGTCCCGGAGCGTGATGTTGATCAGGTTCCCCATCGGCGACGGCAGCGTCTTGAAGAACCAGATGTGCGCCACCGGCACGCTGAGCTCGATGTGGCCCATGCGCTCGCGCCGCACCTTGCTGAGCGTCACTTCGACGCCGCACCGGTCGCAGATGACCCCGCGGTAGCGGATCCGCTTGTACTTCCCGCAGTGGCATTCCCAGTCCTTCACCGGACCGAAGATGCGCTCGCAGAAGAGGCCGTCCTTCTCCGGCTTGAACGACCGGTAGTTGATCGTCTCCGGCTTGGTGACCTCGCCCCACGACCACCAGGTGCGCTGGCCCTGCAGCTCCAGGCGCTCGCGTTCCTTGGGATCGCGCGGGCCCCGGATCTCCTCGGGGCTCGCGATGCGGATGCTGATGTAGTCGAAGCTCGAGCTCTTGGGCTCGCGCCCGCTGCGAAAATCGATCATGTGTCCCCTCTTACTCGTCGCCGGCTTCGGTGGTACCGAGCGTGACCTTCAGGCCGAGCGCCTGCAGTTCCTTCACCAGCACGTTGAACGACTCCGGGATCCCCGGCTCGGGCAGGTTCTGCCCCTTGACGATGGCCTCGTACACCTTGCTGCGGCCGTTCACGTCGTCGGACTTGACCGTGAGCATCTCCTGCAGCACGTGGGCGGCGCCGTAGGCCTCCAGCGCCCACACCTCCATCTCGCCGAACCGCTGCCCGCCGAACTGCGCCTTCCCGGCCAGCGGCTGCTGGGTGACCAGCGAGTACGGGCCGATCGAGCGGGCGTGGATCTTGTCGTCCACCAGGTGGCTCAGCTTGAGCATGTAGATCGAGCCCACCGTCACGTCGCTCTCGAACGGCTGTCCGGTGCGGCCGTCCCGCAGCCGCGTCTTGCCCGCGGCGGTGAGCCCCGCGGTGTGCAGCAGCTCCTCGGCCGCCGCGTCCACGTCAGCCTCGGATTTGGGACCGAGCAGCCCGGCCAGCGCCGGCTTGCCCGCCGCCTCGAGCGCCTCGGCCGGGCTCGCGCCCGCGGCCTTCTCGAGCTCCTTCACGGCACGGTCCCACGCCTTCTGGTGCTCCTTGTCCCGGCCGGCGTCCTCGCCCTGGGAGCGGTGGAAGTCGAGCTCCCGCCGCCGCTGTTCCAGCTCGCGCTCGGCCAGCTCCTTCGCCGCGTCGGTCAGGAACCCGCGCACCTGCTGGAACACCTCGCGGGTCTCGGCCGACGCGTTGCGGGCGCCGAGCAGCGCCACCCCGGCCTCGCCGAGCGTGGTGTGCTCGCCCTTGGGCGCCACCTGCTTCAGGTCCTGCACCAGCCGGGTGATCACCGCCGCCGACGGCGCCGGCGCCCCGGTCCGGAGCTGGAGGCTCTCCGCCGCCCAGCCGAAGCCGGCCAGCCGGAGCAGCACCCCGATCTCGGCCTCGTCGGCGCCCCGGAAGACCGGGGTCTTGGCCTCGAAGCCCAGGATCCGCGCCGCCCAGCCGAGGTGGGTCTCGAGGATCTGGCCCACGTTCATCCGGCTCGGCACGCCGAGCGGGTTGAGGACGATGTCCACCGGGGTGCCGTCGGGCAGGAACGGCATGTCCTCCTCGGGCACGATCCGGGCGACGATGCCCTTGTTGCCGTGCCGGCCCGCCATCTTGTCGCCCACCGAGATCTTCCGCTTCTCGGCGATGTACACCTTGACCAGCTGGATCACGCCCGGGGGCAGCTCGTCGGGCTGGAGGATCTTGTCGATCTGGTCCTCCGCCTTCTCCTCCACCCGCGCCCGCTCGCGCGACGCCATGTCGATGGTCTGGCGGATGCGCTCGTTGGCCGGCTTGCTGGCCACCCGGAGCGTCTTGAGATCGACGTCGCCCAGATCCACCGACTCGAGCGCCTGGGCCGTGAGCTTGCTGCCGGACGGGAGGTACTCCTCCACGGTCCCGGCCTTGAGCATGAGCGCCACGTCCTGGCCCTGGAGCAGCTGTCGCAGCTCCTCGAGCATGACGGAGTTGATGCGGGCCTTCTCGTCGCTCTCGATCCGGCGTACCTCGCCGATCCGCTCGCCGCGGTCCTTCTCGACGACCTGATCCTCGATCCGGCTGAAGATCTTGACGTCGATGACCACCCCCGCCATCCCCGGCGGCACCTTGAGCGAGCTGTCCTTCACGTCCTTGGCCTTCTCGCCGAAGATGGCCGTGAGCAGCTTCTCTTCGGGGGAGAGCTCGGTCTCACCCTTGGGCGTGATCTTGCCGACCAGGATGTCGCCCGGCTTGACGTGGGCCCCGATCCGGACGATGCCCCGCTCGTCGAGGTCCACCACGCTCTCGTCGGAGACGTTGGGGATCTCGCGGGTGATTTCTTCCTGGCCCCGCTTGGTGTCGCGAACGTGCAGCTCGAGCTCCTGGATGTGGATCGACGAGTAGACGTCGTCCTTGACCAGGCGCTCCGAGAGCACGATGGCGTCCTCGAAGTTGTGCCCGTACCAGGGCATGAACGCCACCAGCACGTTGCTGCCGAGTGCGAGCTCGCCGCCCTCGGTGGCCGCGCCGTCGGCGATGATCTCGCCGGCCTGGACCTTCTGGCCGAGCTGCACCAGCGGCCGCTGGTTGATGGCGGTGTCCTGGTTGGTGCGCCAGAACTTCTTGACCCGGTAGCGGTCGTGCTGATGCAGCCGGGCGAGCGGCGTATCGCCCACCGGCGTGCCGTTGGCGCCCGCGTCCACGATGATCTCGTCGGCCGTGACCCGGGTGACCGTCCCGGTTCGCCGGGCGATGATCACCGCACCCGAGTCGCGCGCCACCTTCTCCTCCAGCCCGGTGCCCACCAGCGGGGCCTCGGGGAAGAGGAGCGGAACGCTCTGCCGCTGCATGTTCGAGCCCATGAGCGCGCGGTTGGCGTCGTCGTGCTCGAGGAACGGAATCAGCGCCGCCGCGATGGAGACGAGCTGCTCCGGCGCCACGTCCATGAACTCGATCCGGTCGGGCGGCAGCAGCGGGTAGTCGTCGCCCTTCCGGCTCAGCACCAGCGCCTCGGCGAAGGTGCCGTCCGGGTTGAGCGGCGCGTTGGCCTGGGCGACGGCGTAGTCCTCCTCGTCGCTCGCCGAGAGCCAGCGGATGTCGTCGGTGGCCCGGCCGTTCTTCACGACCCGGTACGGCGTCTCGATGAAGCCCAGCTCGTTGATCCGGGCGTAGGTCGAGAGGCTGGTGATCAGGCCGATGTTCGGGCCTTCCGGCGTCTCGATCGGGCACATCCGGCCGTACTGCGAGTAGTGGACGTCGCGCACCTCGAACCCGGCGCGCTCACGCGTGAGGCCGCCCGGTCCCAGCGCCGAGAGCCGGCGCTTGTTGGTCAGCTCGGCCAGCGGGTTGGTCTGGTCCATGAACTGCGAGAGCTGCGAGCTCCCGAAGAACGCCTGGATGACGGCGCTCACCGTGCGGGCGTTGACCAGGTCGTCGAGCGAGATCTTCTCGGGGTCCGAGTTGATGCTCATCCGCTCCTTGACCAGCCGCGCCATGCGCGAGAGGCCGACCGAGAACTGGTTGGCGATCAGCTCGCCCACGCTCCGAATGCGCCGGTTGCCCAGGTGGTCGATGTCGTCGGTGAACCCGCGCCCGTCGTGCAGGTCGATCAGGTAGCGGATGATCGCGACGAAGTCGTCCTCGGTCAGGACCGTGTGGTTCGGGTCGGTCTTGAGCTTGAGCCGCTGGTTGATCTTGTAGCGGCCCACCCGCCCCAGGTCGTACCGC
>DASUXW010000156.1:0-8159 GCA_036377715.1 Gemmatimonadales bacterium
CGATTGGGCGTCCGCTGGACGCCCGCGGTGATGGCGGAGCTTTTGAGGGTGGGCATGCAGGAAATGTAGCGACGGGCGGACGGGCGGACAGACGGACAGACGGACGGACGGACAGACGGACAGACGGACAGACGGACAGACGGACGGGAAAGGCATACTGCCCATGTGCTGTTACCGTCCGTCCGTCCGTCCGTCCGCCCGTCCGCCTAGGCGTCGTAATACAGAAAGAACTCATACGGATGCGGCCGCAAGCTCACCGGCGCGATGTCGCGCGTGCGCTTCATGGTGATCCAGGTCTCCAGCACGTCGGGCGTGAAGACGTCGCCGGCGAGCAGGAAGTCGTGATCGGCCTCGAGCGCGGCCACTGACTCGGCGAGGGAGCCGGGGACGGTGCGGATGGCGGCCTTCCGCTCGTCGTGCAGCTCGTACAGGTCTTCGTCGATGGGCGCGGGCGGCTCGAGCTTCCGGCGGACGCCGTCGAGCCCGGCCATCAGCATCGCGGCGAAGGCCAGATAGGGATTGGCCGAGGGATCCGGCGCCCGGAACTCAACTCGGCGGGCCTTGGGGCTGCTCGAGTAGCACGGGATCCGGCAGATGGCCGAGCGGTTCCGCGCCGAGTACATGAGGTTGACCGGCGCCTCGAACCCGGGCACCAGGCGCCGGTAGCTGTTGGTGGTCGGCGCGCAGATGGCCAGCAGGGCCGGGGCGTGCGCGATGAGCCCCCCGATGTAGTGGCGCGCGGCCTCCGAGAGGAGCGCGTAGCCGCTCTCGTCGTAGAACAGCGGGGCGTCGCCGTTCCAGAGCGACTGGTGGACGTGCATCCCGGACCCATTGTCGCCGAAGAGCGGCTTGGGCATGAACGTGGCCGTGTAGCCCAGCCGGTGGCACACGTTCTTGACCACGTACTTGTAGGCCATGAGCCGGTCGGCCGTCTGCACCAGGGTGCCGAACTTGAAGTCGATCTCAGCCTGGCCCGCGGTCCCCACCTCGTGATGCTGCACCTCGACCGGCACCCCTGCCTCGATCAGCGCGAGCATGATCTTCGAGCGCACGTCCTGGAGCCGGTCGGCCGGTGGGACGGGGAAATAGCCCTCCTTGTGCCGCGGCCGGTGGCCCAGGTTCTGGGTGCCGTTCCGGCCCGAGTTCCACACTCCTTCCTCCGACTCGATGTGATAGAACGCCTCGTTGGCCTTCTGGTCGAACCGGACCGAATCGAAGATGAAGAACTCCGCTTCGGGGCCCCAGAAGGACGTCGTGGCGATGCCAGTGGTGCGCAGGTACTCCTCGGCCTTGAACGCGATGAACCGCGGATCGCGCGAGTACGGCTCGAGGGTGACCGGGTCGTAGACGTCGCAGGTGAGCGAGAGCGTGGGCACCTCGAGCACCGGGTCCACGAATGCGGTGGACACGTCGGGCAGCAGGAGCATGTCGCTCTCGTTGATGGCCTGAAAGCCCCGGATGGACGAGCCGTCGAAGCCGAGCCCCTCCCGGATCATGGCCTCGTCCAGCGCGGAGGCGGGAATCGAGAAGTGCTGCCAGGTGCCCGGGAGATCGCAGAACTTGACGTCCACCACCTGGAGGTTTCGCTGCCGGATGAGCTCGAGGAGTCCGGCGACTTCGCTGGTGCGGGCGGCTCGATTCGGGGCGCTGGGGCGGAGTGTGGTGGCCATGAGGGCCTCGGGTTGACGGTGGCGGGGCCGGAGCGGCCCCGGGCTGCTCGGACTTCGGGAGTATACGGGGGCGGCGATGGAGTGTCAATAGAATCGTGCAGATTGTGCACACGATGATGTCCAGAACTGCAGATATCGACTGCAAAGCTGCCTGATGTCCCTACAGACGTGCGCCCCATACAGCTTTCCGAGGTCATCCCCGGGGCCTCGTCCGGCCGCCCTCTCGCCCTCTCGCCGGCGCGCGTTAACCTTCAGGAGCCCGCGGAAGGCTCGCGCGCCACGATCCCCGGAGGCCGTCTGACGCTGCTTGTCTGTTCATCCTGCCACGCGCCCCTGCCCGACGGGACGAGCTCCTGTCCTCGGTGCGGGCCCGGTAGTCTGGCGCTCCTGGGCGCCGAGTACCCCCCGGCCGCCGGCCAGCCGCCCCGGGACCGCAGCGACGTGCTGGCCCGGGCCCTGGGGCCGCAGTATCGGGTCGTGCGCCTGCTCGGCCGGGGCGGCTTCGCCGAGGTGTACGAGGTGCGGGACGACGACCTGCAGCGACGGCTGGCCGTGAAGCTGCTGCGGACCGACATCCCGTGGAGCTCGGCCACGCTCGCCCGATTCAAGCAGGAGGCCCGCGCCATCGCGCGGCTCAGCCATCCGCACACACTTCCGATTCACTTCGTCGGCGAGGCACAGGGCCTCCTCTTCTACGTAATGCCGTACTGCGAGGGACGCACGCTGGCCGAGATCCTCCGGGACGAGGGCCCGCTGCCGGTGGCGCGTGCCCTGGCGATCGCGGAGCCGATCCTCGAGAGTCTCCAGCACGCCCACGAGCACGGGCTGGTGCATCGCGACGTGAAGCCCGACAACATCCTGATCGAGGCGGGCACCGGCCGGCCGCTGCTGGTGGACTTCGGGATCGTGAAGACGCTGGACGGGCCGGCCGGGCATACCCAGACCGGATTCATCGTGGGGACGCCGCTGTACATGAGCCCGGAACAGGCGCTGGGCCGGCGCGACGTGGACGCGCGCGCGGATGTCTATGGCATGGGCGTCGTGCTCTACCAGATGCTCACCGGTGCGCCGCCCTTTCAGGGCACCGACTCGAGCGAGATCGTCACCCGGCACGTGCACGACCCGGTGCCGGTGGTGAGCCTCTCGCGCGAGCGGGTGCCCGGCTGGCTCTCCGATGTGATCCTCCGCTGCCTCGCCAAGCGCCCGGATGACCGGTTCCCGAGCGCCCGGGCACTGCTCGACGCATTGCGCCGGGGGCGAACGCTCGGGACCCCGGTGCCGGACGAGACCCCGACGGCCGCGCTCCCACGTCCCCCCCATCCCGCCGGGCGCCGGCGCACGCTGGTCGCCCTGGGGCTGGTCGCCGCCGCGGGCGCGTTGTGGGCGTCGGTCCGCCCCCAACCGTCGCTGCTGGTGCAGAACCGGCTGGCCGCCCCGATCGCGCTCACGCTCGGCGACACCGACGTCACGGTGTCTCCCGGCGACACCCTGCGCCTCCCGGTCCACTCACACGCGCCGCTCGAGGCGCACTGGGCGATGGTGCGCCCCGCAGCCATGGACGGTCGTATGCTGGGACTTGCTCTCGAAGGGAGCATCGTGAAGGACGGCGTCCGCGGCGAGCTGCGCGAGGTGGTCGCGGCGGGTGCCGACGGGATCCCGCGGTTCTCGCCGCTGGTGGTGAACGCGACGGAGCGGCCGCTCTCGGCGATCGTGATCGCCGGCCGGGACACGACGCCGTGCGGGTGCAGCATCGCGCCGGGCCATTCGTTGAGGCTCGGCTATTACCTGCTGGCGCCCGGAAGCACGGTCGAGGTGCAGGACACCGCGCGGGCGCGGCGGCGGTTCGACCCGGTCGAGCTGGGTGTGGATTCGACCACCGGCTCGGTGATCATCCGCGTCAGCCCGGGGTCGCTCGTTCCCCAGGCACCGGCGCCGCGTCGGGCTGTCCCGCGGATGGGACCCGCGCGACGCACGGCACCGCGGAATCCGCTCGAAAGCTTTCTCCCGGTACGCTGATGTCGGTCGCCGCTACGGAGCTACCCACCGGTGCCCGCCCTGCGGGCCCGCGCATTCCGATCCTTCCGCTGTTCGTCCTGGCGCTGCTGTTGGCCGCAGCGGCTGCGGGCGTGGTGCTGCTGCTCCGGCCGCACCTGCTCTTTACCAACCGGCTCGCCGCGCCCGTAAGGCTCATCGTCGGTGACAAGCCGCCGCGGGTGGTCGCCCCGGGCGCGACGGCGCGGGTGGCGGTGCCCCGCGGCGCCACCACCGTGGCGCAGTGGGAGCTGATCCGGCCGCTCTCCGCCGACAGCCAGCCGATGGGCGAGGTGGTCCGCGGCGCGACGGTGTTGCGCGAGCCGTCCGGCGCGGTGCGCGCGGCAGCGACGAGCCGGAGCGGCGAGGCAGCGTTCTTCGCGCCGCTCGTCACCAATGCCACGTCGCATCCGCTGCTGGTCACGGTCAACGCCGGCCTGCGCGGGGCGCAGGAATGCGGCTGCGCGGTGCGTCCCGGGCGCACGCGTGTGTTCGTGGGATACTACCGGCTCTACCTGAACTCCACCGTGCGGGCGCGCTCGCCGGGCGTGGGTGCGGCCACCTTCCGGGACCTGGGCCCCGAGGTCAGCGCGCCCAACGGCACCGTCGGGCTCCGGTTCGAGGACCGCGATCTGCGCTGAGATACGGCGCGCATCCTATTCGCGGGGGCGCCGCCGAGCGCCGAGCACGCTGCCTGGCGTCACCGCGGCGAACCCATACTTCTCCCGTAGCCGGTCCACCGCCGCCGAAAGGTCGCGCAGCCGCCGGCGCGCGTCCGGCTCGAACAGATCGGCCTCCGCCGCGCTCCCCAGGTTGGTGGCCGCGATCCCGATCAGGCGCACCCCGCGGTCGCGTCCCCGGACCTCGGCGAAGGCGGCGCGGAACAGCTCCCGCGCGGCGGTGTAGAGCTCCGCGTCCAGATCGGTCGCGGTCTCGAAGGTGTGGCTGCGCGTGATGGTGCGGAAGTCGTCGTGCCGCAGCTTGAGCGTGACCGTGCGCGCGACCAGGTGCTCCTCGCGCAACTGTCCCGCGACCCTCGCGGTGAGGAGCGAGAGCGTGGCCTCGAGCCTTTCGGGGTCGCGCGCGTCGCGGGAGAGCGTCGTCTCGCGGCTGACCGAGCGCGCCGGGCGTCCGCCGCGGAGCGTCGTCCCCCCGTACCCATGCGCGCGCCGCTTGAGCGCCCGCGCGTCGGGCCCGATGAGCCGTGCGAGCGACGCTTCATCCATCCGCTGGACCTGCCACACGTCCACCAGCCCGAGCTCGGTCCAGCGGGCCGCGGTCTTCGGGCCCACGCCGGGCATCGCCGCGAGCGGGAGCCCGGCCAGAAAGCCTTCCTCCCAGCCAGCCCGGACCTCCATCAGTCCGCGCGGCTTGGCCGCATCGGAGGCGAGCTTGGCGATCATACGGTTGGGTCCGATGCCGATGCTGCAGTCGAGCCCGGTCTCGCGGCGCACGGCATCGCGAAGCTCCTCCGCCACTGGAAGGAGCGAGACCGGGTACAGCCGGTCGGTGCCCGAGAAGTCGAGGTACGCCTCGTCCAGCGATGCCATGACGACGGTGGGTGAAAACGTCTCCAGCACGGTGCGCACCGCGCGCGACGCATCGCGGTAGTGGGGGAAGGCGCCCTGGAAGAAGGTGGCCTGGGGACAGAGCCGCACCGCTTCGGCGATGGGCATCCCGGAGCGGACGCCGAAGCGCCGCGCGCCGTACGACGCGGACTGCACCACGCCGCGCTGGTCGCGCCGGCCGCCGACCACGAGGAGCTCCACGTCCCGAAGCTCCGGGTGGTGACGGCGGCAGACCTCGACGAAGAAGGCGTCGAGATCCACGTGGAGAATGCGCGCGGGCATGCGGAAAGGTATACGTTCCTGCCCATGCACGTCGCCTTCCTCGGACTCGGTGCCATCGGCGCTCCGATGGCCGCCCACCTGGTGCGCCCCGGGCCGCTCACCGTCTGGAACCGCACCGGTGCGCGCGCCGGGGAGTTCGTGGCCCGCCACGGCGGCGTCAGGGCGGCCAGTCCGCGCGAGGCCGTGGCGGCGGCCGATGTGGTGATCACCTGTCTGGGCACCTCGGCCGACGTGTCCGGCCTGCTCGACGGGCCCGACGGGATTCTCGCCGGGGTCCGTCCCGGCGCGCTGTTCCTCGACTGCACCTCGGGCGACCCGGCCACCTCGCGCCGCATCGCCGCGCGCCTGGCCGAGCGCGGTGTCGCCTTTGCCGACGCCCCGGTGAGCGGGGGCACCAACGGTGCGGAGGCGGGCACGCTGACCATCATGGTCGGCGGCGACACCGAGACGTTCGAGCGAGCCCGGCCGGTGCTGTCGGCGTTCGGCGGGCGAATTACACACGTGGGTCCCGTGGGCGCGGGCGACGCCCTCAAGGCGGTCAACAATGCGCTCCTCGCGGTCAACATCCTCGCGGTGGGCGAGGGGCTCACGGCGCTGGCCCGGGCCGGTGTGGCGCCGCGGACCGCGCTCGACGTGGTCAACGCCTCCAGCGGACGCTCCTTCGTGAGCGAGGTCCTCGTGCCGGAACGGGTGCTCACCAGGGCCTGGCCGCGCACCTTCCGGCTCGCGCTGCTGGACAAGGACGTGCGCATCGCGACCGGCCTGCTGGCCGAGACCGGCGTGACCGGGCCGATGCTCGACGCCGCACGCGCGCTGTTGCAGGCCGCGAGCGCCGAGCTCGATGCCGGGGCCGACTATCTCGATCCGATCCGTCTCGCCGAGCAGCGCGCGGGTGTCGAGCTGCGCGGCTGATCCCCACTTGCCGCGTTGGCCTCGTCTTCGCAGTTTCCGGCATCCCGAACGAAACGAGCGCATGAGCGACTGGGGAGTCACCACCCGGGTGCCCGCGGAAGTCGTACTGGTCGAGGGCATCACCCTCTCGGGCGATCTCCACCTGTACGCACGGACCACCTATCCGCCCGGTCCCGAGACCCCGCTGGAGATGCTGAACCGCGACGCCGCCTTTTTCGCGCTCACGCTCGTCGGCGGCGTCACCTTTCTCCCGAAGTCGCAGGTGGTGGTGGTCTCCTGCCGGCAGCCCGTGCCGCCGCTCGACCCCGAGCGGGTCTCCGCCGCCAGGCTGATCGAGCTGGAAGTCGTCATGGAGGGCGGCGCGGAGCTCCGCGGCCGCGCGACCATCGAGCTCCCGCCCTCCCGGGGCCGGGCGCTCGACTACCTCAACGGCCCCGGGATCTTTTTCGCCCTCGGCGCGAACGACGTGAGCTGGTACATCAACAAGTCCCGCGTGCGCCTCGCCCGTCCCCTCGACTGAGATCTGCCTGTGCCCCGGCTCGACCGATTGATTCAGGTGTGCCATGAACAGCGCGCGGAAGCGTTGCGACTTGCCGTCGGACAGCCGGCGGCCCTCGTCACCAACGGATCCACCCGGGCGCTCACGCGCGACCCGCTGACGGACGGGCAGATCGCCGCCCTGGTGCGCGAGGTGGCCGATCCCGCGGCCGCGCCGCGCCTCGGCGGGCCCGAGCCGGTGAGCTTTCCGTACCACTCCCCGAGCGGACCCGTCACGGTGGCCTGGACGCCCGGCCCCGCCGGGGCGCAGGTGGAGATCCGCCCCGCGCCGCGCGCGGCCGACGGCCGCGGCGCGGTGGACCAGGCGGAGGCCCGCGGCGCGCTGGAGGAGCTCCTGCGGCTGCTGGTGGAGGCCGGTGCTTCGGACCTCCATCTGCGCACCGGGGAGCCGCCTCTCCTGCGCCGCAGCGGCGAGCTGGTCCGCCAGGAGCTCCCGCCCATTCCCGGCGAGCGGCTGGAGGCGATGCTCGCCGCGATCATGACCCCTCGCGAGATCGCGGAGTTCCGCGAGACCGGCGACACCGACTGGGCCTACGAGATCGAGGGCCTCGCGCGGTTCCGCTGCAATGCCGGCCGGGATCGCCACGGGCCGATGGCGGTGTTCCGGGTCATCCCCACTACCGTGCGCACCGCCGACGAGATGGGTCTGAGCCGGGAAGTCCAGAACCTCTGCTACCTGACCAAGGGTCTGGTGGTGGTGACCGGGCCGACCGGCTCGGGCAAGAGCACCACGCTCGCGGCGCTCATCGACCTCATCAACCGCACCCGCACCGACCACATCATCACGATCGAGGACCCGATCGAGTTCGTGCACCAGAGCAAGCGCTGCCTGGTGACCCAGCGCCAGGTGGCGGTGCACACCCGCTCGTTCAAGCAGGCGCTGCGGGCGGCACTGCGGGAAGACCCCGACATCATCATGGTCGGCGAGATGCGCGACCTGGAGACCGTCTCCATCGCGATCGAGACCGCGGAGACCGGGCACCTGGTGTTCGGCACCCTGCACACCACCACTGCCGCGTCCACCATCGACCGGATCATCGACCAGTTCCCGGCCGACCGGCAGTCGCAGGTCCGCGTCATGCTCTCGGAGTCGCTCCGTGGCGTGATCGCGCAGACGCTGTGCAGGAAGATCGGCGGC
>DASUXW010000157.1:0-7638 GCA_036377715.1 Gemmatimonadales bacterium
TCGCGCGGGAGCTGATCCCGCTGATGCAGGAGCAGGGCACGGAGGAGGAGGAGGCGGCGATCGTGCTCGGCGCGGGCGGGTGGCAGACGTTCCGGCGGGTGACGCTGCCCAACATCAAGTGGGGCCTGCTCTACGGGCTCACCCTGTGCAACGCCCGCGCGATGGGCGAGTTCGGCGCCGTCTCAGTGGTCTCGGGCCACATCCGGGGCGAGACCAACACGCTCCCGCTGCACGTCGAGATCCTCTACAACGAGTACGCCTTCGCCGCGAGCTTCGCGGTGGCCTCGGTGCTGACGCTGCTCGCACTGGTCACCCTCGCCCTCAAGTCGCTGGTCGAGTGGCGGCAGCGCCGGGTCGCCGCCGAGCACGTCAGCGTCACCCCCATGGAAAGGATCGCCGCATGAGCATCCAGGTCCGCCATCTGCGCAAGGCGTTCGGCGGCTTCGTCGCGCTCGACGACGTGAGCCTCGACGTGCCTGGGGGCGAGCTGGTGGCCCTGCTCGGCCCGTCCGGCTCGGGCAAGACCACCCTGCTCCGCATCATCGCGGGCCTCGAGCCGGCCGATCGGGGCACCATCCACTTCCACGGCGAGGACGCGACGGCCCAGCCGGTGCGCGAGCGCCAGGTGGGGTTCGTCTTCCAGCACTACGCGCTGTTCCGCCACATGAGCGTGTACGAGAACGTGGCCTTCGGGCTTCGGGTCCGGGCCCGGGCGACCCGGCCGTCGGGCGCCGAGATCCGCGACACCGTGATGGGGCTCCTCCGGCTCGTCCAGCTCGATGTCCTCGCCCAGCGGCGCCCGTCGGAGCTGTCGGGCGGGCAGCGCCAGCGCGTGGCGCTCGCGCGGGCGCTCGCAGTGAAGCCGAAGGTCCTCCTGCTCGACGAGCCGTTCGGGGCGCTGGACGCCAAGGTGCGGAAGGAGCTGCGCCGCTGGCTCCGCCGGCTGCACGAAGAGGTTCACGTCACCAGCGTCTTCGTCACGCACGACCAGGAGGAGGCGCTCGAGGTCGCCGATCGGGTGGTGATCATGAACGAGGGCCGAGTCGAGCAGACCGGCACGCCGGCGGTGGTCTACGAGCATCCCGCCACGCCGTTCGTCTACGCCTTCCTCGGCGACGTGAACCTCTTCCGGGGCCGCGTCGCGGGAGGCCGGGTAGACATCGGCGGGAAGGAGCTCGCGGCGCCGGGCTGGGCCGATGCCGCCGGGCAGGCGGGGCTGGCCTTCGTGCGGACCTACGATGTCGAGCTCGCGGTGCACCCCACGAGCCCCGACGCCCTCGAGGCAGTGGTCCGCCGGGTTCGGGCCTTCGGGCCGGTGGTCAGGCTGGAGCTCGATCTGGCGGGAACCGGAAGCATCATCGAGGCGGACGTTCCGCGCAGCCGGGTCGAAGGCCTGCCGCTCGAGCCGGGCCGGCGGATCTATGCGTCGCCCACCCGGGTGCGCGTCTTCGCCGACCCCGGCGCTCAGCCCAGCGTCGCGCCGGCCGCCCGGAGGTAGCTCTCCACCGAGTGGATCCCGTAGAGCAGCCGGTCCCACCGCTGGTCCGGCGTGCTGAGCGGCGCCCGTTCCGCGAGCACGCGGCGGGAGAGCAGGTCGGCCGCCGCGGGCGTGCCGTTCTCGGGCGCCACTTCCACGCGCACCAGGCCGTGGAAGACGTCCTTCCCTTCCCAGGGCCACAGGCGGAGCGCCCACTGGCGGACCGGCGCGAGGCTCCGTGTCTCGGGCGCATAGAGCGAGCTCCGGTGCGCGTACGGGAGCCGGAGGAAGCGATCGAGCTCCGGCCCGTCGAACGGCAGGGTCGAGTGGCTCTTGACGATGCCGACCATCCTGGGATCGCGGGCCCAGGCCGGGCTTTCGGTCAGCGTCCCATCCACCACCAGCCATCCCTCCGAGCGCGTCCGATAGCGCTCCCCCACGGCCAGCTCCAGCGCCCCGCGGGCACGGTCGAGCACGCGGCCGGCATTGGCCAGGTCCCGCACCGGATGCGGCGATTCGTCGGTCGGCAGGGCAACGCTGCGAAAGCCGGGCGGGAACTCGCCCGCGACCGCCAGCGCTTCTGGGCGCGCGATCGCCAGGAGCTCACGGGCCTCGACGACGGTCGCCAGTCGCCGGTCCCGTCGTTCGCGGACCGCCGCCGCCACCTCACCGACGATCACCGGAGCCGGCCCCGCATAGGCCAGGAGGACGGACCGCTGCACGCCGTCGAGGAACGCCAGGGTGCCGGGCCAGGGCTCCGCCGCGCCGACGGGGTGCCACTCCAGCCGGTCGTCCTCCTGGAGGGACGCGGGCCGGATGCAGGCCTCCGCGGCCCGGCCGCCGCTCGATTCCGGAACGATGGTCGCCGGCGTGAGCCCCCTCACCGCGAGTTCGCGGCGCAGATGGGCCAAATTGACGAGAGCCATGTCGAAAGCTAGTCCGACGACCTCGAGGTGGGAGTGAACCCCGAACCAACCGAGATTCCAGATCGCGATCGCGAGTCGGTCGCGGCCGGCACGGCGGAGGATCTGGCCGATCTACTCGCCTCGCTGCGCGAGCTCCGCGACGAAGGATGGCAGCTCATCACCCGGCTGCGAGAGACTCTGCAGGAGACCCGGTCGGCACGCGCCGCGGCGATTGCCGCGCCGGCCGATCGTCCGCCCCCGGAGCGGCGCGGCGGCCCCTCGCCCACGCATCTGCGGGTGCACTTCGGCATGACGCAGCGCGAGGCGGAGGTTGCGAAGCTGCTCGAGGAAGGCTGCGCCAACCTCGTGATCGCGCGGCGTCTCGGCATCAGCCCACACACGGCGCGCCACCACACGCAACGGGTGCTGGCCAAGCTCGGGGTGCACTCCCGGAGTGAGGCCGGCGCGCGGCTTCGGCAGCGATCGATAGGCGGTTCAGCCTATGGCACATCGGCCGAATCGACCACGAGCCCGCCCGAAAGCCACATCGCGTGAGTCTTGTCACAGACAGGTAAGTACCTGTCGGGGCAGACTGCGGGGTACTTACCCGTCGTGCCACGAAGCGGCGGGCAATCTCAGCACGCGGTGACGGATGAAGGTCTTGGTGACGGGTGGGGCGGGCTTCATCGGTTCGCACTTGTGCGAACGGCTGGTTCGACAGGGCCACGAAGTCCTGTGCCTCGACAACTTCTTTACAGGGCGCCGGGAGAACATCCGGCACCTCCTGGACTATCAGCGGTTCCAGCTGGTACGGCATGACGTGTGTGAGCCGCTCCTGCTGGAAGTGGACCAGATCTACAACCTGGCCTGCCCCGCCTCGCCGGTCCACTACCAGTACAACCCCATCAAGACCGTCAAGTCGAACGTCATGGGCACCTTGAACATGCTCGTGCTGGCCCGTCGGGTGGGCGCGCGCATCCTGCAGGCCTCGACCTCCGAGGTCTACGGTGAGCCGAAGATCCATCCGCAGACGGAGAGCTACTGGGGCAACGTGAACCCGATCGGTCCCCGCTCATGCTATGACGAGGGCAAGCGCGTGGCCGAGACGCTCATGATGGACTATCACCGGCAGAACGGGGTGGACATCCGCATCGCGCGAATCTTCAACACCTACGGGCCCCGCATGGCGGAATCGGACGGCCGCGTGGTGTCGAACTTCATCGTGCAGTGCCTGCAGGAACAGCCGCTCACGCTCTACGGCGACGGATCGCAGACCCGCTCGTTCTGCTACGTGGACGATCTGGTCGAGGGGCTCGTCCGGCTGATGTTGGCGGAGTCGCTGTTCGAGCCGGTCAATCTCGGCAACCCGGGCGAGTACTCGATCCGCCAGCTGGCGGAGGAGATCGCGGCCTGCTGCGGCCGCCGGGCGACGCTCGCCTTCCGTCCGCTGCCCCAGGACGATCCGACACAGCGCCGGCCCGACATCACCCGCGCGCGGACCCTGCTCGAGTGGGAGCCGACCGTGGCGCTGCGGGAAGGGCTCGAGCGCACGGTTCGCTACTTCACGGAGCGCCTCCACCGCAATCGGCACGGCCGGCGCTCCCAGCCGGTCGGCGCGGGCGACCTGCCGTTCGTGGAGCGGCGCCGGGCCTACGGCGAAGCAGGCAACTGGACCGACCACCACCGACTCTAGTCGCGGAGACTCCGATGGGCAGTCAGATCCTGATTACCGGCGGCGCGGGCTTCATCGGATCTCATCTGGCGGATACCCTGCTGGCGCGGGGGCACCGCGTGCGCGCGCTCGACAACCTCTCGCCTCAGGTGCACGGCGACGAGCGCCGGCGGCCCGCCTATCTCGATCCCGACGTCGAGCTGCTCGTGGGCGACGTCCGCGACCCCGACGCGGTGCGCCGCGCGCTCGCGGGCGTGGACGTGGTGGTCCACCTGGCCGCCGCGGTGGGGGTCGGGCAGAGCATGTACGAGATCGCCCACTACACGGCGGTGAACAACCTGGGCACCGCCGTGCTGCTCGAGGCGCTGAGCGCCCGGCCCGTGGAGCGGCTGGTGGTCGCGTCGAGCATGAGCGTGTATGGCGAGGGCCTGTACCGCACGCCCAACGGCGCGCCCTGCACGGTGGAGGAGCGGTCGCTGGCGCAGCTCCGCGCCGGCGAGTGGGAGCCCCGGGGGGCTCGCGGCGAGCCGCTCGTGCCGGTGCCCACCCCCGAGACGAAGCCGCCGTCGCTCGCGTCGGTCTACGCGCTCTCGAAATACGATCAGGAGCGCATGTGCCTGATGGTCGGCCGGGCCTACGGCATTCCGACCACCGCGCTCCGGTTCTTCAACGTCTACGGGCCGCGGCAGGCGCTGTCGAACCCGTATACCGGCGTGCTCGCGATCTTCGCGGCGCGGCTGCTGAACGGCAATCCGCCGCTGGTGTACGAGGACGGCCTGCAGCGGCGCGACTTCGTCCATGTGCGCGACGTCGCCGCGGCCTGCCGCCTCGCCGTGGAGCGGCCCGAGGCGTCGGGCCTGGTGCTCAACGTCGGCAGCGGGCGCTCGTACGCGATCCGCGAGATCGCCGAGCGCGTGGCCGACGCCACCGGCCGGCCGGAGCTTCGGCCGGAGATCACCTGCAAGTATCGCGTGGGCGACATCCGCCACTGTTTCGCCGACATCTCGCGCGCGCGTGAGGCGCTGGGCTTTCAGCCCACGGTGGCGCTGGAGCCGGGCCTCGCGGAGCTGGCCGACTGGCTGCAGACCCAGGACGCGGTGGACCGGGCCGATGAGGCGGGCGCTGAGCTGGCCGCCCGGGGGCTCACCGTATGAGGCCGGTCCTGATCACCGGCGGCGCGGGGTTCATCGGCACCAACCTGGCGCACCGGCTCCTCTCGGGTGGGCGTCCCGTGATCGTGCTCGACAGCCTGGCCCGTCCCGGGGTCGAGCAGAACCTTCGCTGGCTGCGCGACGTCCACGGCGACGGGCTCACGATCGAGGTGGCCGACGTTCGCGACGCGGCCGCGGTTCGGCGCGCGGTAGACCGGGCCGGCCAGATCTTTCATTTCGCGGCGCAGGTGGCGGTGACCACTAGTCTGGGCGACCCGCTCGAGGACTTCGAGGTCAACGCCCGCGGAACGTTCAACCTCCTCGAGGCGATCCGGGCACAGTCGCTCCCGCCCCCGCTCGTCTTCACCTCGACCAACAAGGTGTACGGCGCGCTCGAGGACGTGTCGCTCCGCCGTCGCATGCGGAGTTATCAGCCCATCGAGGCCGACATCGCGGGCCGCGGGATCAGCGAGCTCCGGCCGCTCGACTTCCACAGCCCGTACGGCTGCTCCAAGGGCAGCGCCGACCAGTACGTCCGCGACTACGCCCGGAGCTTCGGGCTCCCCACGATCGTGTTCCGCATGAGCTGCATCTACGGACCGCATCAGCACGGCACCGAAGATCAGGGCTGGGTGGCCCACTTCCTCATCCGCGCGCTCGAAGGCCGGCCGATTACCCTCTACGGCGACGGCCGCCAGGTGCGCGACGTCCTGTTCGTGGAAGACCTGGTCGAGGCGCTGCTGCTCGCGCAGCGGCACATGCCCACCGAATCGGGGGAGGTGTTCAACATCGGCGGCGGCCCCGCCAACGCGGTGAGCCTGCTCGAGCTGATCCACGAGATCGGTGAGCTGACGGATCGTCCGCCCGAGGTGGCCTACGATGACTGGCGCGTGGGCGACCAGCGCTGGTACGTGAGCGATACCGGCAAGTTCGGCCGCGCCACCGGCTGGCAGCCTACCGTGGGCGTGCGCGAGGGCGTCGCGCGACTCGGCGCCTGGCTGCGCGAGTCCGGCCGGCTTCGTGCCCTCGCCGCCGACGGCACCGGTGCGCGCCGCTGAGCCGGCGGCGGTCCGCGGCGTGACCACGATGCGGGCCGGCGTCATCGCCGGCCCGGGCGATGCGCGCGTCCAGCCGGTCGACCGACCGGAGCCCGGACCGGGTGAGGTCCGCATTCAGCTCGAGGGCTGCGGCGTGTGCGGCTCCAACCTTCCCGTCTGGGAAGGCCGTCCCTGGTTCGAGTACCCGCTCGAGCGCGGGGCCCCGGGCCACGAGGGCTGGGGCGTGATCGACGCGGTCGGCCCGGACGTCGAGGGCCTCGTGCCCGGCGACCGGGTGGCGGCGCTCTCGTTCCGTGCGTACGCCGAATTCGACATCGCCCAGGCGGACGCCGTGGTGCCGCTGCCCGCCGAGCTCGAGGGCCGGCCGGTGCCGGGCGAGCCGCTGGGGTGCGCGGTCAACGTCTTCCGCCGCGCCGAGATCGCGCGGGACGACACCGTCGTGGTCATCGGCATCGGCTTTCTCGGTGCGCTCGTCACCCGGCTGGCGAGCCGCGCGGGCGCGCGGGTGATCGGGGTGTCCCGCCGGCCGTTCTCGCTCGAGGTGGCGCGGAGCCAGGGCGCGGAGATCACGCTGCCGCTGGAGGACCCCGACCACGTCGTGCGCGAGGTCGAGCGCCTGACGGGCGGGGCCGGCGCCGATCGCGTCGTCGAGGCGGTCGGGCTGCAGCAGCCGCTCGATCTCGCCGGGCAGCTCACCCGGGTGCGCGGCCGGCTGGTCGTGGCGGGGTACCATCAGGACGGGATGCGACAGGTGAACATGCAACTGTGGAACTGGCGCGGGATCGACGTGATCAATGCCCACGAGCGTGACCCCGGCATCATCATGGACGGGATCCGCGGCGCGGTCGCCGCCGTGGCCGACGGGACGCTCGACCCTGCCCCGCTCTACACCCACCGCTTCGAGCTCGCGCAGCTCGGAGAAGCGCTCGAGACGATGCGCCGCCGTCCCGACGGCTTTCTCAAGGCGCTGGTGCTCCCGTGAGCGCACGGGCGGCGCGCCTGCCGCGGCTGGGCTTCCTGGGCACCGGGTGGATCGGCCGTCACCGGCTCGAGGCCGTCGCGGCGAGTGGAGCCGCCGAGATCGCCGCGGTGGTCGATCCGGTGCCGGCGAATGCGGGCGCGGCAGGGGCGGCGGCCCCCGGCGCGCAGGTGCTGGGCTCGTTCGACGAGCTGCTCGACGCTGGTCTGGACGGGATCGTCATCGCCACGCCCTCCGCGCTGCATGCCGAGCAGTCCATCGGAGCGCTCGAGCGGGGGCTCGCGGTGTTCTGCCAGAAGCCGCTGGCGCGCACGGCCGCCGAGACGCGGGCGGTCGTCGAGGCGGCCCGCCGCGCCGACCGGCTCCTCGCCGTCGACCTGTCGTACCGCCACGTCG
>DASUXW010000158.1:0-21853 GCA_036377715.1 Gemmatimonadales bacterium
CTATCCCGAGGGCGCGCTCTCGATCCTGCTGTGCAGCAACGACGATGCGGCGCCCCTGATCGACGATCCGCGCGTCCGGATGCTGACCTTCACCGGCTCGGCGCGGGCCGGGTGGGCCATCCGCCGCCGGGCGGCCACCAAGCGGGTAACGCTCGAGCTGGGCGGCAACGCGGCGGTGATGATCGAGCCCGATGCCGACCTGGAGCACGCCATCCGGCGCTGCGTCGCCGGAGGCTACCTGTATGCCGGCCAATCGTGCATCTCGACCCAGCGCATCCTGGTGCACGAGACGCTCTACCCGAGCTTCACCGAGCGACTCGTGGCGGCGGTGGGCGCGCTCCGCACCGGCGACCCGCTGTCGGAGCGGACCGACGTCGGTCCGATGATCGACCAAACCAGCGCCGCACGCGCGGCCGAGTGGATCGCGGAGGCCGCGGCGGCAGGGGCGCGGATCGCGGTGGGCGGTGGGCGGCAGGGCGCGGTACTCGAGCCGACGGTCCTGCTCGACACCACCAGCGCCATGCGGGTCAACTGCGAGGAGATCTTCGCGCCGGTCACGACCGTCCGTCCCTACGCCGACCTGGATCAGGCGATCGCCATCGCCAACGACTCGCGCTACGGCATCCAGGCCGGCCTCTTCACCCGCGACCTGCGGACGATTCTCCGCACGTTCGAGCGCCTCGACGTGGGCGGACTGGTCGTGAACGACGTCCCCGGCTTCCGGGTGGATCACGCGCCGTATGGCGGCGTGAAGGAGTCGGGCCAGGGGCGCGAAGGCGTCCGCTACGCCATCGAGGAAATGACCGAGCTCAGGCTGCTCGTGCTCGGCGACATCTGAGGCCCGATCTCACAGGGAGCGATCATGCGACTCACCGTGGTGCCGCTGCTCCTCTACGGGGCGCTGTGTCTCGCCTCGCCGCTCCAGGCGCAGGACACGAGAGGCTCCGCGCCGTTCCGCGGCAAGCAGGTGCCCCGTGAGCCGGGATTCCGGGTCTTCATCGTGCCCGACATGGAGGGCATGGGCAGCGCGGTGGACATCCATGAGATCATCGCCGGGAACGAGGGGGAGCACTACAAGTCGCTCACGGGCCCCGACTACTGGGACCGCTTCCGCCTGCTGCTCACGCAGGAGGTGAACGCGACCATCCGCGGCGCGCGGTCGGCCGGGGCGCGCAGCTTCGTGGTCAACGAAGGCCACGGCGGCAACCTGTTCGCCAACGTGCTGCCCTGGGAGCTGGACACCGCCGCGATCCTGGTGCGCGGCTTCCCGAAGCCGCTCGTGATGGTGACCGGGATCGACAGCAGCTTCGGCACCCTCATGTTCACCGGCGCGCATGCCAACGCGGGGAGCGCCGGCGTCATGGCGCACAACTTCGCGTTCGATTCCTTCACGGTGAACGGGAAGGCGCTCAACGAGGTGGGGATCAACGCGCTGATCGCGGGAGAGTTGGGGGTCTCGGTCTCGCTGGTGAGCGGAGACGACGTGCTGATCGCGGAGACCGAGGAGATGCTGGGCAACGGATTCATCCCCGTCCTTACCAAGCGCGCGGTCGGCCGGATGGCGGCGATCACCTACAGCCCCGGCCACGTGCGCGCGAAGCTCCGCGCCGCCGCGGCCGAGGCGGTGCGCCGGGAGCGCCGCGGCGACTTCAAGCCGTTCACGATGGACCGGCCATACCGGATCGAGCTCACCCTCAGGCGGAGCTATCCCGACAGCGTCGTGCAGGCGGTGGCGAAACTCCCGGAGTTCCGACTCGAGCAGACCGGGGAGCGCAGCTTCCGCTTCGTCACCGACAGCGCCAAACAACTGGGCTATCTGCTGGACGCCATCGAAGAGACGGTGCTCCGATGAGGCGCGCACTCACCTTCATGCTGTTCGCCGCGCTGTGCCTGCCGCTGCCGGCCCGGGCGCAGGGACAGCCGCAGGCGCCGCGCGACTCCACACCGCGAGACACGACGCCGCCCGCCGCCTATTTCGGCGTCACCGAATACGAGCTCGCCCGGCGAAAGCTGGAGCAGGACATGCAGCCGCGCGGGTTCACCGTCTACATCATCGCCGACATGGAAGGCCTCGCGGACGTGGTGCGGAACGCCACCGAGATGCGCCCGGTGAGCCGCGGCGGCAGTCCCCAGCACGAACGGTTCCGGCAGGAGCTGACTGACGAGGTGAACGCGGTCATCGCGGGCGCCCGCGCGGCCGGGGCCACGCAGTTCGTGGTCAACGAGGGGCACGGCGGCACGCTGTTCCGGAACATTCTGGTGGACCAGCTCGATTCCGCGGCGATCCTGATCCGCGGCTATCCCAAGCCCATCGTGATGTCCACCGGGATGAATCCGATGGTGGACGCCATGATGATCGTCGGCGCGCACGCCAACGCGGGCAGCCCGGGAATCATCTCCCACAGCTTCGCCTTCGACTCGTTCACCGTGAACGGGAGCCAGCTCAACGAAGCCGGCATCGCCGCGTTCATCGGCGGCGAGATGGGAGTGCCGATGGCGCTCGCGAGCGGGGACGACGTGCTGACCGCCGAGACGCGCGAGATGCTGGGCCCGCTCGAGACCGTCACGGTGAAGACCGCCTTCTCCCGGTCGGCCGCCGCCGCGCTCTCGCCGTCGCGCGTGCACCGCCTGCTGCGCGACGCCGCCGCACGCGCGGTGCGTCGCGTGAAGGCGGGCCAGATCCGCCCGCTCGCGATCGAGAAACCTTACCGGGTACACTTCTGCCTCCGGCGCGCCTTCACCGCGGACGATTGGGTCCGTGAGACAGTGGGCCGGCTGGATGGGGTCAGCGCCGACGGCGGCGAGGGCTGCTTCGCGTACACCAGCGACTCGGCCGAGGCGGTCGGCAATCTGCTCAACGAAATCGAATGGACGGTGCTCAAGCCATGAATCTTCCCGCTGCCCGGGCGCTCGACCGCCTCCGCGAGGGCAATCGCCGCTTCGTCGCGCTGCTCGGAAGGGATGAGCAGCAGCGCGCACGCCGCATGGAGCTCAGCACCACCCAGGAGCCGTTCGCCATCATCCTCGGCTGCTCGGACTCGCGCGTCCCGGCCGAGCTGGTGTTCGATCAGGGGCTGGGCGACCTGTTCGTGATCCGGGTGGCCGGCAACATCATCGCACCCTCGCTCGTGGGCAGCGTGGAGTTCGCGGCGGCCCGGTTCGGCACCCGGCTCGTGGTGGTCCTGGGCCATACGAGCTGCGGCGCGATCCTCGCCACGATCGAGGAGCTGCGGCAGCCGGGCTCGAGCGGGTCGCGGAACCTGCAGTCCATCGTGGACCGGGTGCGGCCGTCCGTGGAGGGGCTGATCGAGAGCGGCGCAGGACGCGATCCCGACTCGCTCGTGAGGCACGCGGTCCGCGCCAACATCCGCGCCTCGGCGAACCACCTGCGCCACGGGTCGCACATCCTCGAGCAGCTCATCGAGGACGACGGGCTGCTGGTGGTGGGCGCCGAGTACTCGCTGGAGACCGGCGAGGTGGACTTCTTCGACGGGGTGCCCACCGGCGGGTGAGCGGCGCTACTCGATGTGCACCGCGATCGGGTCGCTCGCCGGGAAGGTCTCCTTGACCGCCTCGTCCAGCCGCTGGTCGAGGTTCCGGCCGGGAGGACCGATCGGCGTGTCGGCCGGGTTGACCCGCACCATGGACTGCGTCATCGGCCCGCGCGCCAGCCGATGCGCGCGGGCGCCGCGCAGCATCCGGCCGATCGCGTAACCCAGCACCAGTCCCCCGATCGCGCGCAGCACGCGCCGGGCGCTCATCGGCCCGGTGCAACGCGGATGTTGTTGTGCACGTCGTGCACCCCGAACACATCGGCCGCCAGGTCCTCGGCGAGCCGCTTGTCGGCCCGGTGGGTCACGGTCCCGCCCAGGATCACGTCCCGCTCGTCGTTGACCTCCACCGTGATCTCGCCCGCGTCCAGCTCCGGCTCGCGGGTCAGCGCCTCCGCCACGTCGTCGATGATCCGCTCGCGCGAGCGCTTGTAGCTCCTGGGCCCCTTGCCCCGGTAGCGCGGGTTGAACTCGGGCCCGGGCGCCAGGTATTCGGGGCTGTCGCCGTACAGGCGCTGGGTGCCGTAGGGCCAGAACGGCGCCTCGCGCTCCTCCTCGGTCAGGCTGGGCCCGATGGAGCGGCGCTCGAACTCCTCGACCGCCCAGTGCGGGGTCCGGCTGTCCTCTCGTGCCATCGCGAGCTCCTCCAGAAAGGTTCGGGTGCTTCGTCCCGTGAAGATGGGCCCACGTCCGGGCACCCGAGGTGGCGGAGGTCACCGCCGCGCGCGGGCACCGGGGTAGTGTTGAGCGGAACGGAGGACGTCACCATGCACGACACACGGACACTGGCTGCGCTGGGACTCGCCCTCGCCGTGATCGGCGCGCCCGGCTGCCGGGACCGCGGCGCCTCGGGCAACCGCGCCTCGGCCGAGTGGCTGGAGACGGGCTCGACGGCGAGGGGGACGCCGGTGGCGGCTCCGATCGCGCCGGTGAAGGACGGAACCGACGCCCGCACCCCCACCGAACGTACCGTCATCCAGGTGGCCCGCGGCGCCTCGCCTGCCGTGGTGAGCGTGGTCCAGCCGGGGGTGGGCTCCGGGTCCGGGATCATCATCGAGGCGGACGGCGTGATCATCACCAACGCCCACGTGGTGGGCAACGCCCGGACGGTCCAGGTGAGCCTCGCCGACGGCCGGCAACTGCCCGGCCGGGTGCTGGGGGGCGACGCCAGCGTGGACGTGGCGGTGGTCCGGGTGCAGGGCGGCAACCTCCCCGTGGCGCCGATCGGCGACTCCGATCGGCTCGAGGTGGGGCAGACCGCGATCGCCATCGGCAACCCGCTCGGCCTCGACCGCAGCGTCACCAGCGGGATCGTCTCGGCCATCAACCGCGACCCGCGCGGCGTGGGACTCGACGGCCTCATCCAGACCGACGCCGCCATCAGCCCCGGCAACTCGGGCGGCCCGCTGCTCGATTCGCAAGGGCGGGTGATCGGGATCAACACGGTCGTGCTCCGGGCGCCGGGCTCGGAGGGGCTGGGCTTCGCGGTCCCCATCAACCTGGCGGTGGACGTGGCCGAGCAGGTGGTGCGGACGGGGCGGGTCCACCGGGCCTTTCTCGGGATCACCTTCCGGGACATCGACCCGATGCTGGCCCAGCAGTTCGGGCTGCCGGTCCAGGAAGGGGTCATCGTGGCCGGCGTGGCCAACGGGACTCCGGCGGACAAGGCGGGGATCGAGGCGGGGCAGATCATCACGAAGATCGACAGCGAGAAGGTCACGCAGGGCGGCGACCTCCGGCGGGCGCTCCGAGCGCACAAGCCGGGCGATCGGGTGAAGCTGCACATCGTGGGGCCGGCCGGAGAGGCGGACGTCGAGGTGCAGCTCGCAGAGGCGCCGCCGCTGTAGGGAACCCCCTGTGATTCAGACCACACATCGCCCGCCGTGAATGGTGCATCCTGTGCCGCGCCGCCGGCCGCCGGCCGCCGGCACGGGATTCACGACGTGAAGACGAAGGAGACCCACCTCATGACTGCCGATTTCAATCGCGGGCAGGGACCCGCGCGTCACTTTTCTCCACTCACCGAGCACGCCCGCGAGCAGCGCGACATCGGCCGGCCGGGCGGGGGCGCCGGCCGGCGCGACGCCGTCGGCCGAAGCGGGGTCTATCCCGCTTCGCTCGGCCCCGACCGGATTCCGAACGACGCCGAGCTCCGCGCGCCGGCAGCATGGGGGCAGGGCAGGCGGGGCCCCGCCGGGTATTACGACTCCGGCCGCTCGGAGTTGTTCATGTACCACGGCCAGTTGCTTGGCGGGATGGACGCCGGCGCCTTCCCGCCGGACGGCATACTCGACCAGACGGGCAATCCCATGCGTCCTCCCGCGCACACCGGACCCGCGCCCGAGCGCTGGAACGCGGGCTACAACCGACCCATGGTGTACGACCGGGAGAACTACGACTACGCCCAGTCGCAGACCTACGCGCCCGACCGGAGCTACGGCCCGGTGCGGTGGGACACGATGGGCGGCCGCGCCCGCACCCACATGGACCCCGACCGGATCGACACGCGGGGGGCGCTCCCGGGCCGCGACCTCTCGCACGTGGGGCGCATCGCCGGAAGCGGTCCCTCGTTCGCCGGCCGAGGACCCAAGGGATACCGGCGCTCCGACGAGCGGATCCGCGAGGACGTATGCGAGGCGCTCACGATGCACCCCGAAGTGGACGCGAGCGATCTCGACGTGGCGGTGCAGGACAGCGTCGTCACCCTGCGCGGCACCGTGCACGACCGGCGGTCGAAGCGGCTCGCGGAAGACATCGCGGAGTCGGTGTCCGGGGTAACCGACGTGCAGAACGAGGTACGAACCCAGGGCCGATAGCCCGGAGGTCTCGATGGCACTGACGGACGAGCAGCGCAACCACCTCGAGGAGCGGCTCCGCGAAGAGCGCGAGCGCGCCCTCGATGTCATTCGGCGCTACGACGAGGAGAGCAACGCCGGCCAGCCGGCCGACGACGGCGACCTCTCCAACTACCCGTTCCACCTGGCCGACCAGGGGACGGACAGCTACGACCAGGAGATGACGGCGCAGCTCGCCCAACGCGCCAGCAGCGAGCTGGAGGAGATCGACGCGGCGCTGCAGCGGCTGTACGAGCACCCGGACCGGTTCGGGATCAGCGAGGCGACCGGGAAGCCGATCCCGTACGAGCGCCTCGACCTGATTCCGTGGGCGCGGACGGAGACGGGGGCCGCGGAGCGGATCTGAGCCGCGGGGTGGCTCGGCGCAGGAGGACCACGAGCTCAGTGATCGCGCCAATCCGCGATAAAAATGTTGGTCTCCCCGCGAACCGCCGCGTGCCGGTTGGACGCGAACACCAGTCGCCGCCCGTCCGGGCTGAACATCGGAAACCCGTCGAACTCGCCGCTGGTCGTCACCCGCTCGAGGCCGCTGCCGTCCACGCCGACGAGGTACAGGTCGAAGTTGCGGCTCTTCGGGTCGGGGTAGTTGCTGGCGAAGATGATCCGGCGGCCGTCGGGGTGGAAGTACGGCGCGAAGCTGGCCGCGCTCAGGTGCGTCACCTGCCGAGCGTTGCTTCCGTCGGCGTCGGCCACCCACAGCTCGAGGCTGGTCGGCCGCACCAGACGCTGCGCCAGCAGCCGGCGGTAGTCGGCCGAATCGGCGGCGGTCCCGGGATACATCGCCCGCCACACCAGCCGTTTCCCGTCGGGCGAGAAGAACGCGCCGCCATCGTAGCCCACCCGGTGCGTCACCCGGCGGATATCAGTTCCGTCCACGTTCATGGTGTACAGCTCGAGGTCGCCGTCACGGGTGCTGGTGAACACGATCCGCTTGCCGTCCGGCGAGACGGTCGCCTCGGCGTCGTAGGCGTCGTTCCGGGTGAGGCGCCGGAGGTCGCTCCCGTCTGGCCGCGCCGTGTAGATCTCGAACCGGTCCAGCGGCCAGACGTAGCCCTGCGAGAAGTCGGGCCGGGGCGGGCATCGCGGCGAAGCCTCGAAGGTCGAGCTGTAGAGGATCCGCCGGCCGCCGTCGTAGAAGTACCCGCAGGTGGTGCGGCCGAGCCCGTTTGAAACCCGGCGCATCCCGCTTCCGTCCACGTTCATTACGTACTGCTGATCGCACCCCGCATCCACCCGCTCCTGGCGTTGGAAGATGAGTTGCGTTCCGTCGGGCGAGAAATACGCCTCGGCGTTGTTGCCGCCGAAGGTGAGCTGGCGGAGGTGGCTCAGGTGGCGCTCGCCGGGCTCGGGCGCGAGGACGACCGCCGAGGCGCCGCCTCCCGCTGACGCCCGGCCGCAGCCCGCGACAGCCGCCGGGGGCGCAAGGGCGATGACGACACTGATCTGGAGCCGAACCATGCACCGCATCTGCCGCATCCCCCGATGGAGGTCGCCGGATATTAGCATGCTCCTGGTCGTTTCCGCGCTGCTCCTTGCCCGGCCCGCCGCGGCCCAGTTCGCGGACACCGGGCCGGATCTGACGATCGACGCCGCCATGCGCGCCCGAGTGATCGACGGCGTGCTCCAGCGGCTCGACGAAGGCTACGTCTTTCCCGCGAAGGCGAAGGAGATGGTCCGGTCGGTGCACGATCGCGCCCGCCGCGGCGCCTACGATCGGGTGACCAGCGCGCGGGCCTTCGCCGACTCGCTCACGACCGACCTCCAGGCCGTGAGCCACGACCGGCACCTCCGCGTGGTGTACCGGAGCGACGGCGTGGCCGACGAGACCCCCGACGGGGAGCCCTCACCCGAACAGCGCCGCGAGCACGACGCCTTCGGGCGGCGGGTCAACTACGGTCTCGAACGGGTCGAGCGGCTGGCCGGCAACGTGGGCTACCTCGAGATCCGGAGCTTCGGCTTCACCGCGGCCCAGGCGGACTCGGCGCTCGCCGCCGCGATGGACTTCCTGGCCCGTACCGACGCCCTCATCATCGACGTGCGCCGGAACGGGGGCGGGGATCCGGACATGGTGGCGGCGGTGTGCAGCTACCTCCTGCCCCCGAAGACACTGATCAACCGGTTCTACTGGCGGCCGATGGACCGGTGGGACGAGTTCCGCACCAGACCGGTGAGCGGCATGCATTACGGCACCAGCCGGCCGGTCTATGTGCTCACCAGCGACCACACCTTCTCCGGCGCGGAGGAGTTCGCGTACGACATCCAGACGCAGCGCCGCGGCACAATCGTGGGCGACACGACGGGCGGCGGCGCCCACCCAGGAGGGATGCGCCGGGTGACGGAGCATTTCGGTGTCTGGGTCCCCGCGGGTCGGGCAGTGAATCCGGTAACCGAGACCAACTGGGAGGGCACGGGCGTGCGCCCCGACGTGCCGGTGCCCACCGAGGACGCGCTCCGGACCGCGCACCTCGACGCACTCCAGCGCCTGCTCGCCCGCGAGCGTGACCCGGAGCGACGCGCCGCGCTCGAGGAGGCCGCGGCGGACCTGCGCAACGCTCCCGCTAGCGGTTCCGGACCTTGAGCCGGTTGTGGACGTCCCAGACCCCGGCCACCGCCGCGGCGACGTCTTCCGCGTGCCGGCGGTCGGCGCGCGAATCGACGGTACCCTCGAGCGTCACCTCGTCGCCCTCCACGCGGACCTCGACGTCGGTGGGGTCGAGATCGGGATCGCGGGTGAGCGCCTCGTTGACATCTTCCTCGATCCGTCGTTCCGAGCGGATGTAGCCGAGCGGTCCGCGGCCAACGTGCGGCCCCGTGACCGCTCCCGCCCAGGCGGGCACCCGGTCGAGGAAGTTGTCTATCTGGTCGATGTTGGTCCCGCGGTAGCGTTCGCTGGTGTATCGGCTCCGGCTGCCTTCGAACGTGCCCCGGAGGTACCCGCGCTCGAAATCGCCGTCCCTGCCGCCGCCCTGCCCTGCCCACTCGCGCGGGCCGTAGTACCGGTCGCCGACCGGGAGGTCGGAGCCGATCCCGGCTTCCATGTCGTATGCCATCATGCCTCCATGTCTCGCATCGTCTCAGCTTGGCCGACCGCACGCGCACCGACCGTGACACCGCTCACCGCGATCGCACGGGTGCCGGCCGAGTCTTGCGCGGACATCATGGAGGCGACGATGAACAGCGGCCGCGCCGACGCGCGCAACACCCGCGAATGGGCCCGTCCCGAGAACTGGCGGGGCGGACCGCTCGGCCTCTACAGCAGCGAGCTCGACACCCGGGTATGGGTGCCCAAGCGCAACCCTGCCATGGGCTGGACCGTGAATCTGGCCCACTGGCAGGGTCGGCTGGTGCTTGCGGCGCTGCTGGCGCTGCCGCTGGCCCTGCTGCTGTGGCGGCTCGGTCGCGACTGAGCGCCCTACTCCTCGACGACGTCCACCCGGAGCGACTTGTCGGTGTTCTCGCCCAGGACCACCGTCAGCAGCTCGCCCGCGCCGGCGTCGATCGCCTCCGATTCGAGCACCACGTGCGTGGTGCCCGCGTCGGTAAAGCGGACGGTGTAGCGTCCCGGCCGCCGCACCAGGTCGGCCGTGAGGGCCAGGCCCCCGTACTCGAACGGCTGCAGGGTCGGCAAGGTATCGAGCGGCGCACCCTCCTCGGTGAGATAGGGATCGAGCGGCGGTGCGTCCGGCGCGGCATGGATGATCCGGAACCGGGCCGCATCGGTAACCGGCGGCGGCGCGGCGCCGCTGTCCACCGGCGGTGGCGGCGGGCCCTCCACCGGCGGGCCGCCGAACCCGGTATCCACCGATAACGTCAGCGTAAGCGCCTGGACCGGTCCCGAAGCGAGCACGCTGTAGGACCTGCCCGCCTCCAGCGGGAGCGCCAGCCTGCCGAGCGTGGCCGCCGAGCCGCTGGCCCTCACCTCGCCGCTGGCATCCCCCGCCTCGACCTCGGCGGCCGTAGATGCCGCTGTGGGCCCGACCCCCTGCGCCACCGTCCTTCCATTCACCAGCAGATCCAGGCCGCCCGCGTCGGGCGAGGTACTCACCAGCCGAAGCCGCGCGGGCTCGCCCGCCCGCGGCCCGGTGCCGTCCGGGGAGCAACCCTGCGCGATGAGGACGGCTACCGCGGCCGCCAGGAGCATGAATCGCATTGCAACGAGCCTCCGTAGAAGGGAAGGTATGTACATCGAGAGACTGCGGCAGGGGCGGATGGGTCACAGGCGGACAGGCGGGCGGGCGCACGGGCGGACGGAAGCCGGCGATCGTGGCGTGTGCTGTCACTGACCGCCCGTCCGCCCGTCCGCCCGTCCGTCTGTGACGCATGGCCTCCGTCCCGAGTCTCTCTCAGGTGACTCCCCCGGACGCCGAGCTCGTCCAGCGCGTGCGCCAGGGCGATCTGGACGCCTACGGTCTGCTGATGACCCGGTATCGTCATCGCTTCGGCCGGTACGCCTGCCACCTGCTCGGCAACGAGAGCGACGCCGAGGAGGCGCTGCAGGATGCGTTCACCCTGGCCTATCGTGCGCTGGCGCAGTGCCGTGATCCCGAGCGATTCGCGGCCTGGCTCTTCAGGATCCTGGTCAACCGGTGCCGGACGCTCGGCTCACGCCGGCACCGGGAGGAGTCGCGGCATGTCCCGCTCGAGGCCGCTGCCGCGGTCGGCGTGGCGCACCCGGCGGATGGGGTCATGACGCGGGAGGAAGTGCTGCGCGGGCTCGCGCACCTGGTTCCGGAGCAGCGCGAGGCGTTTCTTCTCAAGTACGTCGAAGAGCTGAGCTACGAAGAGATGGCCGAGCTGACCGGGGCCGGCGAGTCCGCCCTCAAGATGCGGGTGAAGCGCGCCTGCGAGCGGCTGCGCCACCTGCTGAGCGAGCATCATGCGACCTGACGACCGCCTCGACCGGGAGCAGGACGCCTTCCTCACCCGGGTGGCCGCGCACCTTCGGGAGCCTGTGCCGCTCAGCGACCGGGTGGAGCGCACCGTGCTCGAGCGCCTCCGCGCCGAGGCCGCACCCGTCAAGCCGTTCCGTCCGCTGCTCCCGTTCGCGCTCGCGGCCGGCCTCGCGGCGATGTTCGGGCTCGGCGTGCTGGTCGGGCGCCGGAGCGCGGCGGCGCCGGAGCTGGCCGACGCGCCGCGCTCGGTCGAGTTCGCGCTCCGCACCCCGGCCGATTCGGGCGTGGCGCTCGTCGGGGACTTCAACGATTGGGACCCGCACGCCACGCCGCTCCGTCACGCATCTGACGACGTCTGGTCGGTCACGGTCCCCCTCCGCCCCGGCCGCTACCGCTATACCTTCATCGTCGACGGAACGCGATGGCATCGGGATCCCGACGCGCCGCGCGCGCTGGACGACTTCGGCGCGCCCACGTCCGTCATCACCATCGCCCAGCGGTGAACCCATGCTCCATGTGAGCACCCTGCTCCTGTGTCTTGCCCTGACCTGGCCGCGGACCGCCGGCGCGCAGGACCCCAGGCTCGAGGCCCGGCTCGATTCCACGACCAGGACGCGGGTCGAGAGCGTGATCGCCGCGGCGCGCGACGCCGGACTTCCGACCGAACCGCTGGTACAGAAGGCGCTCGAGGGCGCGAGCAAGGGCGCCCCCGGGCCGAGAATCGCCGCCGCGGTCGAGGCCATGATGAGCGACCTCCGGACCGCCCGCGAAGCGCTCGGGCCGGGTGCTGCACCCGGTGATCTGGTCGCGGCTGCCGCGGCGATGCGCGCGGGCGCCACCCCCGCCATGGTGGGCGAGATGCGCCGCCTGGCGCCGCGAGGCGGGGTCGCGGTGCCGCTCGCCGTCTTCACCGACCTCGTGGCCGGCGGAATGACCGTGGATACCGCCTGGCACTCGGTGGACGAGCTGGCCCGGAACGGGGGCGACCAGCAGGAGTTCCTCGACCTGCGCGACCGGCTTGGGCCGGGCAGGGCGCCGTGACCGGCCGCGCCCGGAAGCCTTGCGTACTCCTGGCCGGCCTGGCGCTGCTCGCCGCGGCCCCCGGCCCACTTGCCGCGCTTCAGCTCGCCGGCACGCTCGACCTCGGGACCGGCGCCGCCACCTGGGATCAGCCCGACGTCGAAGGATCGCTCACCCGGGGCGCGTTCGGCGCGGCGTACCGCACCGCCGCGATCCTGGGACTCGACCCCGAGCTCACCGGAGCCTTCGACCTCAACAGCGAGCCGGCAGGCCGGACGGCGATGCGCTGGGACCTCGGCGCGCGGCTTCATACCCGGGGCGAGCGCACCGGCGGCTGGGTAGGCGCCGCGCTCGGCGCCGCCGGGATGGACTCGCCCAGCGCGGGGTTCACCCGGCTGGAGGGCGGGTTGAGGCACGCGTTCGGACCGGCCGGCGTGAACTTCTGGGTCGCGCGCACTTCCTATGGCGCGCCCGCGGCGATTCGGGGCGGCCTGGGACAAGGCGCCGAAGATACGCTGGGCGGCCGGCACGTCTCCGAGTACACCGACCTGGGTAGCAGCGGGAGCGTCGGCGTCGGCGGAGTGGAGCTCGGCCTCACGCTCATTCGGCGTCTGGGCGGAGCGCCGTTCCGGCGGACCGGCTGGGAGGTGAACGCGGTGTGGTGGCTCGCGCCGAGCATGGGCCTCGTCGGCGCGGCCGGGCATTCGCTGCCGCAGCTCGGCGCGGCCATTCCCGGGGCACGCTATGGAACGCTGGGACTTCGACTGGCGCTCGGCTCGCGGTCGTCGCGTCCCCGGCCGGCTGCGGCCGCGCCGCCCGCGGAGACCGCGACCACCACCCCGCGTCTGGCGGCCGATGCGCGGCGCCTCACGATCAGCGGCCCGAAGGCCGGCAGCGCCGAGGTGATGGGCGACTTTACCGACTGGCAGCCGGTGCCCATGCGGCCCGCGGGCGAGGGTCGCTGGATCCTGCCGGTGTCGCTCGCGCCGGGCGCGCATCACCTGAACGTGCGATTCGATGGCGGGCCGTGGCTGGTGCCCGCGGGGGCCGTACCGGTGGACGACGGGTTCGGCAGCCGCGCGGGACTCTTCGTCGTGCCGGCAAGCTAGTGCGCCTCACGCTGTTCATCGGGCTGCTCGCGATCCCGACCGCGGCCGCGGCCGGACAGACACGCGCCTCGGCTCCGGCCGATTCAGGCGCCCTCCAGCGGCTGCTCGTGGCCGAGGACGCGCGCGGCACCGGCCAGGACGGGATCGATCCGCTGCTCGCCGCGCTCGACACCCCGGATACGCTGTTGCGCCGTGTGGCCGTGCGCGGCCTGGGTCGGCTGCAGCGGCCCGGGCTCGGTGCGCGTCTCATTCCGCTGCTCTCCGACCCTGATCCTGCCATCCGCGCCGAGGCGGCGAACGCCCTCGCGCAGTCGCTGCGGAACGTGACGCGCGGCGCGCCGGGAGATTCGGCGCAGGAGCATGTGCGCGAGGCCGCGGCCGCGCTCACCGGCGCGCTGGGGCGGGAGTCCGATCCCGCGGTCGTGGACGCGTTCGGAGAGTCGCTCGGCAGGCTGCCCTTCGCCGACAGCAGCGCCGCCAGGCAGGCGGAGCGGACGCTCGCCGATCGGCTGGCGAAGCGGCCCGCGGCCGGTCTGGTCCACGGACTCTACACCCTCGCACGGGCGCGGCGGACCACGGGCAACCTCTCGCCCTCCAGCATCGCGCTGCTCCGAAAGCTCTCGACCGACGCGCCGGATACGATGGCGCGGCGGCTGGCCGTGCGGACGCTCGCCGCGACCGACGGCCTCGACAGCGCGACGGCGGTCCGCGCCTTCCGCGACCGCGACGACGAGGTGCGGCGCATGGTGCTCCGCGGCTCGGGCCCGCTCCCGGCCGGCGTTCGCGCAGGGCTGGTGCGGCGGGGGCTCGGAGACCCGCGCACGATCGTGCGGGTAGAAGCGGTCACGGCGTCGCGGTTCGGCGACGGCCCCCACGACTGCGGGCCGCTCCTCGCGGCTGCGCACGACCGTGAGCCGTACGTCGCGCTCGCGGCGATCGACTCGCTCGGCGGCGGCTGCGCCGATACGGGCGCGGCGCTGGCGACGCTCCGGCGGCTCGCCGCCGGCCGCGGTGGGAGCGGCCCGGTTGACCACCGCTGGCAGGAGGGCGCGCACGCCGTGCTCGCGCTCGCCCGGCTCGATACGGCCGCGGCGGACCCGTTCCTGCCCGAGCGGGCGCGGACGGGACGCCCGGAGGTCCGGATATACGCCGCCCGCGCGGCCGCGCTCACCGGTTTCCGCCCGCTGCTGCTCCTCCTCGCCGCCGACCCCGACCACAACGTGCAGGAGGCGGCGATCGCCGGGCTGTCCCAGACGGCAGGGCACGAGGCCGATTCCGTCTACGTTCGCGCGCTGCGCTCGAGCGGGCATCAGGTCGTGCTCGCGGCCGCGCAGGCGCTCAAGGACTCGCCCGACTCGGCGGTCCTCCCCGCCCTGCTGGACGCCCTCGACGCATTGAGCGCCGGGCAAAGCGAGAACGCCCGGGATCCGCGCATGGCGGTGCTGGAGCGGATCGGCGAGATCGGCACGGCCGCATCGGCGCCGCGGCTCCAGCCGTATCTCGCCGACTACGACACGCTGGTCGCCGCGACCGCCGCCGCCACACTCGCCCGCTGGAAGGGGACGCCGGTCGAGGCGCGCCCGGCGCCGCTCGCCATCCGGTCCGAGGCGCTGGCGCGCGTGTTCCTCGGACCGGCGCCGCGCCTCCGGGTGACCATGGCGCCCACCGGCGGCGGCGGCAGCTTCACCGTCCGGCTCTTCCCGCGCGACGCGCCGGCCACGGTCGCGCGGGTGCTGCGGCTGGCGCGCGAGGGGTTCTACGACGGCAAGGTCTTCCAGCGCGTGGAGCCCAACTTCGTGATCCAGGGCGGCGGTCCCGATGCCAACGAGTACGTGGGCGACTCGGCCTTCATGCGCGACGAGCTCACCATGCGCACCCATGCGCGCGGCACCCTGGGCATCTCCGCCCGCGGCCGCGACACCGGCGACGGCCAGTGGTTCATCAACCTGGTGGACAATCCGCTGCTCGACCACGAGTACACCGTGTTCGGCAGGATCGACGGGGGACGGGAAGTGGCCGAACGGATCCTGGAAGGCGACCGGATCGAGCGGGTGGAGATCCTGGGCGGACGCTGAGCGCAACGCGGGCGCGCCGCAGGCGAACGCGAAGCGCCCCGGACCGATACTGGGTCCGGGGCGCTCCGTCCTTCAGGTCGATTGGTGTGAACCGCTCAGCTGGTCGCACCGCCGAGCTGCCGCACGGTGCCGGCGAGGCTGCGCACCTTGGCCGCGTCACCCGCCGCGCCCGCCTCGGATTCGAGCTCCGACGCCAGCTTGCCGAGCGCGTCCTGCCGCTCGGTGCCCGATGCCTTCTCGGCGCCGTCCAGCGCCTTCCGCGCCGAGGCAATCCGGCCCGACTCGAGCCCGTTGGAGCGCTCGAGCTGATCGAGGTAGGCGCGGGCCAGCGCGAACGTGGCCGGCCAGACCAGCTTCGGCTGGCCCTGGGTGTTGAGGTAGTCGAGCTTGACCGACTTGGCCGCCGCGATCTCGTTGGCCGAGACCAGCGCGCTCGGCGTGAGCTCGAAGATGTCGAGCCCGCGGGCGATCTCGGAGCTCACGATCACGCCGTTGTACCAGTAGGCCGACCACGACCCGCCGCTCTCCATCCGGGTCGAGTCGATCGGACCACGGTCGAAGAAGGCGATCTCCTTCGGGTGCGCGGCGTCGGTCCAGTCGAACACCGAGATCCCGCCCTGGTACCAGGCCTGCACCATCACGTCGCGGCCCGGGATCGGGATCAGCGAGCCGTTGTGCGCCACGCAGTTCTCCTGCGCGGTCTGGGCGGCCGGCATCTTGTAGTAGCTCTGGAAGTGCAGCTTGCGATCGGCCAGCGTGAAGATCGCGTCCGCGCCCCAATCCTTGTTGTCGGTGGCGCGGCACTTGGGCTGCCCGCCGCCGCCCCACTCGTCGGAGAAGAGCAGCTTGGTGCCGTCGTTGTTGAAGGTGGCCGAGTGCCAGTAGGAGAAGTTGGAGTCCGACACCGCGTCGATGCGAACCGGGTGCGCCGGATCGGAGATGTCGAGCAGCAGCCCGTAGCCCCCGCAGGCGCCGCCGGCCAGGCCGATCGCCGGATACACCGTGATGTCGTGGCACTGGGTGGGCCCGCCGTTCGCGCCCGCGGCGCCGAGCATGGCGGCGACCATGGCGGGCAGGGCCTGCCGGAGCGCCGCGCTGTCGGCGGCGGTCGGCGTCCCGCTGTCACCCCGCGCGTGCACGATGCTGTCGAGCATCGGGTCTACGAACTGGGACGGGAGCACGTGCTCGTCGCCCATGACGTCGACCGTGAACGCGCCGACCGCCCGGGCCGAATCCACCATCCGCTTGTTGGCGGCGGCATCCTCCGGCGCGGCGCCGTGCCTCGGCGGCGCAGCCAGGTCATTGAAGATGCGGGGTGAGCTCACGATCGCCGCCTGCTCCGGATGCGCTACCGGGACCTTGATGACCTCGATGCGGAACAGCGAGCTGTTCGGGTCTTCCGAGGGCATCGCGCTCGAGCAGCCCGGGAGCTCGTTGGGCGACCGCACCCGCGAGGAGCCCGAGATGTACACGTACACGTTTTCCTTGTCGTTGGGATCTTCCACGACCGTGTGCGTGTGCGAGCCGCGGCAGGTCTGCACGTTGCCGACGTTCTTGGGGTGGGTGATGTCGCTGATGTCGAAGATGCGGAGCCCGCGGAGCCGTTGCGAGCTCACCGTGTCCTGCACGCCCTCGGTCCCGCAGTCGATCCGGGCCGACAGGTCCTCACCCGACACGAACAGCAGGTTGTGGTACACCGACACGTCGCTCTGCGAGGCGGGACAGACGTAGGCGGTCGTCAGCACCGGCTTGCTGGGATCGGAGATGTCCCACACCTGGTACCCGTTGTAGTTCCCCTGGATCGCGTATTTGCCGGTGAATGCCAGGTCCGAGTTGGTGATGCCGCGGAACTGCTCCGGCTGCGGGGTGTTCGACAGCAGCCGCAGGTTCCACGACGCCGTGCCGGCGTCCGCGAAGCCCGCCTTGAGACCCACGCGCGGGTCGGGATTAGGTGGCTCGGCCGACGCGCTGCTCGCGGCCGGCGCCGGAGCGGTGGACTGGTTGGAGGTCGTGGACTGGGAACACGCCGCCGCGACCAGCATGAGCGCGAACGGCAGCGAACGGGGAAACACGGGTGCCATGGTGGTGTCCTTGGGGGTCACGGAGTGGAGCTACCGGAGGGGAGCGCCGCGAGCATCCGCTCCATCCGGGCGATCTCGGTGGATTGATCGACGTTGACGTCGTTGGCGAACTTGAACACGAGCTCGTCGCGGGCGGCGCCGCGGGTCGCGAACAGGTCCCTGACCATCGACACGGCGCCTCGGTGATGCTGGATCATGAAGGCCAGGAACAGGTTGTCGAACGTCTGACCGCGGGCCTGGTCGAGCTGCTGCATCTGGGCTTCGGTCAGCATCCCGGGCATCATGTGCATGGAGTGACCCGAGGCCGGATCGGGGACCGGTTGGCCGCGATCCCGCAGCCACTGCGCCATCGTGGCGATCTCGTCCTGCTGCGCGTTGACGATCCGGGCGGCCAGGCGCTGCACGGCCGGGCTCGCCTCGTGCGAGGGGGCCCAGCCTGCCATGCGGATCGCCTGATTGTGGTGGTAGATCATGCCGGACATGAACTCGATGTCGGCTTCGGTGTAGGGGCGGCGGAGGCTGTCCGCCCGCACCCGATCGGCGGCGCTGGGCGCCGGCTCGGGGGTGGTCCGCGCCGCGGCGGGGGAGGACGCGCTGCTGCATGCTCCCGTCGCCAGGCCGGCAAGCAGGACCGCCATGGAAAGATTGGTCTTGGGCATTTCAGAAAGATCCTACGGTCGGACCCGGTATGCCAGTTTCACGAAGAAACCGTCGCTGACTCGTTCGAGCCGCGACAGGTTCAGCTCGCGGTCCGTCTCGAGCGAGCTGCCGTAACCCAGATACGCCGCCGTGCCGGGGGTGGGCTCGAAGGACGCCAGCAGATCGAGCCGCAGCCCGTTGAACTCGGACACGGGCCTCGGCGCCCCACCCACGTAGAGGGGCGCCCCGCCCTCGGGATCTCGCAGGGCCGCCGTCCGGTCCGATCGGTACTCGCCGACCGCCCGGAAGAACAGCCCCCGCCGCGGCTGGTACTCCAGCTTGAGCCGGGGAATGGTCGAACGGGCGAACTCGGTCCCGTCGAGCCGGAACAGCCGGAAAACCGTCCCCGTGAGCGCCACCCGGACCGTGGCAGCCGGCCGCAGGTTGAGCGCTCCGCTCACCTCCCAGCCTCGCCCGGTCGTCCCCTCCTCGAAAATCGCCGACCGGCCGCGGGCGTATGATACCTCCGCGTCGAGTCCGCGCCAGGTCGGGGTGGTCAACTTGGATTCCAAAGTGAAACCCGAGAAGCCGCGCGGCGGCCGATAGTCCGGCCCCTGGGGGCTCCCGACCGTGTAGTCGGCGTAGGAGCTGTCCTGGAAATTCACGAAGTTGCGCTGCACCTGCGTTTCCACCTCCCATCCTCCACGGAGCTGGAAGGTCGCCTCGACGTGCTCGCTCCCTTCGAGGCCGGGCCGAAAACCAAACCCGTCGTAAAGCCACGTCCGCTGGGGTCCGAGGAAGAAGGTGAGATTCTCCAGCAGTGCGCCGCGCGCACCATAGAGCGTGAAGCGGTTGAAGGCATGCCCGTTGACCACGTTGCTCCGGAGCTGGTTCACGAACCCGGCCTGGGCGTCAAAGCCCTCGCCGAGGCCCTGGAGCAGGTAGTTGAACCCCCACGAACGGCCGGTGCGATCGTACTCGGCCTCCCAGATCGGTGCGGTGCGGCTCCCGGCGGCCTCGCGGGTGAACGAGGCGCCGTACTGGAGCTGCACGAAGTAGAGGCCCCAGACGTACCGGAGATCGCCCGCCAGCACCCGGTTGTGCGCGCCCCCCTGGTCCCGGTTGGTGAAGGTCACGCCGGCGATCGAATTGCGCCCGAAGTCGCGGCGGAGCCTGGTGACGTTGAACCAGGCGTCGTCGCCGCCGGTCTCGTCCACCGCGGTCAGGTGCGCGACGCCGAGCTGTCCCAGCTTGCCGGTAAACTTGAGGCCCGCCTTCGGGTCCACGATCCGGCGGGTGTAGACCAGCGTCTGCGGCGAGGCGAAGAGCTCGATGCCTTCCAGGAAGAACGGTCGCTTCTCGGGAAAGAACAGCGCGAAGCGCTCGTTCACCGTCACCTGCCCTTCGTCGCTCTCCACCTGGCTGAAGTCGGGATTGACCGTCGCATCGAGCGCGTAGCTGGTGAAGCCGAGGTGCAGGTTGAGGCCCGCGTCGGGGTTCACCGCGTCCCGATCGAACCTTCCCCCGACGGCCTCGCGGCTGCCGTTCGCGGTGGCGGTCACGAACGGCTGGGCTTCGACGGTGACGCCGCGCTTCAGGTCATGGAGCCCGGCGAGCGCACCCTCCTGACCCAGGAAGCTGGCGTTGGCCCTCCGGACGTCGGTCCAGGTGTCGGTGTAGCCCGTGCGCTGCACGACCCGGGTCACGTTGAACCCCCAGGTCTGCGGGCCGCCGCCCGGATAGCGGAGGCTCTTGAACGGGATACGGATCTCGACCTCGTAGCCGCGATCGGTGATCCGGCCCCTGGAGTCCCAGGCAAAATCCGGGTTGAGGTCGGTGCTGCCGGGGGTGAGACTGCTCACCTGGCCCGCGCCCTCGCTGCGAACGCCGTCGCTCTGCACGCCAAGCGGGTTGACGCCGAAGAAGAACGCGCGGCGCCGGTCGTGGAAGGTGTCGAGGTCGAGCACGACGTGGTCGTCGCTATCGATGTTGTCGCGATCGGCGACGGTGGCGCGGATGGTCCCGGGGAGCCGATCATGGGCGATGATGCCGAAGTAGATCGCCTCCGGCGCGTACCACACCCGGACCTCGGTCTCCTCCTCCGCGGGGCGCCCGTCCACCGGCTGATACTGCCAGAAGCCGGTGAGGCGCGAGGCCCGGGCCCAGGCCGGCTCATCCAGCCGGCCGTCGATGGTGGCGGACGCCTCGATCCGGGGGATCGGGACGGAGGGTGAGCCCCGTCCCTCGACTATGGCGGCGGCAGGGTCCTGGGCCAGAAGAAGCAGCAGGGCGAGCACGGGACGGAATGGTAATCCGGGGCGCAACCGGCGGCACGGGAGTTGACCATGCTCCGAGCGATCCGCGCAGCCGGCCCCTGGACGACGGGCCCGGCCCCCCGCTCCTCGCATTCTGCCACGGGAGAATCCGCATGCACCGATCCGGCTGGTGGCTGGCGGGCGCCGCCTGCGCCTGCTTCCTGATCGTCGGGGGGCCGTACTGGGCGCTGCCCTACGCCAGGGTGAGCCTGCCGGATGCGCTCATGGGCCCGGGCCTGCTGGCGGTCGGCGTCGCAGCGGCGGCGCTCTGCGCGCTCGGCGCGGCGCGGCCGGGGCGGGCGCTGGTGGTCCTCGGAGCCACGGTGCCGGCCGTCGTGCTCGGCCGAGTGGTGGTGGAGACCGCGACCGATCCTACCTCCCACAACCTCTGGCCGCTCGAAGTCGTGATCGCGCTGGTGGTGGGGCTCGTCGCGACGGTCCCGGGCGTGGCGGCCGGGGCGCTGGTCGCACGGGTATCGCGGAGCTCCGGATCGAATGCGACGCGGGGGCGCAGGTGAGCGCGGGCCCGGTGAGCGCGGGCGGGCGCCAGCTCGGCCGGCGCATGTTGATCGGCGGGCTCGGGCTGGCGCTCGCGGGCATCGCACCGCTGGGACTGTACCTGCTCCTCGGACCGGCCGACGGCAACCCGATCGGGCTCGGCCTGTGGTTCATCGTCGCCTTCCCGGCGGGTTTGATCGTGGCGGCGTTCGGCGGCCTCCGGATGCTGATCGGTGCGCTCGTGCGACGCGGAGGCTGAGGGTGTTCGACGCTCTCGGCGTGCTGCTGGCGTTCTACGTCGCCTACGCCATCGCGAACGGGCGGGTGTGCGTGAAGGCGGGATTTCGCGCGCGGACGCTGCGGCGGCACGAGTCGCCGGAAGAGTTCTGGATGGCGATCGTGATTTACTCGGGGCTGAGCCTAGCGCTGATCACAGTCTTCTGACTGGCGCCGCCCCTGGACCGGGGGCATTCTAGACGGGCGCAGTATCGATCCCGTCCCCCATCACGGTCGCCGGCCCATGTTCCTGCTTCGTTCACTCCCCGTCGCCGGTCTCGTCGCCGGCCTCTACGCGTCTGCCCTCCCGGCGCAGACCCCCGATTCCTCGATCCTCACGCCCGAGCGCATCTTCGCGTCGCCCGAGTTTGCGCCCGAGCGCCCGGGCAGCCTGCGCGGGCTCAGAGGTGAGGCCGCCTATACCCGGCTGGAGCCGGACAGCGCCCTCGCCGCCGCCATGGATGTCGTGCGCTACGACGCGGCCAGCGGCGGCCGGCAGATCTGGGTTTCGGCCGCCCGGCTCGTCCCCTCGGGCGACTCCG
>DASUXW010000159.1:0-10259 GCA_036377715.1 Gemmatimonadales bacterium
CCCCGGCGCCCTTGTGGTATGGCTCGCCGCGCAGGATCGTGGAGGCGCGGTAGAGCTGCTCCACGACGACCACGCGGGCCAGCTCGTGCGGCAGCGTGAGGGGACCGAGACTCCAACGATCGGCGGCGCGGGCCACGACCCCCGGTGCGAGCCCGTGCGAGCCTCCGATCGCGAGCGCCACCGGCCGCGCCTCGGCCAGCCAGCGCTGGAGTCGGCGGGCCAGCTCCTCGCTGTTCCACCCGTCGCCCTCGCGCGTGAGCGCCACCAGGCGCGCCCGCTCCGGCATCCGTTCCATCAGTCTACTGCCCTCCTCCTCCCGTTGCGCGTTCGCCGTCGGCGCCCGGCTCGCCTCCTTCACCTCCACTTCTCGCACCGCCACGTGCCGCCCCAGCCGCCGGAGATAATCGTCGCACAGCGCACGGTAGGCCGGGCGAAGCTTGCCGACGGCGAGGAGGGTGAGGACCATCTTACGACCTCCTCACGCATACATCCCCCGCAACCGATGCACCGCCGCCACTCGCTCGATCGCCTGCATGTAGGCCCCGGTGCGGAGATTCACCTTGTGCTTCTCCGCCATCCCTACCACCTCGCCGAGCGACTGCACCATGATGCGCTCGAGCCGCTGGTTCACGGTGTCTTCGTCCCAGAAGTAGCCGCCCCGGTCCTGCACCCACTCGAAATAGCTCACCGTCACGCCGCCTGCGTTGGCGAGGATGTCGGGGACGACGAACACGCCCTTCTCGTCGAGGATCTTGTCGGCCTTCGCCGTGGTGGGGCCGTTGGCGCCTTCGATAATCACGCGCGCCTTGATGTCGGGCGCGTTGTGGCGCGTGATGACGTTCTCCAGCGCGGCCGGCACCAGGACGTCGCAGTCGACGGTCAGCAGCTGCTCGTTGGTGATGTGCTCCGCCTCCTTGTACTCGCTGAGGAAGCGGTGCTGCACCACGTGCTGCCTCAGGGTGGCGATGTCCAGGCCTTTCGGGTCGTAGAGCCCACCGGACTTGTCGCTCACCGCGACGATCGTGAGGCCGAGCTCCTGCATCAGCAACGCCGCCGTGGAGCCCACGTTGCCGAAGCCCTGCACGGCGACACGGGTCCCGTTGATCGGCAGCCCGAGTTTGCGGAGCGCCTCGCGCGCCATGATCATGCACCCGCGCCCGGTGGCCTCGCGGCGGCCGAGCGACCCGCCCATGGCCACCGGTTTGCCGGTCACCACGGCGGTCACGGTGTGCCGCTTGTGCATCGAGTAGGTGTCCATGATCCAGGCCATCACCCGCTCGTTCGTGTTCACGTCGGGCGCGGGGACGTCGGAGTCGGGGCCCAGGGTCTCGATGATGGCCGAGGTATAACGGCGTGTGATGCGCTCCAGTTCGGTGTTGGAGAGCGTGGCGGGGTCGCAGATCACGCCGCCCTTGGAGCCGCCGAAGGGGATGTTCACCACCGCGCACTTCCACGTCATCCACGCCGCCAGCGCGGTGACCTCGTCCAGGGTCACGTTGAGGTCGAACCGGATGCCCCCTTTAGCCGGGCCGCGGCTCGTGTTGTAGAGCACGCGGTAGCCGGTGTAGACGTCCACCTCGCCGGTGTCCCGCTGAAACGGGATCGAGACGATGATCTGCTTCTCCGGGCTCCGCAGCACCTTGTAGAGGCCCTGGTCCAGATTGAGCAGCTCGGCCGCGGAGTCGAACCGCGACATCATCGCCTCGAACGGGTTGTCCTCGTTGAGGAACGTGTCCTTCTCGGGACGGATGAGCAGCGGCGAGGGACGGATGGTACTCATAAGCGTTTCGGACGGCTCCGGTGGCGGGTTACAGGCGATCGACGGGGGTCACGACGGCGTCGAGCACGGCGGCGAGGCGGTCGCCGCCGGCTTCCCAGGTGAGGTCGAGCAGCGCCACGAGCGGCTCCGGGGCCGAGACGGGCCACCGGTCGCGCAGCTTCACGGCGTCTTTCTGCGTGATCACGACGTGGTCGGCGCGGCGCGCGGCATGAGCCAGCCATGCCACGTCCTCGTCGCGGTAGTCGTGGTGGTCGCGCCAGGTGGCCACCTGCACCGCCGCCCCGGTGGCCTTGGTCTGGGCGACGAACGCGTCCGGGTCGGCGATGCCCGACGCGGCCACCACCCGCTTCCCGGCCAGCGTCGCGGCGGGCCGCCGGGTGCCGCTCACGAGCCCTTCGAGCGTGCCCAGCCCGAGGTGCGCGATGGCCACGGGTCCCCGCACCCGGCGGGCGAGCGTGTCGGCCAGTTCGCGTGCCGCCTCCGCGCCGGCGCGTTTTCGGGTGACCACCACCGCGTCCGCCCGGTCGAGGGCTTGCCATCCTTCCCGCCAGGGCCCCGCCGGCAGCGGCCAGCGGACCGCGCGCGTGGTCTCGGCGCTCATGACGAGAAGATTGAGATCGCGGTGAACGTCCAGCCGCTGGTAGGCGTCGTCGAGGACGAGCACCTCGGCGCCCGCCGCCAGCGCCCGCTCGGCGCCGGCGGCCCGGTCGGGATTGGCGACGACGACCGCCTCGGGCACCGAGTGCTGGTGCACCAGCGCCTCGTCGCCGCCGTAGCCGCGAAGGAGGATGCCCGGCCGGATGCCGGCGGCGGCGTAGTGCCGGGCGATCCAGATGGCGATGGGAGTCTTGCCCGAGCCGCCGACGGTGAGGTTCCCGACGGCCACGCTCGGGAGCGGAAGGTCGCGGACGGGGAGCCACCCGCGCTGGTAGGCGCTTCGACGGGCATCCATCCCCGCGCGCCAGAGCGCGGAGAGCGGCAGCAGCGCGACCCGGGCCAGGCGCGCGTCGAGGCGCCGGCTGGTCCAGAGCCAGCGCACGGTGCGGTGGGTGTCGCCCCGGCGGCTCACTCGTCGCTTCCCGCGATCTCGCGCAGTCGCTCCTCCGCGTCGGCCAACCCCGCCTCGAGTCCCGCATCGCCGGCGGCGACCTCGAACGGGCGTCCGTACACGATGCGCACCCTGGCACCCGGCTTCGGGATCATGAACCGGTCCCAGGAATCTAATCGCCAGGCGCGGTCGGCCTCCGCGTGGAGTGGCACGATCATGCCGCCGCCCCGCTGCGCCGCGGCCACCACGCCCGCCTTCAGGACGCGTCGGGGGCCACGGGGGCCGTCGGGGGTGAAGGCGACCGCATACCCCGCCCGGAGCTCCCGCACGGCGCCCAGAAGCGCGCGGGCCGCGCCGCGGGTGCTCGAGCCGCGGACGGCCCGGTAACCCAAAGCGGCGGCAAGGTCGGCCAGATACTGGCCGTCGCGCGCCTCGCTCACCACGATGGCGATGGACTGGTCGCGGTGCCGCCAGAGGAGCGGCAGCAGCACCTCGTGCCACAACAGGAAGACGTGCGGCCGCCGGCTGGCGTACAGCGGCCGCCAGCGCTCCTCGTGCGCCGTCGTGATCCGCCACGTGGCCGCCAGGGCACGGACGGCGGCCGGCGCCAGCGCGCGCGCGGCCGCCGGCGGCACCTTGAGCTTCACGCGTGCAGCAGTTCGTCGGCCAGGGCGACCACTCGCGTGGTGGCACCCGGCGCGCCGAGCCGCTCGCGGACCACCGCGAGCCCCTCGCGCTGGGCGCGGGTGCGGGGGTCGTCCGGGTTCAGGAGCGGCCGTAGCGCATCGGCGAGCGGCACCGCCTCGGCCCGGTCCTGCAGCATCTCCGGCACCACTTCCCGGCCGGCCACCAGGTTCACCAGGCTCACCCATTCGACGGTCCGCACGCGCTGGAACATGTGCCAGGTGAGCGGGTGCACCTTGTAGGCGACCACCATCGGGACGTCGGCCAGGGCCGCTTCGAGGGTGGTCGTGCCGGACTTGGCCAGCGCGGCGTCGGAAGCCGCGAAGACGGGGACGGGGTCGCCGCGAACGATCTCGAGCGGCCCGGGCTCGGGGTACTCCCCCTCTGGCGTGCCGGCAACCAGCACGCGGTCGCATCGGCCCTCGGCGAGGAGCTGCCGTGCCGCATCGCGGAACGGGCACCAGAGCCGGTGGATCTCCTGACCGCGGCTCCCCGGAAAGAGCCCGAGCACGCGCGCCCCGGGCTCGACGCCGAGCGCCCTGCGCGCCTCGGCGTGGGTCGGCCATGCTCCCCGGTCCACCAGCGGGTGCCCCACGTATTCGCTGCGGAGCCCGAGCGCGCCGAAGAACTGCTGCTCGAACGGCAGCACCACCGCCAGTCGGTCCACCGCCGAGGCGAAACGGCGCGCGCGCCCCGGACGCCAGGCCCAGAGCTGGGGCGCGATGTAGTACAGCACCTTGGTGCCGGCCTGGCGCGCCGCCTCGGCCACGCGGACGTGGAACCCGGGGTAGTCGATGACGATGACCAGATCGTAGCGCCCCGCGCGGAAATCGGTGCGGAGCGCGCGCAGGAGCCGGAGGTGGGCCCCGAGCTTGGCCACGATCTCGACCAGACCGAAAGCCGCCAGGCCTTCCATCGGATACCGAATGGTCGCGCCGGCCGCCGCCATGCGGGCGCCGCCCAGCGCCTCGATGGTCGAGTCGGGGTACCGGGCCTTGAGGGCGCGCACTACGCCCGCGCCGTGGAGGTCGCCCGAGGGCTCGCCGGCGGAGACGAAGATGCGGGGCGCCGAGCGTGCGATCATCCGGCCGCGGACACGGCGAGCGGCGAGGTGCGCACCGCATCCGCCACCCGGAGGGCGAGGGCGAGCGCCGCCCGCCCCTCCTCGCCGCTCACCACCGGTTCCCGATCGCCCCGGACCGCGTTGACGAAGCTCCGGAGCTCGAGTTGGAGCGCGTCGGCCTCGGGCGCCTCGAGCACGATGCGCTCCACCACGTCGGTCAGCGCCTGCCCGGTCCCTGGCTGCCAGTCGCTCCGCACCCGCATGAACTCGCCGCCGCCGCTCGCCAGATCGAGCGAGAAGTAGCCGTTCGGCTGGAACAGGCGGAGCCGGCGGACCCGGTCCCGGGAGACCCGGCTGGCGGTGGCCAGCGCCACCGCGCCGTTGGCGAACTCCACTCGGGCGTTGGCGAGGTCCAGGTGCGAGCTCAGCAGTGGGAGGCCCGACGCGCGCACCTCGACGGCTTCGGCGCCGCCGGTCAGATGGAGCACGAGATCGAGGTCGTGGATCATGAGATCGAGCACGACGGCCACGTCGGTGCCACGCGGCTGAAACGGCGCCAGACGCTGGCTCTCGATGTACCTCGGCCCGCGGAGATACGGCTCCGCCGCCCGGATCGCGCGGTTGTAGCGCTCGATGTGGCCCACCTGGAGCTGCACCCCCGCGCGCTCGGCGGCGGCGATCAGTGCATCGGCTTCCTCGACCGACGCGGCGAGCGGCTTCTCCATCAGCACCGGCACGCCGCGCGCGAGCGCCTCGAGGCCCACGGCCGCGTGCGCCGGCGTGGGCACCGCGACCGAAACCGCCTCCACCCGGCCGAGCAGCTCGTCCAGGTCGGCGCAGGCGGTGGTCCCCAGCTCCTCGGCCACGGCCCGCGCGCGCTCGGGCTGGATATCGTACACCCCGGCGAGCCGTGCTTCCGCCAGCCCGGCCAGGTGCCGCGCATGGTGCCGCCCCAGCGCGCCGACGCCGACGACGCCCACCGGAAGCGCGGCGCTCACGCCGGCACTCCGCGCTCCGACGACTCTACGAAGGCGAGGAATCGCTCGACCTCCGGCGACCCGGGGAGATCGGCCCGGGCCCGCTCGAGTGCCTGCGAGAGGTTGAGCTCGGAGTTGAAGAAGAGCCGGTAGGCACGCTTGAGCGCGGCAATGGTCTCGCCCGAGAAGCCCGCCCGCTGCAGCCCGATGGAGTTGAGCCCGTAGAGCTCCATCGGGTTGCCGACCGCCTTGACGTAGGGCGGGATGTCCTGGTTCACCCGCGATCCGCCGCCCACGAAGGCGTGGGTCCCGATGGTGACGAACTGATGCACCGCATTCAGTCCGCTCAGCACCGCGCGGTCGTGGATGGTGACGTGCCCGGCGCACTGGGTCGCGTTGGCGATCGTCACCTCGTCGCCCACGTGGCAGTCGTGGGCCAGATGGACGTAGCTCATGATGAAGCAGCGCTGGCCCACCACGGTCCGATAGCTGTGCGACGTGGCCCGATTGATGGTGGTGTACTCGCGGACGATCGTCCCGGCGCCGATCTCGACCCAGGTCTCCTCGCCGCGGAACTTGAGGTCCTGCGGGTCGCCGCCGAGGATCGTCCCGTCGCCGATGCTCACGTCTTCGGCCAGCCGGACGTTGCGCACCAGCCGCGCGCGTGGCCCCAGCCGGCAGCGGTCGCCGATGGTGACCTGCGGCCCCACCATCACCCACGGCCCGATCTCGACGTCCTCGCCCAGGCACGCCGAGGGATCGATGATGGCCGTCGGGTGGACGGTCGTGCTCACCGGTCGACCACGCGCGCCATCATCTCGGCCTCGGCCACGACGTTCCCGTCGACGTAGGCGACGCCCTTCATCCGGCAGGTGCGGCCGCGGTTCTGCAGCATCTCGAGCTCGCAGCGGAGCTGGTCGCCCGGGAGGACCGGCCGACGGAACTTCACGTTGTCGAGGGACATGAAGTACACCACCTTCTGCTCCGGGTCCTCGATCGTGCCGAGCAGGAGCATCCCTCCCACCTGCGCCATCGCCTCGATGATGAGCACGCCGGGCATGATGGGGTGGCCGGGGAAATGGCCCTGGAAGAACGGCTCGTTGATGGTGACGTTCTTGATCCCGACGATCCGCTTGGTGCCCTCCACCTCGAGGATGCGGTCCACGAGCAGGAACGGGTACCGGTGGGGAATCACGTCGAGGATCCGGCCGATGTCCATCGCCACGCCTCCGTCGCGCTGCGCCGTGCGGGTGAGCCAGCGGGCCAGCGCGATGTTGCCCTGGTGGCTCGGCTTCGTTGCGATCACGTGCGCCTCGAGCCGCCCGCCGACCAGGGCGAGGTCGCCCAGGATGTCGGCCGCCTTGTGGCGGACGAACTCGTCCGGCCAGCGCAGCGTGGCATCGCCCACGAGGCCCTCCTCGGACAGCACCAGCGTGGACTCGAGCCCGGCGCCGAGCGCGAGGCCTCGCGCCCGGAGCGCCTCCGCCTCGCGCAGGAAGCCGAACGTCCGGGCCCCCGCGAGCTCGCGCGCGAACTCCGCCGGGGTGATCTCGTACGCGCCGCTCTGCCGGCCGATCAGCGGGTGGGGCCACTCGATCGTGGTGGTGAGGCGGAGCGAGCGTGCCGGCGCCACGACGTAGCTCGCGTCGCCTTCAGCCAGCTGGAACGGCGCGGTGACGCGGTAGACCACGGGCTCCCCCGGCACCTCCGCCACTCCGGCCTCGGCGAGCGCCGACCGGTAGGGCTCGAACGAGCCGTCGCCGATCGGCGGCTCGGGCCCGTCGAGCTCGACCGTGAGATCGTCGAGGCCGAGCGCGACGGCCGCGGCCAGCAGATGCTCGACGGTCTGCACCACGGCCTCGCCTTCGCCCAGGGCCGTGCGCCGGTCGGTGGCCTGGACCTCCGCGACGCGTGCGGGGATCCGGGGCGCTCCCGCCAGGTCCATCCGCTGGAAGACGATCCCCTGCCCCGCCTGGGCGCCGGTGCACCGGGCCGTCACCTCGCGCCCCGTGTGGAGCCCCCTCCCGCGCACCACGGCCTGGCCGGCGAGCGTGCGCCTAGGCATCGGGAGCCTTCCCGGTTGCGGCCGCGAGCCGCTCCAGCTGATTGATGATGGGGACCATCCGATAGAGCGCGGCATGCGCGCGCAGGAACTGTCGGTGCGCGCGAGCCGGGTGCCCGCCCACCGCGGCGCCCGCGGGAATGTCGCCGAAGACGGCGCTCTTGGCCGCGACCCGGACCCGGTCGCCGATCTCCAGATGGTCGGTCACGCCGACGTGACCGGCGAGGATGACGTCATTCCCGATGTGGGTGCTCCCCGCGATCCCGACGCCCGCCATCAGCAGACACCGCTCGCCGAGTCGAACGTTGTGGGCCACGTGGACCAGGTTGTCGATCTTGGTGCCGCGGCCGATCACGGTATCGTCCAGGCTCCCCCGGTCGACGCAGGAGTTCGAGCCGATCTCGACGTCGTCCTCCACGATGCAGCGTCCGGCATGCGGGATCCGGGTGTGGCCCGCCGGCCCCGGAAGGTAGCCGAACCCGGGGCCTCCGATCACCGCCCCCGCCTTGATCACCACCCGGCGGCCGATGCTGGTGCCCGGGTAGCATACCGCTCGCGGGCCGATCTCGCTGTCGTCACCCACGACGACGCCGTCGCCCAGCGAGACGCCTTCGGCCAGCCGGGCACGGGCACCCACCCGGACCTCACGGCCGAGCACGACGAACGGCCCGATGCTCACGTCGGCTCCGAGCACGCAGCCGGGCCCCAGTCGGGCGCTGGGATCCACCCCGGGTGCCGCTTCGGGTGGGGGCGCGAGTGCCGCCATGACCCGCACCAGCGCGGCGTACGGGTCGCGCACGACGATCCGAGCGCCCGGCCCGTCCGGGGCCTCGGCCAGCGCCGGGGGGACCAGGACGGCGCCCGCGCGCGAGCGCCGCAGCGCCTCGCCATACCGGGGCGAGACCGCCAGCGAGATCGCGTCGGGCCCGGCGCGGTCCAGCGCGCGGACGGCGGTCACCGTCACCGTCCCATCGCCAAGCAGGCGGCCACCGACGAGGTCGGCGACCGCCTGCGCGGTGAGGCCTGCCTGGGACACGGGCTCAGCTGCCCGACTTGAGCTGCTGGATGACCTTCTGGGTGAGATCCAGCGACTTGTCGGCCGTGACGATGCCGCTGTTGGGGGCGCTCACGTCGAAAATCATCGCGTAGTTGCCCGAGGCGCGCAGCCCCTCGATGACGCTGTTCACCTTCGACTGGATCGGATCGAGCAGCTCCCGCTCCCGGCTCGTGGCGCGCTGCTGGAGCTCCTGCGTCCGCTCCTCGAGCTTCTTCTGCTGGCCCTCGAGGTCCTTGCGCTTGGCCGCCCTCTGCGTGGGACTCAGCATCACCGACTGCTGCTCGAAGTCCGAAGCCGAGGAGTCGAGACTCGCCTGAAGCTTCTGGACCTCGCTCCGGTAGGTGGCGAGCTCCTTGGTGAAGGTCGATTCCGCCTGCGCGTAGCCCGGGGTGGCCCTGAGGATCGCCTGCGTGTTGACGTAGGCGAGCTTCGTCCCCCCGCCCTGCTGCGCGGCGGCCGTCCGGACACCGCCGGCGATCGAAAGAAGGGCGGCCGCGGTTGCCACGAGGAACAGCTTCATGCATCGCTCCCGATGTGAGGTCCGTCCGACTGCTAGAAGAAATTGCCCAACTTGAAGTGGAGCTGCCACCCCGGCGCGGGGCGGCCCTGCCCGTCCACCTTGTCGAACCCGTAGCCCAGGTCGATGCCGATCGGCCCAAGGGGCGAGACCACCGCCGCGCCCACGCCGGCCCCGCGGAACAGCCGGGTGGGGTCCCACTGTCGCGCGCTGCGGTAGACGTTGCCGGCGTCGAAAAAGGTGCTCAAATAGAGCGACTGGCTGATCCGCGCGCCCGCTTCGACCGTGAACGCCGCGTAGGACTTCCCGAACGCATCCGGGCTTGCCTGGTTCCCGCTGGCCGAGGGGTCGAACCCGTTCGGGGTGATCGAGAACTCGTCGTAGCCCCGGAGCGGGATGCCGTACTGCACCCCGCCCAGCGAGTAGAGCTCCGTAAAGAACGGTCCGGCATCGCCGAAGATGAACCCGGACTTGGCGGTAAGCCCTAGCACGAACTGTACCCCGGCGCCGAGCTGCCCCCCGCCCCCCATGGTGCCCAGAGGCGCGTACCACCGACCTTCGAGATCCACCTTCCGATAGTCGCCCGTCCCGCCGAGGAACCCGCCGTTGAGCTCCCCGCTCACATTGGTGAGCGAGCCGCCCACCGCGAACGGAAGCCCGACACGGGTGTCCCGCAGGACGCTGGTTCCGAGTGACGACCGGGTGCAGGAGCTGCAGCGGAAGCGCGCGCGCAGGTCGGCAGAGCCCTCGGTGTACCGGATCCGCTGATACGAGTAAGAGGTGAAGAACCGGGTGTAGCGGGAGCCGAAGAACGGGAAGCCGATTTGCACGCTCCCGCCGGTCTGCTTGCGACGGCCGAGGTCGCCGATGGTGTAGCGCGCCCGCGAGTCGAACAACGAGACCGTCCCCGAAATCCGGCTTTCGCGGATCGCGGGATCGGTGTAGCTCAGCGTGAAGTCGTTGATGTTCTTCCCGAACTGCCACTGGAGCTTGCCGCGCTTGCCCCGGCCGAAGAGGTTCGGCTCCTCGAGCCCGAGGAACCCGCCGATCCCCGTTCCCTGGCCGAGCGAG
>DASUXW010000160.1:0-24026 GCA_036377715.1 Gemmatimonadales bacterium
CGGCGGGTCACCACACCGACCAGCCGCCCGTCGGCGGTGACGACGGGGAAGCCGTTGTGGGCCCGCTCGGCTGGGGTGCCCGATACCCGCGCCAGCGCCGCTTCGACCGTTTCGTCCGAGCGGATCGTGGCCACGCCGGTGCTGGCGTGATCGCGCACCAGGAGCTGGTGCAGGTAGTCGGCGGAGTACTCCGTAGGGACCGGCGCGCCGCGCCGGGCCAGGCGCTCGGTCATGATCGAGTGCCGCATGAGCATGATCGAGATCAGATACGCGGCGCTGCACCCGCCGAGCAGCGGCAGCAGCCCGAGTGGCTGGCGCGTGGTCTCGAACGCGAAGATGATCGAGGTGAGCATCGCGTGCGACGCGCCCGAGAACATCGCCGCCATCCCGACCAGGCCCGCCACGCGGATGTCGAACTGGAACCCGGGAAAGATCAGCATCCCGCCCGCCGCGAGCATCGAGCCCAGGCCGCCGCCAATCGTGAACAGCGGCGCGAGCGTGCCGCCCGAGGTGCCGCTGCCGAGGGCCACCGACCAGGAGACCAGCTTCAGCACCACCAGCGCCGCGAGCGCGTAGCCGACGATGCTGCCGGACAGGATCTGGTCGATGTTGTCGTAGCCGACCCCCAGGGTCCGAGGCTCGAGGAATCCCACGATGCCCACGACGACGGCGCCGATCGCGGGCCACCACATCCAGTGGACCGGCAGCCGCTCGAACGCGTCCTCGATGGCGTAGACGCCGCGCGTGATATAGACCGACAGGAGGCCGACCACCGCACCGAGCAGCACGTAGGAGGCGAGCGCGGTGCTCGAGGGGCTCGTCACGTCGGGCATGGCGAAGACCGGCGCGGAGCCGTGGAACACCGTCCGCACCGCTGCCGCCACCGTGCTCGCGAGCGCGATGGGGATGAGCGAGCGCGGCCGGTACTCGAACACCAGCAGCTCGACCGCGAGCAGGATCGCCGAGACCGGGCTCCCGAAGGTGGCCGCCATCCCCGCGGCCGCCCCGGCCGCGAGCAGCACCTTGCGCTCGTCGGCGGTGATCTGCAGGACCTGGCCCACGAGCGAGCCCAGCGCGCCGCCGGTGGCGATGATCGGACCTTCCGCGCCGAACGGCCCGCCCGTGCCGATCGACACTGCCGCCGACAGCGGCTTGAGCAGCGTCACCCGTGCGCTGATGCGCGACTGGTTGTAGAGCACCCGCTCCATCGCCTCCGGGATCCCGTGACCGCGGATGGCCGGCGAGCCGTAGCGCGCCATCACGCCGACGATGAGCGCGCCGATTACCGGCACCAGCACGACGGCGAGGCCGAGTGTGTTGTCCTTGGGCGAGGTGAAAGCGAAGGAGAAGCGCCCGTAGAAACCGAGGTTGGTGATCAGCCCGATGAGCGCGATGAGCGCTTCGGCCGCGAGCGCGGCGAAGCAGGCGATGCCGACGGCGATGGCGCTGATGACGAGGGTCCGGTGCCGGTTGCCCTCGTCCTGGCGGGGCACCCGCATCGATTCGAGCGTCGGCCCCATCGATGGCGCGACTGGCAGGCCCTCGGTGGTCGAAGCTCGGGAAGTTTCGCGGTCGGTCACGGAAGGCGGGAACTGGCTGGATCGGCGTCCATGGCAACAACGTACCCTGATGCTCGACACCGGGGCAAGGTCGGGCCTTAAGTCCTTGCGATTTCGCCGTTTTGGCCCCATTCTCCAGCGGTGAAACTAGCCCATATCGCCGACCCTCACCTGGGGGTCCGGCTCTACCACCGGCAGACCGCGGCCGGGATCAATCAGCGCGAATCCGACGTCGCCCAGGCCTTTCGGACAGCGGTGGATGCGGTCGTGGCGGCGCGTCCGGACGCCGTGCTCGTGGCCGGCGATCTGTTCCACGCGGTCCGTCCCACCAACGCCGCCATCGTCTTCGCGTTCCGGCAGTTCCAGCGCCTGCGCGAGGCCCTGCCCGGCGCGCCGATCGTCCTCATTGCCGGCAATCATGACACCCCGCGCTCGACCGAGACCGGATCGATCCTCCGGCTGTTCGAGGAGCTGGGCGTGGATGTCGCGGTGGACGAGGCGCGTCACCTGGTATATCCCGCGCTGGACCTCTCCGTGCTGGCCGTCCCGCACCAGGCGCTGGTGAGCGGCGCCCGGCCTTCGCTCCGGCCCGAAGGAAGCGAGCGCCATCGAGTGCTGGTGCTCCACGGCGAGATCGAGGGCGTCTTCCCCACCGACCGGACGTCGGCCGAGTACGGCGGCGCGCTGCTCGGCCTTGAGGAGATGGCGCCCGACGAGTGGAGCTACGTGGCGCTGGGCCACTACCACGTGCAGCACGAGGTGGCGCCGCGGGTCTGGTATGCGGGGTCGCTCGAGTATGTGAGCCCCAACATCTGGGGCGAGCTGACGGACGAGGCCGAGCACGGCGGCCGCGGCAAGGGATGGCTGCTGGCAGACCTCGAGCGCGGGACGACCGAGCGCCGGCCGGTGCCGCTCGCACGCGACATCCTCGACCTCGAACCGATCGACGCCGCCGGACTCCCCGCCGCCGCCATCGATGCGCTGATCGCCGAGCGCGTGGCCGCGGTGCCCGGCGGGGTCGCGGATAAGATCGTGCGCCTCCGGGTCTGGAACGTGGCCCGCCACGTGGGACGCGAGCTCGACCACGCGGCGGTCCGCGCGCTCAAGTCGTCGGCCTTGCAGTTCCACCTCGACTTGCGCCGGCCCGAGATCCATCGCACCGTGGGCATGGGCGCGCCGGGCCGGCGGCAGACGCTGCCGGAGCTGGTGCGCACCTACCTGGAGCGCCGTCCGCTCCCCGCGGAGCTCGACCGCGACGCCTTCGTGCGCCTGGGCGAGGAGCTGGTGGACGCGGTCGAGCGCGACCTCGCGGGGAGCTGATGCAGATCCATCGCCTGCGGCTGTGCAACTTCCGCCAGCACGAGAATACCGATCTGGAGCTGGGCGCGGGGCTGACCGGCATCATCGGGCCCAACGGGGCGGGGAAGACCACCATTCTCGAGGCCATCGCCTGGGCGATGTACGGCATGCCGGCCGCGCGCGGCAGCCGCGACACCATCCGCCGCCGCGGCGCCCCGCCGCGCTCCCGGGTCGAGGTCGAGATGGAGTTCAGCCTGGGGCCGCACCGCTATCGTGTCGTGCGAACGCTGAATGGCGCCGAGCTGTACCAGGACGGCGATCCCGCGCCGATCGCCAACTCGATCGGCGCGGTCACCGAGCGTGTCACCCGCCTCCTGGGCATGACCCGGGACGAGTTCTTCAATACCTACTTCACGGGGCAGAAGGAGCTCGCGGTCATGGCGGCCATGTCGGCGCCGGAGCGCGCGCAGTTTCTTTCCCGGGTGCTGGGCTACGAGCGCATCCGCGCCGCGCAGGACCGGCTCAAGGAACGCCGCTCCGCGCTCCGCGCGCGCCACGACGCGCTCCGCGCCTCACTCGGCAATCTGGCCGAGATCGAGGCCGCGGAGGTGGCGGCTCGCGAGCGCGTCGCCGCGGCGCAGGCGGCGGAAGGGGTGGCGGCCGAAGGCGCCGCGGCGGCGGAGCGCCGTCTGGGCGAGGTGCGGCCGCACTGGGAACGGCTGCAGCAGTTGCGCGACGCCGCGCAGGCCGCTGAGGGGGAGCTGCGCCTGGCCGAGCATCAGCTCGCGGCCGCGGCCGAACGGGTCGAGCGGCTGCGCCGTGAAGCAGAGCAGTCGGCCGCGGCCGCGCGCCGGCTGGACGAGGTGGGCCGGGCGCTGGCGCCGCTCGCCGGGCTGCGCGAGGAGGCCGCCGCGCTCGAGCGGCAGGCCGAGGCCCATGCGCAGCGCCGGAGCGCGCTGGCCCGCCTGGAAGACGTGCGCCGCCACCTCGACTCGGTCGAGGAGCGGATCGGCCGGGTGCCGGCGGGCGCGCACGTCGAGGGGGCTCGCGCCCGAGTGAGCGATCTGCGCGCGACGCTCACCGCCGTCACGCTCGACGGCGAGACCCTCCGCACCACCTGGGTGCGCGATGCGCAGGACGCGCGCACCAAGCGCCAGGGGCTGCTCGATCAGTACCAGGAGCTCAAGGAGCAGCGGCAGCGGATCGTCGAGGCCGGCCCCGAGGGCGACTGCCCCACCTGCGCGCGCCCGCTGGGCGCGGAATACGCCAAGGTGCTCGAGCTGCTCGACCGGCAGATCGAGCAGGTGGTTTCCAACGGCAACTTCTACAAGCAGCGCATCGAGCAGCTGCAGCTCGAGCCGAAGGAGCTGGAAGACGCGGACCGCCGGCGGCTGGGGCTCGAGGCCGAGCTGGTCGAGGCCACCGGCGAGCTCGGCCGGCTCGTCGCGCTGACGCAGGAGGGCGGGCCGCTCGAGCGCGAGCGCGAGCGGCTCCTCCCCCGGGTGCGCGAGCTGGAGACGGTCCTGGCCGGGCTCGACGGCGCCTACGACCAGGCGCGGCACGAGTCCGTCGTCGCTCAGATCCGCACCCTGGAGCCGCTCGCGCTGCAGGCCGAGCGGCTGCGCGGCGCCGCGGAACGCGGGCCGGCCGCCGCGGCCGAGCTGGCCGGGGCGGAGCAGGGGTGCGCCGAGGCGACCGCGCGCGCGGGGGAGCTGCGCACCAGGCTGGCCGCGCTGGGCTTTACCGAGGACGCGTACCGCCAGGCGCGCGAGGCGGAAGCCGCCGCCGAGCGTGCCCGGCGGGAGGCGGAGCTCGCGCTGGTGCGGGCCCGCGGCGAATCGGCCGCCGCCGCCGAGGCGGTGGAGGCGGCAGCGCGCCGTCGCGCCGAGCGGGCCGAACGCGAGCGTGATGCCGTGGCGGCAGGTCTCGAGCTGGCGCTCCACCAGGAGCTCGACCGGGCGCTTACCGACCTGCGCACCGATCTCAATGCCGCCCTCCGGCCGGACCTGTCCGAGCTGGCGTCGGCCTTTCTCCGCGACCTCACCAACGGCCGCTACACCGATCTCGAGCTCGATGAGGATTACGTCGCCACGCTGCTCGACGACGGCGATCCCAAGGCCGTGATCTCGGGCGGCGAGGAGGACGTCGCCAACCTCGCCCTCCGCCTGGCCATCAGCCAGATGATCGCCGAGCGGGCGGGCCAGCCGCTCTCGCTGCTGGTGCTCGACGAGATCTTCGGCTCGCTCGACGAAGACCGCCGCGCGGCGGTGGTGGACCTCCTCCGCAGCCTGGCCGACCGGTTCCCGCAGGTCATCCTGATCACCCACATCGACTCGGTGCGCGAGGGCTTCGACCGCGTCGTGCGGGTGGGCTACGACGTGGCGCGCGGCGTCGCCACCGTGCGCGACGAGCCGGTCGGGGGCCAGGATGTGGCGGCCTGACCGCAGCCTGCGCGGGCCCGAGCGGCCCACGCTCCGCGACATCGAGCCGCTCAACCGGGTGTTCGCCGACGCGTTCACCGATCGCTACAGCCGCGACGGCCTGGTGGGCGTCCGGGTCCCCCACCTCAATACGCTGGTCTGGCGCTACGCGCTGGAGGACGCGGGCGAGGGCGCCATGGTCTGGCGCGACGCCGATGGCCGGCTGGTGGCGTTCAACATGGTCCATCGCTCCGGGGCTGAAGGGTGGATGGGTCCGCTGGCCGTCCGCCCCGACCGGCAGGGTGAAGGACTCGGCTCCGCCATGGTACGGACCGGGCTCGACTGGCTCAAGGCGCAGGGCGCGCGCACCATCGGGCTCGAGACCATGCCCCGCACCGTGGAGAACATCGGCTTCTACAGCCGGCTGGGTCTGGTGCCGGGGCCGCTCACCGTGACCCTGGTGCACGACGTCCCGCGCCGGGTGGCCGGCACGCCGGAGCTGCTGTCGGAGGCGGGGCGGATGCATCCCGCGCGACTCGAGGAGTGCCGCAGGCTGACCGGGGCGCTGGCCCCCGGCGTGGACTTCACGCGCGAGATCACGCTGACCCGCGATCTCGCCATCGGCGATACCACTCTGGTGCGCGAGGGCGACGAGCTCCTGGGCTTCGCGCTCTGGCACTCGACCCCGCTCGCCGCGGGTCGGGGCAAGGACGAAGTGCGCGTGCTCAAGCTGGTGGCGCGCGACATGGCGGCATTCGACCGGCTGCTCGAGGCGCTGCACGCCACGGCGGCGGCGGAGCGGGTGGCACGGATCGCCATCCGGTGTCAGACGGAGTACGCGGAGGCCTATCTTCGGCTCATCGGGGCGGGGTACCGGGTCCACTGGACCGACCTGCGGATGCTGCTGCAGGGATTTCCCCCGGCCGAGCGCAGCGGAGTCGTATGGTCGAACTGGGAAATCTGAAAGGGCGGGGATACGAGTGACTAGGAGCCGCTGGTCGCGGGTCGGGGCCAACCTGCTGCTCGCAGGGGGGGCGCTGCTGCTGGCGTTGCTGCTCTGCGAGCTTGCATTGCGCATGCTGGGAATCTCCTACCCGGTCTACGTATGGACCGACCCGGTACGTGGGGTGGCACACATCCCCGGTGCGGCCGGCGGACCGCGGCTCAGCGATGGCCATCGGCTGATCGAGATCAACCGCGCCGGCTGGCGCGGTCCGGAGATCCCGCCGGCGCACCCCGCGGGTACGTACCGGATCGCGCTGCTCGGCGACTCGTTCATCGAGGCGTTCGAGGTTCCCTTCGAGAAGACCGTCGGCGAGGTGATCGCCCGCCGGCTCGCCGCGCTGAGCGGCCGCCCGGTGCAGGTGTTGAACTTCGGCCACGGGGGCTACGGCACCACGCAGGAAATGCTGACGCTCGAGCACGAGGTCTGGCGGTATTCGCCCGATCTGGTGCTCCTGGCGGTGACGACCGGAAACGACATTTCGGACAATTACCGGCCACTCAAGCGCTCCGACTACGTCCCCTACTTCGTGTTTCACGGTTCCGATCTCGTGCTCGACACCAGTTTCGCTGAATCGCGCGGCTATCAGAGCCGGGCGCTCTGGACCCGGCGTCTGCTGACGGTCGTGCAGCACTCGCGGCTGGCCCAGCTGATCAATCGTGCTCGGCACCTCGGCCGGCGGGGGGAGCGTCAACGGGAGAACTCGGGCAATCTCGCGGAAGACGAACTCGGATTGCGCGACGAGGTGCAGCTTCCGCCGACCACGCCCGAGTGGACCGAGGCCTGGCGCGTGACGGAGGGGATCCTCCGCATGATGGGAAACGAGTGCCGCGCCCATGGGACTCCCTTCGCGATCGTCACGCTGACGCGAGGGATCCAGGTGAGCCCGTCACGGGAGATGAAGGAGCGCTTCCTGAAGCTGCTGGGGGCGAAGGACCTCTACTACCCCGAGCGGCGGCTCGACGAGTTCGGGCGGCGGGAGGGGATTCCGGTGTTCAACCTGGCGCCGCCCATGGCGGAGATGGCCGAGCGGGAGCAGGTCTACTTCCACGCCGATCACGGCCGCCCGGGGATCGGGCACTGGAATGAAGCCGGCCACGCGGCCGCGGGCGAGCTGATTGCCGGGTGGCTCGCCGATTCACTCGTGCACCGCCCGGCGTCGGCGCAGCGCTAGAAGATCGTGTAGATGAACGGCGCGAGCACGGAACCCTGGGCGAACACCAGCAGCGCGCCGACCAGGAGCAGCACCAGAATGATGGGGAGCAGCCACCACTTCTTCCGTACCCTCATGAAGTTCCACAGCTCGCGCGAGATGCCGGCCTGCCCCATAAGCCCGTCGCCTCAGAATTGATGGTTCATGTCGCCGCGGCGTTCCCCAGCGGGGCGACTGTGCCAGTAGGTGTCCGCCTGTGACTTGCGAAGCAGTGGCCGGTGTCCCGCGAGCCGGGCCAGCAGGCCCGCCGGCGTGAGCACGAGGAAGAAGATGATGCTCATGACCACGGGTGTCGTCACCTTCGAGATGGCGTGCGCGAGCGCCATCCAGCCGCGATAGACCGGACCGAGCCGCGTCGGCGCGGCCAGCCCCGCCAGCAGGAGCGCGCCCGCCAGCGCCGCCGCGACGATGCCGCCCGTGCCGTGGCCGCGCCGCCAGAGCAGCAGTCCCAGCACCAGGAGCGCCCCGCCCACGACCAGGGCGAACTTGCGGCCTTCGGCGGCGGTCAGTCGAGCTGGAATTCGGCCCGCCAATTTCCTTCCTCCTTCCATTCGGGCTGGCCGGCCTTCTCGAGCAGGTAGGGCCCCAGGACCAGCGCGTCGAGGTGCGTGCGCATGAAGCAGCGGTACGCATCGGCCGGCGTGCAGACGATCGGTTCGCCGCGCACGTTGAAGGACGTGTTGACCAGCACGGCGCAGCCGGTGAGACACTCGAACTCGTGGATCAGGTCGTAGTAGTCGGGATTGGTGTCCCGGCTGACCGTCTGGATCCGGGCGGAATAGTCGATGTGCGTGACGGCCGGAAGATCGGAGCGAACCACGTTCAGCTTGTCGATTCCCCAGAGGCGGTCCGAGGCCTGATCCATCGGGATCTGGCGCTCGCGCTTGACCGGCGCGACGAGGAGCATGTAGGGCGAGTCGGTGTCGAGCTCGAAGTACTCGTGCACCCGCTCGCGGAGCACGCTCGGCGCGAACGGCCGGAATCCCTCCCGAAACTTGATCTTGATGTTCATCTGCGCCTGCATCCGCGGGCTCCGCGGGTCGCCGAGGATGCTGCGGGCTCCGAGCGCGCGCGGGCCGAACTCCATTCGGCCGTTGAACCAACCCACCACCTTTTCCTCGGCAAGGAGCCGGGCGGCGGACTGCAGCAGCTCGTCGCGTTCCAGCCGCCGGTACTTCGCACCCACCGAGCGCAGGTACGCTTCGATCTCGGCCTCGGTGAACGAGGGGCCGAGGTAGGCGCCTTTCATCGCATCTCGGCCCGGTGTCACCCGCCGCGGCTGGTCGCGGTGGCGGTGCCACGCGAGCTGCGCCGCCCCGAGCGACCCACCCGCATCGCCGGCGGCCGGCTGGATCCAGAGCTCCCTGAACGGTCCCTCGCGCAGCAGCCGGCCGTTGCCCACGCAGTTGAGCGCCACGCCGCCCGCAAGGCACAGGCGGTCCATGCCGGTCTCGCGGTGGACCGTGCGCGCCATCCGGAGCATGGCCTCCTCGCACACCGCCTGGACCGAACGGGCGAGGTCCATCTCACGCTGGGTGAGCTTGCTCTCGGGCTGGCGGGGCGGACCGCCGAACAGCCGGTCGAAGGCTCCGTTCGTCATGGTGAGCCCGGCCAGGTAATTGAAGTACCGCTGGTTCAGCGTGAAGGAGCCGTCGTCCTTGAGGTCGATCAGCTCGCGGTAGATCAGGTCGACGTACCGGGGTTCGCCGTACGGGGCGAGGCCCATCACCTTGTACTCCCCCGAGTTGACCTTGAAGCCGGTGTAGTAGGTGAACGCCGAGTAGAGGAGGCCCAGCGAGTCGGGCCAGTGGATCTCCTTGAGGATTTCGATGTCGTTGCCGCGGCCGATCCCGAACGAGGTCGTCGCCCACTCGCCGACGCCGTCCATCGTCAGGAACGCGGCTTCCTCGAAGGGCGACGGAAAGAACGCACTGGCGGCGTGCGACTCATGGTGCTCGGCGTAAAGGATCTCGCCGTCGTACTCGAGGTCGCCGCGCAGCTGCCGGTCGGTGAAGAGTTTTTCCTTTATCCAGAGCGGTCCCGCCATGAGGAACGAGCGGAGCCCACGGGGCGCGGTGCCGAGGTAGGTCTCGAGGATCCGCTCGAATTTGAGCAGGGGCTTGTCGTAGAACGCGACGGCCGCAAGGTCGTTGACCGCGAGGCCGCCGGCGCGGAGACAGTAGGCCACAGCCTGTCGAGGAAACGCCGCATCGCCCTTCTTGCGCGTGAACCGCTCCTCCTGCGCGGCCGCGATGATCTCGCCGTCGCGCAGCAGGCAGGCGGCGCTATCATGATAAAACGCAGAGATGCCTAGAATGTGATTCTGGGTCACGCGTACCCGGGGTCGAAGTGGCGGCAAAGAACGAGGGATCCAATGTGGGACGCCCCGTTTCCGGGAGCAAGTCCCGGACCGGGAGCGGAGGCTATGCGGACCGCCGCGCTCGTTCGGCTCCGCCGATTGCCTCCGCGTAGACCGCGAGCGTCCGGGCGACGCAGCGCGCGAGCGTGAACTCCTGCTCGAACACGGCACGCCCCCCGGCTCCCAGCCGAGAGCGCAACTCCGGTGAGCGAAGCAGTCGTCCGATCCGATCCCGCAGCTGCGCCACATCCGCCCGCGGCACCAGGTAGCCCGACTCCCCGTCCCGGATCGCCTCCGCGACGCCGCCCACCTCCGAGGCGACGACGGGCAGTCCCGCCCGCATGGCCTCCAGAATGCTCAGAGGAAACCCCTCCCAATTGCTCACCAGCAGGGCCACCTGCGAGCGAGCGAGGATCCGATCCACATCCATCCGCTGGCCCAGGAAGCGCACGCGGTCGGCCAGCCCGAGCGACTCGGCCAGCGCCCGCGTCTGGGCCAGCAACGCTCCTTCGCCTACCAGGTCCAGTTGCCACGGCTGCTCACGCAGGCCGGCGAGCGCGCGCAGCAGCGTCGGGTGGTCCTTCTGATCGCCGAACCGCGCCACCATCACGAGTCGGGGTGGGGCACCTCCCGGCTCGGCACGCAGCGAGGGTGGCACGTCCGCCATCCCGTTGTGTACCGCCGCCACCCGATCCGGCGGGGCAATGCGCGCCTCCAGCGCGAGCCGGCGATCGAACTCCGAGACCGTGATGATCCGGCTCGCGAGGGGCGCGACCGCACGCTCGATCCTGCGGTACATCCACGCCGAGAGGCCCGGGACCCCGGGCGTGAACGCCCAGCCGTGCACGGTGAAAACCACGGGAACTCCGAGCGAGCGGCCCACCAGGCGGCCGAGGGTGCCTGCCTTCGAGGAATGCGCCGCAATGAGATCGGGCCGCAACTCCTCCAGGGTGGCGCGGATCTCGTGATACGCGCGCACGTCACGCAGCGGCCGGATCGGTACGCCGAGATGGCGCAGCAGGATGGTCGGCGTGCCCTGATTCCGGAGCTCGTCGAGAAATGGGCCGCTGCCGCTCGTGATGACGGTCGCCGAATGGCCCAGGCGCCGCGCTGCCCCGGCCAGATCGCGCACGTGGATCTGGGCGCCGCCGATCGGGTCCGCTCGAGTGATGAGATACGCGATTCTCATCAGTGGCGCCTCGGGGCCTGCATGGGTTCGGGTCGGTGGTCCGGGGGCCAGAAGTATACTCCCGCCGGCGAGACTGCTGCAGTGACAACAATCTGTGCAGTGTATCGGCTCACCCGCTTGGTGTCATGGATCACAAATCCGTTAGCTGCAATATGTTGGCCATGTAGATCTCACACGGCAGGTGACGCGAATGTTTACAAGCTGCGCATTGCGGTCCTGGCGGGCCCGCACTAGATAGGGTACAGCCCAAGGGTGGGGGTGGGAAGGGAAAGGTTGGGTGCAACGCGCGGGAAGTTGGCGAAAGGTGCGCGGTAATGACGTACACGTTCAAGCTTTCGCGCCGGCTGGCAGTCTCGCGAGACCTGGTCGTGGTTACCATCCTTGGTCTGCTCACCGCGTGCTCGGGTGATGCGACCGCTCCGGAAGCAGGCTCGCCCAGCGGCCTTTCCACACCGCAATCGCTCCAGGTCATCCCGCACGCCGTCACCATCGAGACCGGCCAACGCGTGCGCTTCCGCGGCCAGAGCCGCGGTTCCCGCGGCGATCTCGTGCGCCATCCGGTTGCCTGGGGCGCGACGGGCGGCAGCATCGAGCCCGATGGCACCTTCTCCTCCAGCCTGACCGGCACCTTCAAGATCATCGGCCGCGGACGCGGTTGGCAGTCTACCGATACCTCCGAGGTGACCGTCGTCTCCCCGGCCACCAATCTGGACCGGATCGAGATCAAGCCGCGCAACGTAACCCTGGCGGCAGGCGCGAGCACCACCTTCAAGGCTTCCGGCTACCGCGCCAACGGGTCCAAGGCCCCGGTCGGGGTGATCTGGTCGGCCGAGGGCGGCTCGGTGGACGCGGGTGGCGTGTACACGGCGGACTCCGTCCCCGGCAAGTTCGCGGTCGTCGCGGTCCAGAATTCCGGCTCGCTGAGCGACACCGCGTGGGTCACTGTCACCGCCCCCGAGAAGATCGATACTGTGCCGCCTACCCCGCCGACTCCCGTGTTGACCCGGATCGTTCTCCTGCCCGAGAATGTCTCGCTCGAGGTGGGCGCCGGCCGGAAGTTCAGCGCCTTCGGACGCGACTCGGCGGGCGACAGCGTGGCCGTGACGGTGGCCTTCAGCGCGACTGGCGGGACCGTGAGCTCCACCGGCCAGTTCACGGCGGGGCAGCAGACCGGCAATTTCCGCGTGATCGCCTCCGCCGAGGGTCTGGCCGATACCGCGGCCGTGACGGTGACCTCGAGCACGACCTCGGAGCCTGCCCCTTCGGCTCCGGGGGGCACGGCGGGGATGGGGGTGCCCGTGGGGCTGTGGAATCTGCTCGCGACCGGTGCCAGCGCCGGGCCCTACACCATGACGATCGATCCCTATACGGCGAGCACCCTCCTGTCCCGATTGGCGGATGCGCGCAGCAAGGGCTTTCACGTGTTCATGAACATGACCGGCGGCGACCACGCGAACTACGTGACCGACGGGTACTTCGACCTGAGCAAGTGGAAGGCACGGATGGATGCATACAACACCCGTGAGATCAGGGCCGCGGTGGCGCAGGCCGTGGCGGATGGGACGATCGTCGGCAATTCGGTCATGGATGAGCCCCAGAGCACGCTGGACGGGAAGTCCTGGGGGCCGGCCGGCTACATGACCAAGGCCAAGGTCGACCAGCTCTGCGCCTACGTCAAATCCATCTTCCCGACCCTGCCGACCGGGGTGGTACACGACCACCGGGTATTCGAGCCGGAAAAGAATTACGCCGTCTGCGACTTCATCGTATCGCAGTACCGGATGAGCAAGGGTCCCGTCGAGTCGTTCCGGGACGGCGGACTCGCATTCGCCAGGCGGAGCGGCATCGCAATTTCGTTCAGCCTGAACGTGCTGCACGGCGGACCGGCGAGCACCGATTGTCCGAAGTACGGTGACGACCCCAGTGGGACGCTCTGTCCCATGACGCCGCAACAGGTTCGCCAGTTCGGGTTGACCCTGGGAACGGCGAGCTGCACTCTGGCCATGTGGCGGTACCAGTCGGCCTACTACGACGACGCGAACATCCGCGCCGCCGTGGCCGCCGTCGGCGACTCGCTGGCGCGCGTGCCCAGAACGCCGTGCCTCAGACCGGCCAGTCTCGCACTTCGATGACGTGATGCGGAGATGCCGGTCGGGACCATCTCCCGGCCGGCATACTCCTGCCAACCGTTGGCAACCGACCCCTGTTGCGCTCACGCAGCAGCTACCTCCGCACCAATAGTTCAAGTGGTTACCAGGACACGATTTGCATCTTTCTACTCCTGGCGTGAATGCTGCAGAGTGAGGCCGGCGTTTCCCGGTCCGGCATGTCCAACCCGCATCCCCTGACAATGATCCGTTCCCATCGCAGGCTCGCACTGTGGCTGGCGTCGCTGGCAATCGCCACGGTCTCGCTCTATTGCAACGGGGACATCTCCGACCCCCAGGCGCATCCGGCCTCCATCGCAATGGTGTCTGGCGATGGTCAGACCGGCGCCGTCGGTCAGTCGCTTCCCGAACCGCTGGTGGTCCGAATCGAGGACGCGCAGGGGCGCCCCGTCGCGGGCGTGGGCATCCTGTGGAAGGCCGAAGGCGGCGGCAGCATTGCCGAGAGCTCCGTGCTGAGCGGGAGTGACGGGCTGGCGACCGTTCACTGGAGTCTTGGGCAGGTGGCGGGTGAGCAGAGCGTAACCGCCACGGTGACCGATCTCCCCGCTGTGAGCTTTACCGCGACCGCCCAAGCCGGTGATTCGCCCCAACTGGTCATCGCGCGGGAACCGTCTGCCAACGCCATCAGCGGCGCGCCCCTGGTCCAGCAGCCGATCATCCGGCTTGATGACGGCACGGGCGAGGCGCTCGGCTCGGGTATTCCGGTCACCGCTTCGGTCGAACACGCCGCGCTGACGGGAACGATCACCGTCAAGAGTGATGAGTACGGCGAGGTGGCCTTCACCAACCTGGCCTTGAGCGGCTCCGACGGCTCCTATGCGCTCACGTTCTCCGCGCCCGGGGTCACCGGCGTCCGCTCGGGCGCGATCACCCTCGCGACCGCTTCGGCCGATCAGCGCCAGCTCGTCATCACCACCCAACCGTCGAACTCGGCGCAGGGTGGGGTGGCGTTCGCGCAGCAGCCGGTCCTGCGCGTCGAGTCCGGCGATGGGCAACCGCTCGGCGCGGGGATCGCGGTGACCGCCTCGGTGACGGGTGCCACGCTGGCGGGAGCGGTCACCGTCCAGAGCGACGCCTCCGGCGAGGTGCGATTCGGCGACCTGGCCCTCGTGGGCGGCGACGGCGTGTACCACCTCACCTTCTCCGCGCCCGACGCGCCCTCGATCGAATCTGCGGCGATCACGCTGGCCACCGTCTCCGCGAGCGCGGGCCAGTGGACCCAGCCGTTCGCCTGGCCGATCGTCGCCGTGCACATGGTGCTCCTGCCCGACGGGCACGTCCTGACCATCGGCCGGACCGGCACGCCCCAGGTCTGGGACCCGGCGACGGGAGTGTTCACCGCGGTGCCCACGCCCGCATGGCTGTTCTGCGCCGGTCACGCGTTGCTGCCGGATGGTCGGGTGCTCATCGCGGGCGGCCATATCACCGACGGCCACGGGCTGCCCAACATCACGTACTTCGAGACCAGCGAGACCTGGACCTCCGGAGCGCCGATGGCGCGGGGCCGCTGGTATCCCACGGCCACGACCATGGGGAACGGCGACGTCGTGGTCCTCGCCGGCACCGATCAGGACAGCCTTGACGTCACCATTCCCGAGGTCTGGAGCAACGGCAGCGTCCGCCAGCTGTCCGGCGCCGACCTGACGCTGCCGTGGTATCCGCGCTCCTTCCTCGCGCCGAACGGCTCCCTCTTCGTCGCCGGTCCCACGATCCAGACCCGGTTCCTGTCCACCAGCGGAGCCGGCTCGTGGTCCAATGGTCCCCGCCACCTGTACGACAAGGGCCGGAACTACGGGGCGGCCGTGATGTACGACGACGGCAAGATCCTGTATGCCGGCGGCGCCATGACCACGAACACGGCCGAGGTCATCGACCTGAACCAGACCAACCCGACCTGGCAGTGGACCGGCTCGATGGCGTTCGCGCGCCGGCACTTGAACCTCACCGTGCTGCCGACCGGCGAAGTGCTCGCGACCAGCGGAGTCGCCGGCACGACCTTCGACGACATGAGCACGGCGGTTCACGCCGCCGAAATGTGGAGTCCCGCGACGGGCGAATGGACCACGCTGGCGAGTGCCACGGTCAGTCGCGGCTATCACAGCACATCGGTCCTGCTGCCCGATGGCCGGGTGCTGCACGCCGGGAGCGGCAACGGCGCGGGCGCACCCGACGAGCGGAACGCGGAGATCTTCTCGCCGCCCTATCTGCTCCGAGGCCCGCGACCCGAGATCACCAGCGCGCCGCTGGAGGTCCATTATGGGGCACAGTTCCGGGTCGAGACACCGCAGGCGGGCGCCATCACGCACGTGAGCCTCATCCGTCTCGGCGCCGCCACGCACGCCTTCGACCAGAACCAGCGCTTTCAGCGGCTGACCTTCACGGCCGATGCATCGGGCCTGACGGTGACCGCGCCCAGCTCGAGCAATCGGGCGCCGCCCGGGCACTACATGCTGTTCGTTCTGAACGCCTCGGATATACCCTCGATAGCCAAGATCATCAGGATCTTCTGAGCGCGGCCCGCGGCCCGCTGTTGCGCTTGGACCCCGGGCGCCGCGAGACTTCGTCGTGGTCATCACACTCGCTCTGCTCGCCGTTGTCTCCCCCCCGCCCGGGAGTGCCGCCGTCACCGTGGCATTTACGGCGACGGGCGGCACCGTGGTCTGGAACGGGCTGTATACCGCCGGTGAGCGGCCGGGCCCTTTCCGGGTCATCGCCGCCGCTGCCGGTCACGCGGACACTGCGGTGCTGTACCTGCACGCTCCGGCGGAGGCTGCGGCGACTGCCCCGCCGTCGTCGGGCATCCCGTTCGGACCCTACGGCGCGTGGAGCGGCACGAGGCTCAAGCCCAACACCGACGTCTTCACGGCAGCCATGGGCAGCTTCACCCCGTCCGAGATCGTCGCGGCGCTTGGCATCGCCCACGAGCGGCGGAAGCAGCTCGTCGTCTCGTTTACCGGCGGGGCGCACCAGCGGTACCTCACCGACGGCGTGTTCGACATGTCGAAGTGGCGGGCTCGGCTCGACGCCTACAACACCGGGTCGATCCGTGCCGCCGTGGCCGAGGCCGTGGCCAACGGGACGCTGATCGGCAATTCCGTGATGGACGAGCCGCACGTCAAAGGTCTGGGCGACGGCAACACCTGGGGACCGGCCGGCACCATGACCAAGGCCCGCGTGGATACCCTGTGCGGTTACGTGAAGGCGATCTTCCCCACGCTTCCGGTCGGCGTCGTGCATCCCCACAATGCCTTCGAGCCCTCGCGATCGTATCGTGTGTGCGAATTCCTGGTGGACCAGTACTCCCAGCGCCAGGGGGACGTGACCCAGTTCCGCGACGCCGGCCTGGCGCTCGCGCGGCGCGACGGCATGGCGCTCATCTTCAGCCTCAACATCCTCAACGGTGGTGTGCAGGCCCCTCGCAGCGGTGGGTGGGAGTGCCCGGCGGGAACCTCCGGCGGGCGAGGTACGAGCCGCCCGAATTGCCGGATGACCCCCGAGCAAATTCGCGACTGGGGCACCCTTCTGGGCACGGCCGGATGTGCGATGCTGCTGTGGCGGTACGACGACTCGTTCATGGCGGACCCTGCCAACGAACAGGCTTTCCGGGATGTCGCCGGCAGGCTTGCCACCCTCCCCCACAGGTCCTGCGGTAGACCCTCCTGATCGATCTCGTTGGGCCGCCGGCGGCTCGAGTGTGACTGTGGTTTTAGCGCCACAGTGTGGCGCGGGGCTCGGGCGGGGCGTTCGGCCTGCCGCCATCCGAGGGTGCGCTTCCCCAAACGCCCGTGATAGATTGCCTTGTCGGGTCCGAGGGCATGGATTCTGCTGCCTCGCCTCGAGTTTCCGAAGCCCGGCGGTCTCACCTTCACCACGCCTCGAGGTCTATGCGAGTCCTGGCCCTTCCCGCGCTGTTCGTCGCTTCGGTCGTGCTAGCCATCCCCGCCGGTGCTCAGCAGCCGCGGACCCAGGCGTCCCAGGCCCAGCAGTCCATGCTCGCCCCCGGCGACTCGGTGCGCATCGTGGTGTGGCGGAAGCCGGAGTTCAGCGGTGACTTCGTCGTGGCTCCGGACAACACCATCACCCATCCCCTGTTCCGAGCGGTGAGGGTTGGTGGGGTGCCGTTCGCGACGGCCGAAGCCAACCTCAGAGGCTTCCTGGCGCGGTTCGAGGAGAACCCGCAGTTCGTCATGGAGCCGCTGGTGCACGTCTCGGTGTCCGGCGAGGTGACCCGCCCCCAGATCTTCGCCACCCGTCCCGAGACTACGATCGGCGAGGCGGTCGCGCGCGCCGGGGGCACGACGGAGAACGGTGCCCGCAATCGGGTGCGGGTCCTGCGGTTCACCACCGGGGGCGGACAGGACGAGCTGAAGATCGATCTCTCCGACCCCAACAGCAGCACCAGCACGTTTCCCGTGCGCTCCGGCGATCAGATCATCGTCGATCGAAAGAAGTCGGTCTTCCGGGACGTGATCCAGCCCACGCTGGTGGTGGTCGGCACCATCGCGTCGCTCGGGCTCCTGATCGACCGTATCAGCAACCGAAGGTAGTCCATGCGGAATCCGATGCCTCACGACCGCCTGCTGCCGGGCAACGTCGAGCCCCCGATGCGACCCATCGAGGCGGCGCCGGCGGCCGACACCGTTTCCTTTCGCCAGATCGTCGCTGTTCTGCGCCGGCGGTATCAGCTCATCCTGGCCATGACCCTGGTCGGAGCGAGCATCGGCTTGTTCCTGGCCTCGCGCTCGCCCGCCACCTATCAGGCCGGGGCGATGCTCCGCTTCGCCGGTGAACGGCAGGCGCTCACGGGCGACGACGAGGAGGCCCCCGGGCTGGGGAAGACCTCCGACCCGATCCTGTCGATCACCGAGCTGCTGAAGAGCCGGACGGTCGCGCAAGTGGTGGTGGATACGCTGGGCCTGCAGCTGCAGAGCTGGAACGAGGAGTTCCCCCGGTCGAGCCTCTCCCAGGTGCACGTGGACCCGCGGGCCGCGGGCGACTCGGTGCAGCTGGTGTTTCACGAGAGCACGGTCGAGGCCCATCGTGCGGGCCGGTCCGTCACCGCTCCCTATGGGCAGGTCCTGAACCTGGGCGTGGTCCAGTTCGCGGTGCGGGCGCGGCCGCCCGCCCTCGAGACCGCCACGCTCGGCATCAGCGGTCAGGAACAGGCGATCGACAACCTCCTCGCCGGGCTCATGGTGACCCGCCGCGAGCTGACCGACATCATCGACGTCGCGTACTTCTCGAGCGACCCGGTCACGGCGCAGCAGATCGTCAATACCACTGTGCAGGCCTTCCAGTCGCTCAACGTCCAGTGGGCCCGTGAGCGCTCGCGCCGCCGGCGCGAGTTCCTCCAGGAGCAGCTGGCCCAGACCGACAGCATGCTGGAGCGGGCCCAGGCGGAGCTGAGCTCCTTCCGCAGCCGGCAGCAGCTCGCCAGCAGCCGCGACAAGCTCGCCGCCGAGCAGTCCGCGGTCCTCGCGCTCGACCAGCGTGCCGCCGAGCTCGAGGCCGACCGGCAGGCGTTCTCCTCGCTTCAGCAGCAGCTCAAGTCGGGTGACGAGGCGACCCGCGCCCAGGCGCTGCGCGCCCTGGCCACGGCGCCGGCCATGACCGACAACCCGGCCGTGGGCACGCTGTACCACCAGATGCTGCAGTACCAGGACCGGCTCGACTCGATGACCACCGGGCCGTGGCGGGCGGCGCCCACTAACCCCGATCTCATCCAGCTCAAGGGGCTCGCCAGCTCGACCCGGGACAAGCTGGTGGACGCGGTGAACAGCCACGTCAAGTCGATCGATGCCCGGATCGCCGCGCTGGGCGGCCTCCGGCGGCAGACCGGCGCCTCGATGCAGGTCCTCCCGGCCATGGCCGAGGAGGAGATGCGGCTGAGCCGGCGGGTGGACGCCCTGGCCGGGATGGGCGACGAGCTGCGGAAGGACTTCCAGAAGGCGCGCATGTCCGAGGAGGTCGAGGCGGGCGACGTCGACGTCGTGGACCTGGCGGACGTTCCCTACTCCCCCATGCTCAGCGCCTCCGCGCTCAAGTTGGCACTGGGGCTCGCGCTCGGCCTCTTCCTGGGATTGATCGTGGCCTACATCCTCGAGGCGCTCAACACCTCCATCCGGCGCCCTGAGGACCTCGAGGCTGTGCTTCACGTGCCGGGCCTGGCAGTGATCCCCCGGATCACCGGCGGCTCGTCCAACGGACGCTCGCGGTTGCGCGCGCTGCTGGGCTCGCCCAAGCCGGCGCGGGCCGCCACCGGCGCGCTCATGTCGGCCGGGCAGACGTTCTCGATCGGGATCGAGGCGTTCCGGAACCTGCGCACCAGCCTCATCTGGTCGGACGGCGGCGAGGCGCTCAAGACGCTGGTCGTCACCAGCGCCGCGCCGGGCGAGGGCAAGACGCTCACCGCGGCCAACCTGGCGGTCACGCTGGCCTACGACGGTCTCCGCGTGCTGCTGGTGGACTGCGACATCCGCCGGCCGCGGGTCCACGGGCTCTTCCGCATGCCGCGCTCACCCGGTCTGATGGAGCTGCTCACCGCCAGCCGGACGCCTTCGGGTGAAGCGGTCGCGCCGGCCGAGGCGATCCGCGAGAGCTCCGTCGCGGGGCTCTCGGTGCTTCCCTGCGGCGCGCTGCCGTCGAATGCGGCCAACCTGCTGAGCAGCACCCGGATGCGCGTGCTGCTGGAGGAGCTCCGGGAGCAGTACGACATCATCGTGCTCGATACCCCGCCCGTGCTCGCCACCGCGGATGCCGGCATCGTGGCCTCACTCACCGATGGGGTGCTGCTGGTGGTCCGGGCCGGCACCACGGACCGGAACGCCGCGCAGCGCGCCTATCAGCAGCTCGCCAACGTCGGGGCCCGCGTGGTGGGCACCGTCCTCAACGATCCCGGCGGGCAGGTCGCCAAGGAAGGCGACTACTACTACCCCTACGACTACGCCGCCGAAGAGCAGTGAGTCGTTCAGCTCCGGCGCCCCGTCCGGCCGCTCCGCGCGGCCGGGCCCGGGCGCGCGCCGCCTAGACCCGACGAGTTCGACGGAGGAAGCTTCCACCAGCATGTCGTCTACCATCGCTACCCCCGAACCGCGCGTCGCCGCTCCGCCGGGCACGCAGCGCATGAACATCGTGATCGTGGGTCACGTCGACCACGGCAAGAGCACGGTCATCGGCCGCCTGCTGGCCGACACCCATTCGCTCCCCGAGGGCAAGCTCGAGCAGGTCCGGACCGACTGCGAGCTCAACTCCAAGCCCTTCGAGTACGCCTTCCTGCTCGACGCGCTGAAGGACGAGCAGGCCCAGGGGATCACCATCGATGCCGCCCGCGTGTTCTTCCGGACGAAGCTGCGGCCGTATCTGATCCTCGACGCGCCCGGACACATCGAGTTCCTCAAGAACATGATCACGGGCGCCGCACGGGCCGAGGCGGCGCTGCTGGTGATCGACGCGGCCGAAGGCGTCCAGGAGAACTCCCGCCGCCACGGCTACATGGTCTCGCTGCTCGGCATCCGGCAGCTCGCGGTGGTGGTCAACAAGATGGACCTGGTCGACTGGGACCAGCGGGTGTACGACGGCATCGTGCGCGAGTACGGCGCCTTCCTCGATCAGGTCGGGATCACGCCGTCGTCCTTCATCCCGGTCTCGGGCCGTGGGGGCGACAACATCGCCGACCGCTCGCCGCATCTGCCGTGGTACGAGGGTCCGACCGTGCTCGAGGCGCTCGACGCCTTCAGGAGCGAGCCGGCGCCGGTCCATCAGCCGTTCCGGATGCCGGTGCAGGACGTCTACAAGTTCACCAAGCAGGGCGACGACCGCCGCATCGTGGCCGGCACCATCGACTCGGGCACGGTGCGCATCGGCGATGAGGTGATCTTCTACCCCTCGGGCAAGAAGAGCCGGGTGAAGAGCATCGAGGCGTTCAACCGGCCACCGCAGACCCGGGCGGAGGCCGGCCAGGCCGTCGGGTTCACTCTGCAGGAGCAGATCTACGTCACCCGCGGCGAGGTCGCGACGCTCGAGTCGGAGCCCCGGCCCCAGGTGACGACCCGGCTCCGGGTGAGCCTCTTCTGGCTCGGCAAGGAGCCGATGGTCAAGCGCAAGGAGTACCTCCTCAAGCTGGGCACCGCGCGGGTGACCGCGCGGATCGAGGAGGTGCTCCGGGTGATGGATGCGTCGAGCCTCGAAGCGGCCGAGCAGCGGAACGCCGTCCAGCGGCACGATGTGGCCGAGTGCGTGCTCAAGCTCGACCGCGCGATCGCGTGCGATCTGGCCGAGGACATCCCGGCCACCAGCCGATTCGTGATCGTGGACGACTTCGAGATCCGCGGCGGCGGGATCGTCCGCGAGGCGCTGTCCGACCGCCAGGCCGCCGTCCGCGACCGCGTGCTCCTCCGCAACTACAAGTGGGAGCCGAGCACCATCCAGCCCGAGCACCGTGCCGAGCGGTACAACCAGAAGGCCGCGCTCATTCTCGTGACCGGCGACGACGAGGCCGACCGGAAGGGCGTCGCCAAGGCGCTCGAGCGCAAGCTGTTCGAGGACGGCAAGGTGGTCTACTTCGTCGGGATCGGGAGCGTGCTCTACGGCGTGGACGCCGACATCGAGCGCAAGCCCGAGAACCGACTGGAGCACATGCGCCGGCTGGCGGAGGTCGCCAACCTGATGCTCGACGCCGGGATCATCCTCGTGGTGGCCGCGGCCGAGCTCACGCAGGAAGACCTCGAGGTTATCAAGACCGCCGTGCAGCCCGACTGGATCGAGACGATCTGGGCCGGCGACAGCGTCACGACCGACCTCGCCTGCGACCTGCTGTTGCCCGGCGGGGGCGCCCCCGAAGTGGTGGACCGGCTCAAGGCCCACCTGCAGGACAAGGGGATCATCTTCCGCCCATGGTAATGGCCGCCGACCTGAGGGCTCCCGTGGCCGACCTGGCGCGCGAGGCCGGACGCGCCACGATGACGTACTACGACGGCGCTGCCCCCACCGAAGTGCGGGAGAAGGGTGATCACGGCGCCGACCACAGCCCCGTGACCCTGGCCGACGAGGCCGCGCACGAGATCCTGCTCGCGGGGCTCCGCCGGCTCGATCCGGACACCCCGGTCGTGTCCGAGGAGGCCGCCGCCGCGCCGTACGAGACCCGCCGAAGCTGGCGCCGGTTCTGGCTGGTGGACCCGCTCGACGGGACCAAGGAGTTCATCAAGCGCCGGGCGGAGTTCACGGTGAACGTGGCGCTCATCCAGGACGGCGAGCCCGTGCTCGGCGTCGTCCTCGCGCCCGCGCTCGACCTCCTGTACTGGGCGGTCAAGGGCGGCGGCGCCTGGCGCGAGGCGCAGGGTGGGGCGCCGGAGCGGGTGTATTCGAGCACCCCGGCTCCGGGCGCGCCGCTCACGATCGTGGAGAGCCTGTCGCACCCCTCGGCGGAGCTCGAGGAGTATCTCCGGACCATTCCCGTCGCGCGGCGGGTCAAGGCGGGGAGCTCGCTCAAGTTCTGCTGGGTGGCCGAGGGGCGCGCCGACGTCTATCCGCGCCTCGGGCCCACCATGGAGTGGGACGTGGCGGCGGGCGACTGCGTCTACCGCCAGTCCGGGCGCGACGGCGAGCGGCCCTCGCCGCTCACCTACAACAAGCCCGACCTTCGCAACGTCAACTTCATCATCGGACTGTGACGGCCGCGCCGGTGCTGTGGTTCACCGGGCTCTCGGGCTCGGGCAAGAGCACCATCGCGGTGCGGGTCCACCAGGAGCTGGTGCGGCGCGGGGCGGAGGTGGAGTACCTCGACGGCGATGCGCTGCGCGAGGTCTTCCCGAGCACCGGCTTTACCCGCGAGGAGCGAGAGGAGCACCTGCGCCGGACGGGATACATGGCCGGGCGGCTCGCCGCGCATGGCGTGACGGTGGTCGCCTCGTTCGTTTCGCCCTACCGCGACTCGCGGGCCTTCATCCGGCGGCACTGTCCGGAGTTCGTGGAGATCTACGTCTCGACCCCGCTCGACGAATGCGAGCGGCGGGACGTCAAGGGGCTGTACGCCCGCGCGCGGCGCGGGGAGATTCGCAACTTCACCGGGATCGACGATCCCTATGAGCCGCCGGAGCATCCGGAGCTGACGCTCGACACCCGCGTGCTGAGCGCGGACGAGTGCGTCGCCCGGGTGCTCCAGCGGATTGGAGGACAACGCTGATGGCAGGCGGCATGGAACATCTCGACGAGCTGGAGAACCGGGGCGTCCACATTCTCCGGGAAGCCTACGCCAACTTCAAGAACCTGGGGATGCTCTGGTCCATCGGGAAGGACAGCACCGTCCTCCTGTGGCTGGCCCGGAAGGCGTTCTTCGGCCACGTGCCGATCCCGCTGATTCACATCGACACCTCGTTCAAGATTCCGGAGATGATCGAGTACCGGGACCGGCTCGCACTCGAGTGGAACCTGACCATGATCTACGGTCAGAACCGGGAGGCGCTGGAGGAGAAGAAGACCTTCCCCGATGGCGCGATCGACCGCATCGCCTGCTGCAAGGCGCTCAAGACCGACGCGCTCAAGCACACCCTGAGCGGCGAGTGGACCCGCTTCCGGCTCAACCACAGCACGAGGAAGTACGAGGTGGACCGGAACACCGAGCCGTTCACCGGCGTGATCGTGGGGGCCCGGGCCGACGAGGAGGGCAGCCGGTCGAAGGAGCGCTACTTCTCACCTCGGAGCGCGCAGTCCCATTGGGATGTGGGCGATCAGCCCCCGGAGTTCTGGAACCAGTACAAGACCGATTTCGCGCCGGGCACGCACCTGCGCATTCATCCGTTGCTGGACTGGACCGAGCTCA
>DASUXW010000161.1:0-79419 GCA_036377715.1 Gemmatimonadales bacterium
GTTGCCGGCCACCTTCGCAATCGGCAGGACGCCGAGCGGCTTCCCGGACTCGCTCCAGAGCGTGGTGCGGATGCCGCTGAAGTCCACCAGGGCGACGGTATCGGCGCCCAGATGGGCGACCCACCCGGGGAACTTGTACTGCTCGGGCGGGGCGTTCGGGACCAGGGAGTCCACCCGGGTGCCGAGGGTGTCCACCTTGCCCGTCTGGAGATCGGCGGTGAGGAACAGCTTGGCACGGGTGTCGGCGAAGGCCACGCGACCGTCGTCCAGCTCGACCACGTTGCTCACCTGGGCGAACGTCCCCGGGAGCTTCTTCTCCAGCGTGAGGCCGCCCTGGCTCTCGGCTCGATTGCAGCCCGCGGCCACCACGGCCAGCGCGCACAGGCTCGGGACCAGCTTCATCGGATCACTCCTTCGGGGCACTCGGCGAACGGAATGCGGGCAGCGGGAAACGGATCAGCCGCTCGCCCTCCCGCGACGGCTCGGCGGCCAGCACGGCGTGGGGGCCCGCGGCGACGACCCGTCCCATGCCCGGCAGCCGGACCTCGCCGCGAAGTCGGCCGCGGCGGTCCACCACGTGATAGCCCCGGCTCGAGTCCGTCGGGGCACGGCTCTTCTCCAGCCAGACCTCACCGTCGGGGCTGGTGAACCCCGCCTCGAACGGCGGCTTGACCGCGGCGAACGGCAGTTGCTGCGCCGTGGCCCGTAGTTCGGGCGGGAAGCGGCGGATGAACAGCTCCCGGTCGTAGCGGGTGACCTCGAGCACGCGGTCGGGCAGCGGCTCGCCCCTGGTCCAGATGCCGTCAGGCGCGCGCCAGTCCACCCGATTCTCGAACACGCGCGCCACCCAGAGCGACCCGTCGGGCAGCACGCCCCATACGTCGTTGCCGCTGAACACCCGCCGCTCGAACCGGCGCCCGGCCGCACCGGTCACCTCGGCGATGTCAAGCGGCGTGAGGCGCGCGAGCGTGTCCACCGTCGGGGAGCCCGGCCGGGTGCGCACCACCGCGGCGGAGTCGCGGTTGCCCTGGCCGTCCGGGCCCGGGGTCGGCGCCAGCTCGAAGTAGAACCACCCGTTTCGATCGGCCGCACGCGGAAAGGCCCCCCGGACGGCATCGGTGGCAGGCACGGCGCCCGCGAACCGACCGTCGAAGGTCCAGCGTGAGGTGCGGCGGAGCCCCCAGTCACCCACGTACAGCGTGTCGCCCAGATGAAAGAGCGTGGCCGGGCTCTTGAGCTCGCGGCTCCCGGGCCCGCCCAACGGCGCGACGGAGTCGCTCGACGGGTGCACCAGCGCCACCGCTTCCGCCGCGGGCGCGAGCACGGCCCACCGGCCGTCCGTGAGCCACGTGCCTGCTGTGACCTCGCCGATGCCGGCCAACAGGCTGTCGGTTGCGCCGTCGAGCGTCGCCACGGGAGTCGGCGGGCGCTTTTCGCTGCACGCCGCCGAGACGATCAGGGCGGCGGCCGCGATAGCACGAGGTCGGGGCCGCATGCCGGGAATGTAATGGAGCGGGATGGGTCACGGACTCGAGGTGAGGATCTCCTCGAAGAGCGCGATCGCTCGGGGATCCTCGCTCTGACCGAGCCAGAACAAGGCTGCCTTCCGCAGCTCGGGGTGGCGGCTGGTCCGCGCCACCCGAATCAGGGCAGGCACGCCCTCGTCGGCCGGACGCTGCGAAAGCGCGAAGACCGCCTGCTTGCGCACCTCCAGGTCGGTCCCTCCATCGGCTGCGAGCGAGTCGAGCCCTCGAACAACCGCCGCGCCCGCACTCTGGCTGAGCCAGAAGACCGCCTGGCGGCGGGTCTCGGCCGGGAGGTCGCGCCGGCGGGCGATGCGCAGGAGCGTGGGCCATACGGTCGCGCTGTCGGCCAATGTCGCCGCCATGATCAAATCGCCCCCCTCGGCAGATCCCGTTTCGGCGAGCGCGAGCAGCTCGGCTGCTGTCCTCGCCGCCGCGAGCGTGCCGAGATCTGTTGTCCCCGTCGGTGCCGGTCGCCAGCGGCCCCCCACATAGGTATGCGCCGAGGAAATCCGGCCGTCGTGCACCCGCAGCGACACCCGAACCGGACCCGTGCCGCAGTCGGGATCCCACTCGCCGCGACCGTCATCCTCGATCGTGATGCTCCTTCCCCCTGGGCTGCCGCAGACGCCCGCGCGCGCCGCGATGCTCACCCGGATGGTCCCGTCAGCCAGCGCCGCCACCCGATCGGCCAATGCCTGGGCCGAGAGCGCGAACGGCAGCAGGAGCAGGAGGACCAGGCCGGCCGACGTGCGGTGCATGAAAGACGTCCTCGGCTCAGGGCTGCTCGATGATGTCCTGGAGCGCCTTGGCGGCCCGCGGGTCCTCGCTCTGGCCCAGCCAGAACAGTGCTTTCTTCCGCAGCTCGGGGTCCGCATCCCGGCGTGCGACCTCGAGCAGCTTGTCCACCGCCGCCGGCTCGTCCCGCTGCGAGTAGACGAAAAGCAGTTGCTCGCGAAGCTCGCGATCGGGCATGGATGCGTAGGCGGCGGTCAGGTCGGCGATCGAGGCACCTCCCTGGCCGGCCGAGAACAGGGCCTGCTTGCGCGACTCGAGCGGCTGCCTGGCGTCGCGCGCGATGCCCAGCAGCCAGCGCGCGTTCTCGGCGCCGCCCGCCTGTGAGACCGCAAACAGCACCTTGTTGCGGAGCGACTCTTCCTTCAGCCGCCCATACAGCGTCCGGAGATAGGCCGAGCTCTCCGCGCCACCGCTCTGGCCGATCCAGAAGATGGCCTTCTCCCTGACGTCCGCCGGCGCGTCGGCTCGTTCGGCAAAGCTCCGGAGCGCCTGCTGTGCACGCGTGCTCCCGTCCTGCGACAGGGCGAAGAGCGCCTTCTCCTGGAGTCCCTCGTCCTTCGAGGTGCGGAGAATCGAGTCCAGCGCGCCGACCGCACGGTCGGTGCCCACCTGCGACAGCCAGAACACCGCCTGCTCGCGGACCTCGCGGTCTGGATCGGTCCGGGCCGATTCCAGCAGGATGTCCTCGGTCCCCTCCGCGCTCTCCTGCGCGATCAGGAACACTGCCTTCCGCCGGAGACAGACGGACGCCGGGTCCCGCCGTGCCAGCACCCGGCGCAGGATGGGGCGCGCACGCGCGTCATCCATCTGCAGGAGGGCGTTGAGTGCGGCCAGCTTGGTGTCGTCGCCGTCGTCGGCGCAGCGGTCTCCGCGCGCCGTCGGCGGGGTCGGTGGCGTCGGTGGCGTCGGCGGGGTCGGCGGCTGCACCGCAGCCTCGGCAGTGGCGGTCACCCGGGCTGCGGCATCAGGGTCGCCGCGCCGGGCGAGTTCCCCCTCGATGCGGGTCGTGAGCGCGTTGGCATCGCCTCCGGTCGCCGCATCGGGAAAGTGCTCCCGTTGCGTCCGCAGGGCCTCGAGTGCCGACCGGAGCTGGGCGGTGCCGCCGAGCCGGTACAGCGAAAACGCCCGCCAGTAGTAGGCGTCGGCCGCATACCCGGAGCGCGGATAGCGGTCGGGTACCTGCGCGAAGAGCTCGGCTGCGCGCAGGTAGTCGCGGCGGTTGAGGGCCTCGCGGGCCGCACGATACAACGAGTCGGCGGGGTCTCCCTGCAGCCAGGGCGCCGGCGCTGTCCCCTGGGGTGCGAGGCCGGCGGCCTGCTGCAGTGCTCCCGAGAGTTCGGGGGGCAGGCCGGGCGCCGACAGCCGGCCGGCCAGTGCCAGCACCCCGGCCAGAGCCACGCCGAACGACATCCGATCGATCACAGGTCACCTCGGGTTGGAGTCATGCCCGCCGGCACGACGGTCTGGAGACGGGAGAGCACCCCGCCACGGTCGATCCCCTCGCGCAGCAGCTCGCGATCGTCACGGGGAGACTCGGGCGAGAGCTGCGCGATCTCGGCGAGCACCAGCTCGAGATCCTCGAGCAGCACCCGGGTCTTTCGGTCCTGCCCCGCCGGCGAATCGAGCAACAGTCGATTGGTGGCCAAGAGTTGCCGGGCGGCGGCGGGAGCCAGCCGTTCCCGGGTGCCGGCGCGGAGCGACGCGCGGAAGAGCGTCAGAAAGGCTTCCGATTGCGCCAGGTGGTCCAGGGTAGCCAGCCGGTAGGCGGTCTCGTTCGACCTCGGCACGGAAGTCACCCCCACCACCGGAGCGGCTTTCGGTCGGCTGTCCCGTCCGCCTGGCGCGGAGAGCCGCCCGATTCCGATACCGGTCGCGAGTACCGCCGCCGCGGCGGCGGCCCACGGGATCCAGCGGCGCATGGGTGTGCGAACACGGTCGGCGCGCCGCGCCGCCTCGATGGCCCGCCACATCGCCTCCCGGGGAGGCTCGGGAGGCAGGTGGTACTCCCGCGCGGCGGCGAGGAGCGGTTCCTCGAGCGGTTCGTCGTCCATCGTGCTCAATCCCTCGCGAAATCGGCGAGCGCCTCACGCAGCTTGGCGCGGGCGCGGAACAGCTGGGCCTTCGACGTGCCGGGCTGGACCCCCAGCGTCGCCGCGATCTCCTGGTGGGTGTAGCCCTCGACATCGTGCATGACGAACACCGCACGGTAGCCATCGGGCAGTCGTTCGATGGCCTGAGCCAGCCGCGCCCTGAGGTCGGGGTCCGCCTCGACCGGCCGCGAAGCGATCGACGGAGCCTCCTCCAGCGTCAGGTGCCGTTCCCGGTCCCGCCGCCCCGCGCGCAACCCGTTCAGCGTGACCGAGATCGCGATCGCGCAAAGCCAGGTGGACAGGGCACTGTCGCCGCGGAAGGTCGACAGCCGGCGGAAGGCTCGCACGAAGGCCTCCTGGGTGTAGTCCTGCGCCTGGTGCAGGTCGCCCGCCATGCGGTAAACCAGCCGGAAGACGCGGTCCACGTGCGCCTCGTACAACGCACGCTCGGCGCTCGGGTCGCCTGCCAGCACTCGATCGATCAGTTCGCGCTCGTCCACTGGCTCCGGCGGTATGAGGGTCATCCCTGCGAACCGGCACTCTGACACCAGGCAGGCGGCAAGGGTTGCGCGGACCGAAGCGGCCGACGCAACCGTTCGCCGGCTGATGGCATCTGACTGGTACGCGAAGAAGGTCACGCTTGCTTCAGGCGGACGAAAGGACGGGCACATCCGATGGTACGGTTGGCCGGAAGGGATCCGATGCTGGTATACGAGGTGCTCGACAACGACCGGCCGATCGGCCGCGTGGAGGCGCCTGCAGGAGAGCCGGAACTTGGGCGGGGGGCGGGGACGGTACTGCTTCAAAGGGACGGCGGACGGGCGGACGGGCGGACCGGCTGACGGAGGTCGGACGGACGGAACGTCGGAAGGTTGCGGCGCACCTGGCGGTGTCCCCCATGCTTCCAACCTTCCGTCCGTCCAGCCTTCCAGCCTTCTGACCTTCCTAACCCATTGTCTTTCGCCAACTTCCGCCCACTCTTCACGGTTGCGTCGCTACCCCTCCCCGGGGTATATTTGGGGGTCTCGGTCCCGTCCCCCGGGGTCGTGGGTCTCCCCTAGAAAGCGACCGCCATGACCGCACCCAACTCGCGCGAACGGATTCTGCCCCGACTCATCGAAGAGGAGATGCAGCAGTCGTTCATCAACTACTCGATGAGCGTCATCGTCTCCCGCGCACTCCCCGATGTGCGCGACGGGCTCAAGCCGGTGCACCGGCGAATCCTCTACGCGATGAACGAGCTGGGCCTGGTCCCGGGCCGGCCGTACAAGAAGTCGGCGACCGTCGTCGGCGACGTGCTCGGCAAGTACCACCCGCACGGCGACGGCTCGGTCTACGACGCGCTTGTCCGGATGGTGCAGGACTTCTCGCTGCGCTATCCGCTGGTGGACGGGCAGGGGAACTTCGGCTCGGTGGACGGCGACCCGGCCGCGGCCTACCGCTACACCGAGGCCCGGCTTACCCGCATCGCCATGTCGATGCTGGAGGATATCGACAAGAACACCGTCGATTTCCAGGCCAACTTTGACGATCGGCTCCAGGAGCCGACGGTCCTCCCCTCGCGGATTCCCAACCTGCTGGTGAACGGCTCGTCGGGCATCGCGGTGGGCATGGCCACCAACATCCCGCCCCATAACCTGCGGGAGGTGGCCAAGGCGGTCGAGCTGCTCATCGACAACCCCGACGCCACCATCGCCGACCTGCGCAAGGTGGTAAAGGGCCCCGACTTCCCGACCGGCGCCTACATCTACGGCCGGGCCGGGATCAAGGACGCGTACGAGAACGGCCGGGGCCGGGTCGTGATGCGCGCGCGGGCCCAGATCGAAGAGAAGGAGTCGTCGGGCCGGTCGCAGATCGTCATCACCGAGATCCCCTACCAGGTCAACAAGGAGAACCTGGTCAAGGCGATCGCCGACCTCGCCACCGAGAAGAAGATCGACGGGATCAGCGGCGTCAACGACGAGTCCGACAAGGAGGGCATGCGGATCGTCGTCGAGCTCAAGCGCGACGCCATCCCCAATGTGGTGCTCAACCAGCTCTACAAGCACACCCAGATGCAGTCCACCTTCGGCGTGATCATGCTGGCGCTCGACCAGGGCGCCCCCAAGATCATGAACCTGAAGGAGCTGCTCGAGCGCTACATCGAGCACCGGCACGAGATCATCGTCCGCCGGACCCAGTTCGATCTGTCCGCGGCCGAGGCCCGGGAGCACATCCTCGAAGGCCTCAAGATCGCGGTCGACAACATCGACGAGGTCATCAAGATCATCCGGGGCTCGGCCGACACCCCGCAGGCCGACGCGCGGCTGCGCAAGCGGTTCGGGCTCAGCGAGAAGCAGAGCGAGGCCATCCTCAACATGCGCCTCGCCAAGCTCACCGGACTCGAGCGCGAAAAGCTCGAGGCCGAGCTCAAGGAGGTCCGGGCCACGATCAAGGAGCTCAAGAGCATCCTGGCGTCCAAGCCCAAGCGGATGGGCATCCTCAAGCGCGAGATGGCCGAGGTGGCCGACCAGTTCGGCGACGACCGCCGCACCGAGATCCTGTCCGACCAGGGCGAGTTCACGGTCGAGGACCTGATCGCCGAAGAGGACATGGTCATCACCATCTCCCACTCGGGCTACATCAAGCGGATCCCGATCACCACCTACAAGCGGCAGCGGCGGGGCGGCCGCGGGCTCAACGGTGCCGACCTCAAGGCCGACGACTGGGTGGAGCACCTGTTCATCGCCAGCACGCACGACTACCTGCTGTTCTTCACCAACACCGGCCAGCTCTACTGGCTCAAGGTGCACGAGATCCCGCAGGCCGGCCGCGCGGCGCGCGGCAAGCCGGTGGTGAACTGCATCGCCATCAAGCCGAGCGAACAGATCGCGGCGCTGGTGCCGGTGCGCGAGTTCACCGACGACAAGTGCCTCATCTTCGCCACCCGGCAGGGAACGGTGAAGAAGACGCTGCTCTCGGCGTACGGAAACGTCCGCACCAACGGCATCTGCGCCATCAACGTGGAGAAGGGCGACGAGCTCATCGACGTCCAGGTGTGCGACCAGAACAGCGACATCGTCCTGGCCACCCGGGACGGGATGAGCATCCGCTTTCACCAGGGTGACGTGCGCGAGATGGGCCGCGCCACCACCGGCGTGAAGGGCATCGAGCTCGAGAGGGGCGACGAGGTCATCGGCATGGTGGTGGTCCGACGCGACGCCACGCTGCTGGTGGTGAGTGAGAAGGGTTATGGCAAGCGCTCCGAGCTTACCGACTATCGGGTGCAGAAGCGGGGCGGCAAGGGGATCATCACCCTCAAGAAGACCGACAAGACCGGCTCGATCGTCGCCCTCAAGGAAGTCATCCCGGACGACGAGCTGATGATGATCACCCGCCACGGCGTCATCATCCGGTTGCCGGTGGACGGGATCCGCGTCATCGGGCGGAACACGCAGGGCGTCCGGGTCATGAACCTCGATACCGGCGACGCGGTCGTGGATGTGGCCCGGGTGGTGAAGGAGGACGAGGGCGCCGAAGTGGACGTCGGGGGGGACGAGGCCACGCCGTCGGCAAGCGCCGACGAGTAACCCGCGGTGACCCCGATGGCCCAAGGCGCCGCCGCCGTGAGTCTGGAGTCGCTCCAGGCGGCGGCGCGCGTGCTGCAGGGTGTGGCCGTGCGCACGCCGCTCGTCGAAGTCCCCGAGCTCTCCGCCCGGGTGGGCGTGCCGGTCTCGCTCAAGTGCGAGCTGCTCCAGCCGGTCGGCGCCTTCAAGATCCGGGGCGCCTACCATGCCGTGGCCAGGGCCGTCTTGGCCGGGGCCCGCGGCGTCATCACCCAATCCAGCGGCAACCACGGCCAGGCGGTGGCGTTCGCGGCCCGGCGCTTCGCGCTCCGGGCCGTCGTCGTCATGCCCGAGTCCACCCCCGCCGTGAAGGTCGACGGGGTGCGCCGGCACGGCGGCGAAGTGGTCTTCGCCGGCCGCACCCGGTCGGCCGAGCAGCTCCGCCGCGCCGAGGAGCTCGCTGGCGCGGAGGGGCTGGCGATGATCCCGCCGTACGACCACCCCGACGTGATCGCGGGACAGGGCACCTGCGGGCTCGAGATCCTGGAGCAGCGTCCGGACGTGGGCACCATCCTGGTGCCGGTGAGCGGCGGGGGATTGATCGCCGGGATTTCGGTCGCCGTGGCCGCGCTCGCCCCTCAGGTCCGCGTGGTGGGCGTCGAGCCGGCCGGCGCGCCCAAGCTCACCGCGGCCCTCGCCGCGGGCGCACCCCGGACCCTGGACGACACCCGCAGCATGGCCGACGGGCTCCTGGCCCGCTCGGTCGGCGAGCTTACCTTCGACATATTGCGAGGCGTGGTGCACGAGGCCGCGACCGTCGGCGAGGACGAGATCGCCGAGGCCGTGCGGTTCCTCCACCGCCACGCCGACCTCCGGCCCGAGCCCTCGGGCGCGGTCGGCGTGGCTGCGCTGCTCGCCCGCCGCGTGCGGCCGACCGGACCCACGGTCGCGGTCGTGAGCGGCGGCAACGTGGACCCCGACCTCTATCGACGCCTGGTAGCCGAATGACCCCCGCTCCCGCTCCGAAGATTCTGGTCGCGGACGACGATCAGGCTCTCTCCCGCACGCTCTCCTGGATCCTGAAGGAGAACGGCTACGACGTGCTCACCGCCCCCGGAGGCGAGCACCTGTTCGAGCATCTGCAGGCCGAGCCGATCGATCTCCTCCTGCTCGACATCATGATGCCCAAGGTAGACGGCCTCCAGCTGCTGCAGCGCGTCAAGGCCGACCCGCAGTACAAGGACCTGCCGGTCCTCATGATCTCCTCGATGCCGCCGGAAGAGGCCACGGTGCGCTCCCTCGGCCTCGGCGCGGCCGACTTCATCCCCAAGCCGTTCCGCGTGCGCGAGCTGCTGGCCCGGGTCAAGGCGCACCTGCGGGTGGGCCGCGAGCTGACCGAGGCCCGCGAGGAGGCGCGGTCGCGCTCGGAGATGATGGACATCATGCAGGAAGTCACCGCGTCGCTCAAGCCGGACGAGATCTACCAGATCCTCGTCCGTCGGGTGGCGCACGGGCTCAATCTCTCGCGGTGCTCGATCATCATCGCCGGACCGGAGGACGAGACCGGTACCGTGGTCGCCGCCTACGAGGATCCCGAGCTGCGCAACCTGCCGATGGACCTGCGCAAGTATCCCGAGATCCGCCGCGCGCTCGAGTCGGGCGAGGCGGTCCTGGTACGCGACGCGTCCACCGATCCGCTCTACCAGGAGGTGCGCGACGTTTGGCGCAACGGCGACCCTGCCGTGCAGACCCGCTCGGCGATCGCCCTCCGGTTCTCGCTCCGCGGGCGGCCCGCCGGCGTGTTCTTCCTCCGGAGCACCGATGAGGGCGAGCCGCTGAGCGAAGCGGACGTTCAGTTCGCGGAGCAGGTGATCGTCGCCGCGGTAGCCGCGCTGGAAAAGGCGTACGACCTGGAGCACGCCGTCATGGGCCAGGAGCAGATGAAGCACCTGGCCGAGACCGATCCGCTCACCAACTGCTTCAACCGGCGCGCGCTGGTCGAGAAGCTCGAGCAGGAGATGGACCGCGCCGCGCGCTACGCCACCATGCTCACCGGCATGATGCTGGACATCGACAACTTCAAGCAGATCAACGACACCCACGGCCACCTCGTGGGCGACCGGGTGCTCAAACAGATCGCCAATCTGCTCAAGCGGGAGCAGCGTTCGGTGGACATCGTGGCGCGCTACGGCGGCGAGGAGTTCGTCGTCCTCCTGCCCGAGACCACCTCGGCCGAGTCGCGCAACTTCGCCGAGCGCATCCTGCGCCGGGTGGCTACCCATGACTTCGGCGAGGCGGGCAACCCGGTACGGGTCACCATCAGCATCGGCATCGCCTCGTACCCCGACGAACGGGTCAGCGACGGCGAGTCGCTGCTCCGGCTGGCCGACACCCACCTCTATCGCGCCAAGAGCGACGGCCGGAACCGGTTCCGCGATTGAGCACCCGGCGCTGTCCCCGCTGCCAGGCGATGTACCCCTCGCCCGCGCGCTACTGCGTGAAGGACGGGTACATGCTGGCGGACGTCGGGTCCGACACCGCCTTCGCCCCGCCCGCCCCGCCGCCGGCCCCCGCGACCGGGGTGCTGATCGAGGAAGTGACGATCACCCCCGAGGAGCTCGACCGGTGCGCGACGCTGAGCGGCAAGTTGCTCGACGACCGGTACCAGGTCGGCCGGCGGCTGGGTGAGGGCGGGATGTCGTACGTCTACCGGGCGCAGGAGGTCGGCACCGGGCAGGCGGTGGCCGTCAAGATTCTACTGCCGCGGCTGTCGCGCGATCCGGCGGCGGTCGAGCGGCTCCGGCGCGAGGCGGAGATCGCCACCCGGCTTGATCATCCCAACGTCTGTCCCATTCTCCGCATGGGCGAGGCCGACGGGATGATCTATCTCGTCATGCCCTATCTCGAGGGCGAGCCGCTGAGCGAGCACGAGACCCGGCGCGGTCCGTTCCCGACCACGGAGGGAATTCCGCTGCTGGTGCAGATGTGCCACGGGCTCCAGCACGCCCACGAGAACCAGATCATTCACCGCGACCTCAAGCCCGAGAACGTGATGCTGGTGCCCGACGGGACGGGCCCCGACGGCCAGCCCCACTACCGCGCGGTGGTGATGGACTTCGGCCTGGCCAAGGAGCGGCGGGCGACACCCGAGATGGCCAAGCTCACCGCCACGGGAATCGTGCTCGGCACCCCCGAGTTCATGAGCCCCGAGCAGATTCGCGGCAAGCCGCTCGACGGCCGGAGCGACGTCTACGCCGTCGGCATCCTCGCGTTCGAGCTGTTCACCGGCCAGCTCCCGTTCTCGGGCAAGTCGGCGCAGGAGACCATGATCGCCCGCCTTCGCGGCTCGCCGGCCCGGCTGCGCGACGTCCGGGGCGACCTGCCGGCCCGGCTCGAGTCGGTGATCCTGCGCTGCCTCGCCGTAGACCCCGCCGAGCGCTTCCAGTCGATGGACGAGCTGGCCCACGCGTTCGACGGCGTGCTGGCGACGGGGATTCTCGGGCGATGGTTCGGACGGTGACCTGAGACATCGGCCGGTGTACCTCGGGAGGTTGATTGGGCGGTCGGCGCCCCCCGGCAGCGGATGGAGGACGCGCAGCAGTAGGCCATTCGTGCAGGCTCCCCGCGGTCGTCTGCCGGTTCGTTCCTTCCGTCCGCCGTTCTGACCGAAACCCGCGACCTTTCCCGGGCATGCGCGCTGCAATCGAGCGGGCTGCACCCGGTGCCCGAGATGGCGAGCCGCAGTGACCAGGCTCACGGGCATGGTGTGGCGTTCCCATCAGCTTGCACGGGCGCGAGTCCGTCAGCGCACATGAACAGCCAGTAGACGCAGGAGGAAAAAAGCATGGTTGCAATCACCCAATACCGCGAGCCGACGCTGGTCGGCTTGCAGCGGCTCAACCGGATGCTGGACGAGGCGTTCGCGGGGTGGACCGGCAGCGAGCCGGGTACGGCCATCACGTCGTCGCTCTTCGCGCCGACCGACGTGACCGAGACACCCGAGAGCCTGCAGATCACCATGGAGATCCCGGGCGTCAAGTCCGAGGACGTGAAGATCTCCCTCGAGAACAACCTGCTCACCATCCACGGCGAGAAGCGCCAGGAGGCCGAGGACAAGGGCGAGCGGGTCCACCGCTACGAGCGGAGCTACGGAACCTTCGAGCGGACCTTCGTGCTGCCGAACACCGTGGACCCCGAGAAGATCGAGGCGCACTGCGGCGACGGGATCCTCACCATCAGCATCCCCAAGGCCGAGAAGGCCAAGCCGCGCGAGATCCCCGTCAGCTCGCCGGCCGGGGGGTCGACCCGGCAGATCAATACGAAGGCGCAGAGCGGTCCCTCGGTGCAGACCGGCAATCGCAGCCGCCAGTCTCGCGATCCCGAAGAGGAAGGGAGCGCCGGCAGGACGGCCTGACGCGGGAGGCCCCTCCGTACGAATACGGAGGGGCCTCCGTTGCGATGCGGATTGTCACGGATCCCGGAGACTTGTAGCGTTGGTCGTGCTCCGGGATCTGTCGTTCCACGTCGTTGGCGTAAGCCATCATACGGCCGCGGTCGGCGTTCGGGAGCAGTTCGTCGTGGCGCCTGGCGAGCTGCCCGGTCTGCTCGGACGGGAGCAGGTCGCCGGCCGCTCGGCCCTCCTTCTATTTACCTGTAATCGCTGCGAGCTCTACTGGAGCGGCTCCGACGATCGGGAGCCCTGGTTCCGGCAGCTCGCCTCCGCCCGCGGTCTCGAGCTCGACGGCGAGCTGGTCCGGTGGGACGGGGCCGAAGCCGTGCGCCATCTCTTCACCGTGTCCGCCGGACTCGATTCGCAAATTCTGGGTGAGACGGAGATCCTGGGACAGGTGCGCCGGGCCTACGACGCGGCGCGCGCGGCGGGGACCACGACGCGGGAGATGGATGCCATCTTCTCCGCCGCGCTCGCCGCGGGCCGGCGGGTGCGCCGCGAGACGCTGCTCGGCCGGCACCCGGCCTCGGTGAGCTCGGCGGCGGTGGACCTGGCGGCGACCGAGTGGGGCGACGGGTTCGGCGACCGGCCGGTCGTGGTGCTCGGTGCCGGGGAAGCCGCGGAAGGCGTGCTCCGCGCCCTCCACCTGCACGGCGCCACCCGCGTGGCCCTGGTGAACCGCAGCGTCGAGCGCGCGAGGGTGCTGGCCGCCGCATGGGGCGCCGGGCCACATTCCTGGACCGAGCTTCCCGAGCTCATGGCGGGGGCCGACCTGCTGGTGGTCGCCACCTCGGCTTCGCGGCCGGTCGTGCGGACTGCGCAGCTCGAGGCGGCGCTCGCCGCCCGGCCGGAGCGGCGCCTCGTCGTGATGGACCTGGGCGTGCCGCGGAACGTCGAGCCCGCCGCGCGCGAGCTCGCCGGGATCCGCCTGTTCGATCTGGACGACCTGCAGCGCCTCTGCTGTCCCGCCGCGGCGGCACCCGGCCTCGCCCTCCGCGACGCCCAGCGCGTGCTGGAGGACGAGATCACCCGGCTGCAGCAGTCGCTGCGCGGCCGCGCGGTCGCGCCCCACCTGGCCGAGCTGCATCGGATCGGGGCGCAGATGGCCGAGCAGGAATCGGCCTGGGCGCTCGCGCAGCTCGCCGACCTGAGCGAGCGGGAGCAGGGGATCGTGCGGGAGATGGCGGAGCGGCTGGTGCGCCGGGTGCTCTACCCGGTGAGCCGCTCTATCCGGGCTGAGTAGCGCGCACGTCCAACTGCCGGCACGAGGGGTTCTCGCACCCCGGGCAGCGCGTGCGATAGAGCGGTCCGTGCGGCCGCCCCGACGCCAGGTGCTCGCGGACGATATCGGCCAGGGCGTCGATGAAGTCCGGCCGGTCGTTGAGCGCCGGCGTCCGCCGGTACTCCGTAATTCCTACCTGGTGTGCCACCTCGCCGTATTCCCGGTCCAGCTCCGAAAGCGTTTCGATGTGGTCGCTGGTGAACGCGATCGGCACCACGAGGAGCCGCTTCTCCCCCCGCGCGCCGAGCCGGCGGATGACCCGCTCCGTGCTGGGTCCCAGCCAGCGCACCGGTCCCACCTCGGACTGATAGGCCAGGAGATACGGGTTGGGCCGGCCGAGACGGTCCACCACCGCCTGCACGCTGGCGCCCACCTCCTGCGGATACGGGTCGCCGCGGTCGATTACCGAGAGCGGCAACGAATGGGCGCTGAACAGGATCGGGACCCGGTCGCGGTGCGCCGGGTCGAACTGTCCGAGGCCCTCCCGCACCGTCTCGGTCATCGCCCCGATGAAACCCGGATGCACCGGCCAGCGGTCGATGATGCTCCAGTCGAAGGCGCCGCTCAGTCCTGTCCGCTCGGCGGCGCGCCAAAGCTCGTTCAGGCTGGAGCCGGTGGTGCTGCAGGAGAACTGCGGGTACTGGGTGAAGGCCACCGCGCGCTCCACCCCGTCGGCCGCCATGGCGCGGAGCGCGTCCTCGCTCTTGGGCTGCACGTAGCGGAACGCCACGTAGAACGCGTGCGGCGCCGTCTCCGGCGAGAGCCGGTCGAGGCGCTCGACCATCCCGTGGCCCTGCGCGCGGGTGTACCGCAGAATCGGCGATCCGCCCCCGATCTTCTCATATAACCCGCGCACCTTCGGGGCGCGTCGCCGCGCGATGAACGGGCCGAGCCAGCTTTGGAACGGGAGCTGAATGATCTCGCGGTCGGCAAACAGCTCGAGGAGAAATGGCTCTACTTCGTCGAGGTTGGCCGGGCCACCGAGGTTGAGCATGACGATGGCGGTGGGGGAGCGAGGCATTCGGGGAATATAGACGACTGAGGACTCATGGCTCGTCACCTGACCAACCCCTCCGCGATCGCCACCCGGGTGAGGCCCGCCACCGTATAGACCTCGAGCTTCCGCATCAGGCTCTCGCGGTGGCTCTCGACGGTGCGGTGGCTGATGCCGAGCTGCTGGGCGATCTCCTTGTTGGTCTGCCCGCGCGCGACGCCGGCCAGCACCTGCCGCTCGCGCCCCGTGAGGAGCGCCAGCGCGCTGTCCGGCGCGAGCGCCTCGTCACGCAGGGCGGCGCCGAGCTGCCGGGCGACCGGCGGGCTGAAGAAGGTTTCGCCCCGGCAGACGCTGCGGATCGCCTCGCCTAGCTCGGCGGCGGCGCTGTCCTTGAGCAGGTAGCCGTCCACGCCCGCGCGGAGCGCCTCGCGCACATACTCGGTGTTGTCGTACATGCTCAGAATGAGCACGCGGGTTCCCGGCGATTGCCGGCGCAGCGCCGCCGCCGTTTCGAGCCCGGAGATCCCGGGCATCGAGATGTCGAGCACCGCGACATCCGGCCGGACTTCGGCGGCGAGCGCCAGCGCCTCGGCCCCGTTCGACGCTTCGCCCACCACGGTGAACCCCGGCGCGTTCTCGAGCACGTGCCGAATTCCGGTGCGGACGATGGCGTGGTCGTCGGCCACCAGCACCCGGATCGGCTCCGGGCTCATCGCACCTCCGCCGACTCGAGCGGCACCGTCACCTCGAGCGCAGCGCCGGCGCCGTCGGTTGGGCCGAAGCGGACTGTCCCTCCCAGCGCGCTGATCCGCTCGCGCATCCCGGCCAGGCCCATGTGGCCGTCGAGCTCCAGCTGCTCGGGCGTGGCCTCGGGCGGACCTCGGCCGTCGTCGCGTACCGCCAGCCGCACACGATCGGCCGCGGCCTCGAGCTCCACCCGTACGCGGGCGGCTCCCGCGTGACGCCGAACGTTCGAGAGCGCCTCCTGCAGCGCGCGGAACAGCGCCAGCTCCGCGTCCTTGGAGAGCGCCGGGAATGTGGCCGGTGCGTCGAGCGTCACCTCGAGACCGCTTCGCGAGGCGAAGTCGGCCACCAGCGAGCGGAGGGCGGGGAGCAGGCCGAGGTCGTCCAGCAGGGACGGACGGAGGTCGTCGGTCACGTTCCTGATGCTCCGGATCCCGGCGTCGATCAGCTCGAGCGCCTGGTCGAGCCGCCGCACCTGCGCGGGTACGACGCCGTCGCGCAGTACGCCGAGCTCCATTTTCACCGCGGAGAAGACCTGGGCCGTTTCGTCGTGCAGCTCGCGGGAGAGCCGGCGGCGCTCCTCCTCGTGCTGCTGCACCATGCGCGTCGAGAGCCGTGCCAGCTCGACCGTGCGGGCCTGCAGTCGGGTGTACAGATTCGCGTTCTCCAGCGCGGCGCCCACCTGGTGCCCCAGCGCCACCAGAAACTGCTCGTCGAGCGCGGTGAACGGGTCGCGCGCGTCGCCCACGAGCACCAGCGCGCCGATCACCTCGTCGCGCCGGAGGAGCGGGAGCACGGCTGCATAGGGATAGGCCTCGGCGCCGGGCTCACGCCAGGCGCTCGTCACCTGTGGCCGGCCGGTCTCCAGGGTACGCGCCAGCACGCGGGCGGCGTCGTGGTCGAGCTCGGCCGTGTCGGACCGCTCGCACACGCCCGCCCCGCGCACCAGCCGCGGCTGCCCCTGAACGAGCAGGTACAGGGCGCTCCCGCGCACCGCGGGCAATGTCAGCGGACGGGCGAGCAGCGCGTTCAGGACGTCCGGCTCACGGCCGGCGGGCTGGAGATCGGCGGAGAGGGCGGAAAGTGCGCCGAGGCCGCGGCGCAGGTCGTCGAGCACGAGCAGGAGAATCCCGGCGCCGACGGCCAGCGCGAGCAGAATATCCAGATAGTAGCCCCACGGCGCCCACGCGCCCCGCGCGCGCAGGAAGGGGTAGTCGAGGTGGTGCAGACCCCAGAGACCGAACGCCGTCGCCAGCAGCGTGGCACCGCTCGAGGCCACCCGTCGCCGGTAACGGAGGAACACCCAGCCGGTCCAGAGCGTGGCGAGGCTCAGGAACAGGATCGCCGGCGCCACTGCCCAGAGAAAGTGGTTCAGGCGGTAGATCGCGATGTAGGACCAGACCGGCGGGAACAGGACCACCGCGAGATACCATGACCGCCACCGGAAGCGCTGGTCGAACACCAGCGCCGCGATCAGCAGCGCGAGCGCCGTCCATCCAGTGACGACCTGATGCCAGTAGAGCCAGATCCGGTGCGAGGTGAGCAGAAAGCTGGTAATGGCCCCGACCCGGAGCAGGTACAGCCCCCACGCGGCCGCCCACCACGCGAAGTACGGCTTCCGGTAGCGCTGGTAGAGAAAGGCGCAGAGCAGCGCCAGCGCCGCGGTGATGGCGGCCTGCAGGAGCGCGGCATCGAGCTCGAGCTCGCTGGTAGGCGGGAGGACGTCCTGCAACCGTCCATCGATGTACATGCGAAGAATTTACCACCGCCGGCGGGGGGAGTTGCGCGCTCCTGCGCCGCTGTGCACCTTGGCGGGGCCCCCAGCCGTGCCCGAGGCCTGTGCTTGGACTCCAAGTCCGCCTTCGTCAAGCGGTTCGGTGATCTGATCGCGCTCCTCCGGATGGATCCGGGGAACGACGCCGCACAGGATCTCGCCCTCACCGCGGCCGTGGCGGCGGTGGAGAGCGATCCGGTCGAGGTCGAGGCCGGGGTCCAGTGGAGCGTCGTGCCCGACGAGCTCACGCTCAAGGCACGGCTCCTGGCGCGCCAGGTCGAGGTGGTGCGGGTCGCCGCGGGGGCCGAGCCGCACGAGCTGCTGGCATTGGCACGGGCGCTGTCGCACGACGTCACGCCGATCCCTTCCTCGCCCAACATCCACGTGGACATGGTGCTGCGGATCGACCCGCCCGACCCGGAAACCGGGGGTGCTGCTCCTGCGGCGCCGTCGCCGGCCTCGACCCGCTTCGGTGCCCCGGAGCGTCGGGGACGCCGCGAGCGGCGCCGGCCCGATCAGGCGAGCTACCACGGGATCGAGCGCCGACGGGGCGGCAGCCGGCGTGCCCATGGCGAGCGCAGAGTGCAGCTCCTGCGCGAGCATCAGGCGGAGATCGCGCGCCTGCGGACCGAGCTCGCCCAAGGGCTGCGAGCCGCCGCATGGGAGGCGGTCCTCGAAGCCGCCGTTGCCCTTGTGCGTCTGGCTCCGAAGCTGCCGGGACGCGACCGGCGGATGTACGGGATCCAGCTCCGGCGCGCGGTGCCCGGGACCGCCATCGTCGCGCTGCTCGACACCGCCGAGCAACGGACCGACCTTCGCGCAGACACGGCGGAGCTGCTCCGCTGGATCGGTCTGGACGCCGCCGAGGTAGTGCTGCAGCGCCTGCTCGATCGCGCCGCCAGCGGTACCCCACGACTCTACTACGACGTGCTCCGTGGGATGCCCGACGCCTACCGACTGATCGTTCCCCTGCTCTCGAGCCCGGATCCGCGGGAGCTTCGCCACGGTGCGGCCCTGCTGGGCCGGCTGGGCCAGCCGCAGGGCGTGGCTAGGCTGGCGCCGCTGGTGTCCCACCCCGACCCGCGGGTGCGGGTCGCTGCCGTCCGCGGGATCGGGCGCATCCACCGCGGCCCCGCGGCCGAGCCGCTTCGAGAGGCGCTGCACCACCCCGACCAGCGCACACGGATCGCGGCGGCCGAGGCCATTGCCGAATGGCGTGCCGGCGCGCTCGCGCTCCTGCTCGTCGCGCGGCTGCCGATCGAGCGCGATCGCGACGTGTGGCAGGGAATGATCACCGCACTGGGAACGATTGGGTCGCCGGAAAGCTGCGCGGCGCTGGCCGGCGTGGCGGTTGCGAGGCGGACCATCCTCCGGCGCGACGGATACGACACCGGACAGCGGGTCGCGGCCGTACGTGCGCTCGGCCTCGCGGGCTCGGATCCCGCATGCGCCGCACTCGAACGGCTCGAGCGTGCGGGCGACGCTCCCGTGCGGGAGGCCGCCGCTCGCATGCTCGACCGGGCGCGTCGCCGCGCCGGCTGAGCGGCGCGACTTGCCAACCCGCTCGGGGCCTGGGTAACCTACGGCCCTCTCGAAGACCGGAACCGGAGCGACCTCAATGGATCTGGGCTACTGGATCGGAGTACTGCTCGCCGCGATCGGGGCTACGCTCATCCTGGGCGCGCTCGCGCTCGTGTCGGCCCTCGTAGGCGTCCTCATCAACGCCATGATCGTGATCGTGGCGGGGCCGATGATCGACCGACTCCTGGCGCTTCGGGGGCGAGGGCTCCGCTAGCTCAGCCCCCGCTCTCCGGCGTGGTCGCGGCGCGCAATGCCGCTTCGTAGTTGATCTTGAGGCTTCCCTGCAACTCTCGCAGTCCCCGCACCTTCATCTGCAGCCCACCACCCCGCCGCGTCATGGTGCTCATGATGCCGGCGGTCTCGGCCAGACCGGTCAGGCTCAGCCCGCCGGCCTCCGCCTTGATCTGGTCGAGCAGGCGCGCCAGCCCGCGCACCACCACGTCATCGGCTCGAAGCGATGCCATCTCCTCCACAACCGCGCGGATGCGGTCGAAACGCGGAGGCAGCGTCTGCAGGTAGGCCAGCTGGGCCTGCTGTCGGGACGAAAGTTTGGCGGACATACCTGAATCTCTCGCTGTGCCGTTCCGTAGGGCAACAGGCCGACGCAGCGGCAGTCACAAGCCATCAGTTGTACTCGTCACTACTACCCGAGGCGATGTCGAATCGGCGGCTGATCCGACGACGACAGGGTAGCCGCTGCCGTTGCACCATCGCGAGGGAGCCACCTAGCCCATGAAGCTGTCCGACATCTCGATTCGACGACCGGTGCTGGCGAGCATGGTGAGCCTTGCGCTCGTCCTGTTCGGGGCCATTGGCTACACTCGCCTGGCCGTGCGCGAGTTTCCGGACGTCGATCCGCCCATCGTTTCCGTCAGCACCGAGCTCCCCGGGGCCAATCCCCAGGTGGTCGAGTCGGCGGTCACCGATATCCTGGAAGAGGAGCTGAGTACGGTCGAGGGCCTCCGCACCCTGACCAGCTCGAGCGCCGAGGGCTTCAGCAACATCACCCTCGAGTTCAACCTCGAGCGGCCGGTCGAGGCGGCCGCCCAGGACGTGCGTGACAAAGTGGCCCGCGTTCGCGGCCGGCTGCCGGAGGACGTGCGCGAGCCGGTGGTGGCCAAGCAGGAGGCCGACGCCCAGCCGTTCTTCTGGCTCGCGCTCTCGGGCGCCAACTACGACCTGCTCCAGCTCTCCGACATCGGCGACCGGCTGGTGAAGAGCCGGCTGCAGACGCTCCCGGGCGTGGGCCAGGCTCGCATCTTCGGCGAGCGCCGCTTCTCGATGCGGGTGTGGCTGTCGGCGTCGGAGCTTGCCGCGCGCGGACTCACCGTGCAGGACGTGCAGCAGGCGATCCGGAGCCGGAATGTCGAAGTACCCGCGGGCCGGATCGAGTCGGAGCGGCGCGAGTTCACCGTGCGCTCCCTGGGCGAGCTCAAGACGCCCCAGGAGTTCTCCGACCTCGTCGTGTCCAGCGACAGCGGCGTGCTGGTCAAGCTCAGCGATCTGGGCCACGTGGAGCTCGGCCCCGAGGACGAGCGCAGCGCGCTCAGGTTCAACGGCACGCCGTCGGTGGCCATCGGCGTGATCCGCCAGTCGAAGTCGAACATCATCCAGGTGGCGGAGGCCATCCGCGGCGAGCTGCCGAGGATTCAGGAGTCGCTGCCGCCGGGCGTCAAGCTGAGCGTGGCGTTCGACGAGTCGATCTTCGTCCAGCGGTCCATCAGCGAGGCCCAGGAGACGCTGATCATCGCCGCCGGGCTGGTGGTCATCATCATTTTCCTGTTCCTCAGGAACTTCCGGGCCACGATCATTCCCGGGCTCGCGATCCCCACGTCCATCGTGGCGACGTTCGCGGTGATGTACTTCCTTGGGTTCTCGATCAACAACTTCACCCTGCTCGCGCTCACCCTGGCCATCGGCATCGTGGTGGACGACGCGATCATCGTGCTGGAGAACGCGTATCGCCACCAGGAGGAGCTGGGCGAGAGCCCGGAGGCCGCGGCCGTCAACGGCACCCGGGAGATCGGGTTCGCGGTCATCGCCACCACGATCGCGCTGGTCGCGGTGTTCACGCCGCTCGCCTTCCTCAAGGGCTCGACCGGCCGGCTATTCAACGAGTTCGGCATCGCGGTGGCGGGCTCGGTGGTGATCTCCGGCTTCGTGGCGCTCACCCTGACGCCGATGCTCTGCGCCCGGATCCTGCGCGTGCCGCCGCGGCACGGGGCGGTGTACCGCGTGCTCGAGCACGGGTTCAACGCGCTGGCCGCGGGCTACGCGCTCACGCTCCGAGGCGCGCTCCGATATCGCTATGCGGTGGTAGCGGGGATGGTCCTGCTCACTATCGGTGCCGTGGTGGTGTTCCGTTCGCTCAAGCGCGAGTTCGTCCCGGCGGAGGACAAGGGCTGGTTCTTCTCGATCATCATCGCGCCGGAAGGATCGTCGCTGGGGTATACCGACGGCTACCAGCGGCAGGCCGAGGCGGTGCTCGACAAGACCAAGGATGTGGAGAGCTATTTCAGCGTCGTCAACATCGGCGACGGCGTGAGCCGGGGGATGATCTTCACCAACCTGGTGGACTTCGAGCACCGCACGCGCTCGATCCAGGACATCATCGGCGGGGTGCAGGCGGGGTATTTCGCGATTCCCGGGGTGTTCGCCTTTGCCAACAACCCGCCGGCGTTCGGGTTCGGCAACCCGGTGCAGTTCGTGATCCAGAATCCGGACTTCACCCTGCTGGTGAAGGGGAACGACACCCTGCTCGCCCGCGCGCGCGGCCTCAAGGGTCTGGTCAACGTCGACAGCGACCTGCGCGTGAACAAGCCCGAGCTGACGGTCAACTTCGACCGCGACCGGGCCGAGGATCTGGGCGTCCCGGTCGGCGACGTCGCGACGACGCTCCAGGTACTGCTGGGGGGCAACCGGACCAGCACGTTCACCCGGAACAACAAGCAGTACGACGTGATCGTCCAGCTCGACCCGCATGCGCGCGCTACGCCCAGTGATATGACCGGCCTGTACGTGCGCGGGCGGGCCGGCGAGCTGGTCAAGCTGGAGGCGCTGGCGAGCGTGAAGGAGGGTGTCGGGCCGCGCGAGCTCAACCACTTCAATCGGGTTCGCTCGGCCACGATCACGGCGGGGCTGGCGCCGGGGTTCACGCTCGGCGAAGCGCTCGACTCGCTCAACCACATCGCGAGCGAGGTCCTGCCCAAGGGGAGCAGCACGGCGCTGGCCGGCGAGTCGCGCGAGCTCGAGGAGAGCGGCTCCTCGCTCTACTTCGCCTTCCTGCTGGCGCTGTTGGTGGTCTTCATGGTGCTGGCAAGCCAGTTCGAATCGCTGGTGCACCCGTTCACCGTGCTCCTCGCGGTGCCACTCGCCGTCACCGGGGCGCTGTTCACCCTCAAGATCGCGGGGTCCACGCTCAATCTGTACAGCCAGATCGGGATGATCCTGCTCATCGGTCTCGTGACCAAGAACTCGATTCTTCTGGTGGAATACGTCAATCAGCTCCGCGAGCGCGGCCTCTCGACCGTCGAGGCGGCGCTGGAGGCGGGACGCATCCGGCTCCGGCCGATCCTCATGACCTCGGTCGCCACGATCATGGGCGCGGTGCCGATCGCGTTCGGGCTGGGCGCCGGGTCGATCAGCCGCCGGCCGCTGGGCTACGCCATCGTGGGCGGCGTGCTGTTCTCGACGCTGCTCACGCTGTACGTCGTCCCCGCAGTGTACGTGATCTTCGACGGGCTGCGCGAGCGCGCGGCGGGCCGGGCCCACGCGGGCCGCACCACGGTGCCGGCACTGGAGGCGGAGTGATCGCCAAACTCCTCCTCGTGGTGCAGGCCGCCGCCGCCGGCGTGCCTCCGGCGACGATGCCGCGCGTGACGCTCGACCAGGCGATCGCGCGGGCCACCCGCCTCGACCCCGAGTACGTGCGCGCGCTCGGGCGCGTGGACGACGCGGAGTGGGGCCGGCGCGCCGCGCTGGCCACGTTCGTGCTGCCGTCGCTCGGCATGTCCGTCGACGCGACCCGCTACTCGACCGAGTTCTTCAACATCGGCACCGGGCGCAACCAGAGCGACGCGGTCAACGCCACGATCCAGGCGCGCTACGATCTGTTCGACGCCCGCAAGTTCGCGGACCTGGGCCGCACCAAGGCGGAGCTCGAGAGCGCCGAAGCGAGTCAGGTCGACCAGCGGTTCCGCACGGCGCTGCTGGTGGAATCGGACTACTACGACGTGCTGCAGAACCAGGAGCTCTCGAGAGTCGCCGATGACCGGGTTCACCGGGCCGAGGAGGGCCTGGCGATCGCCCGCGCGCGTGTCGTGTCGGGAGCCGCGGTGCAGAGCGATTCCCTGCAGCTGGTGCTCGAGCTCACCCAGGCACGGACCGACCAGCTCCGGCGAGATGCGGCGCTCCGGGTCTCCAGGCTTCAGCTCGGCCGCCGCGTCGGGGAGCCCGGCCCGGTCGATGCCGCGCCCGTGGATACGATGCCGGCGCCCGACCTGCCCATCGGGCTGGAGGAGGCGGTCCGGGCGGCGGTCTCCCAGGGCCCGCAGTACGAGGCCGCCCGCGCGGCGGAGTCGGCGGCGTCGGCGCGCCTGAAGGCCGAGCGGGGGCAGTACCTGCCGCAGGTCTCGCTGCTCGGGACCCATCTTCGGTTCGACGACAGCTTCTTCCCGAGTGCCCGGAACGTGTCGTCGGTCGCGCTCAGCATCACGTTCCCGCTCTGGGACAACGGGCAGCGCGAGCTGGCGGTGTCCCAGGCGCGGGTCAACCGCGACGTTGCGCACGCCATCCGCCAGGACCTGGAGCGCGCCGCCCGGCGCGACGTGACCCAGGCGTGGGAGGCCTACCGGACCGCACAGGCCACCACGGCGCTGTCGCAGACCGGCGTGGTCGTGGCGCGGGAGAACTATCGCGTCCAGGAATCGCGCTATCGGGCGGGCGCCACCACCATTCTCGACGTGCTCGATGCCCAGCTCCGGCTCACGCAGTCCGAAGCCGATCTGGTCCAGGCCCGCTACGCCGCCCGGCTGGCCCTTGCCGGTCTGGAGGCGATTCTGGGCCGCCGACTCTTCACCGACAGGAACGTCCCGTGAACGCGATGGCGCTCTCCCCGCTTCTCCGCGCCGGTCTGGTGCTGGCGCTCGCCGCGTGCAGCAAGGCCGAATCGTCGCCCCGGCCCGCGGGGCCGCAGGGTGACGCGCCCCCGCCGATGCCGGTCGAGGTTGCGGTCGCGCGCAGCGATACCGTGGTGGACGCGATTCTTGCCACCGGCGAGATCGAGGCGATGCAATCGATCGAGCTCCGGCCCGAGATCGAGGGCCGGGTCGCCGCCATCCTGGTGCGGGAGGGTGCGCTCGTGGGGCGCGGCACGCCGCTCTTCAAGGTCGACGATGCCGAGCTCAGGGCGCAGGTGGCTCGCGCCGAGGCCGATCGTGACCTCGCCCGGCAGTCACTCGCGCGCACCCGCGATCTGCTGGCGCAGAAAGCGTCCTCCCAGGCCGAGCTCGAGCGGGCCGAGGCCACGGCCCGGAGCGACGAGGCGGAGCTCCAGCTCCTCAAGGTGCGGCTCGAGCGCACCGTCGTGCGGGCGCCGTTCGCCGGCGCGGTGGGCGAGCGGTTCGTGAGCCTGGGCGACTACGTCACCACCAGCACCCAGCTGGTGTCGCTGCAGACCGTGTCGCCGCAGCGCGCCTCGTTCCAGGTGCCCGAGCGCTACGCCGACGAGCTCCGCACCGGCCAGCAGGTGACCTTCCGGGTGGCGGCGCTCCCGGGACGCGAGTTCGCGGGGAAGGTGGACTTCGTCGACCCGGTGGTGCAGCTTCCCGGACGCACGATCACCGTCAAGGCTGTGGTTCCCAACCGCGACCGGTCGCTGCAGGCCGGGATGTTCATCGAGGCGCGCCTGGCCACGGCGGTGCGGCCCAACGCCGTCGTCATTCCCGAGGACGCGGTGACCGCGTTGCAGGGCTCCACCTTCGTGTGGATCGTGGCCCAGGGCAAGGCTACTCGGCGGCAGGTGGACCTCGGCGTGCGGACTCCCGGATTCGTCGAGGCCCGGAGCGGCGTCGAGGCGAAAGAGCAGGTGGTGGTCGGTGGACAGGAGCGGCTGGGCGAAGGCGCGCCGGTGGCCCCCAAGGTGGTGGAGCGCGCGCCCGTCCGGCCCAAGGAGAGCTAGTGCTCGAGCCAGGCGACCGCGCGCCGGCCTTCACACTTCCCGATGCCGATGGCCGCCCCGTTTCGCTCGACGATTTCGCGGGGCGGCACGTCATTCTCTACTTCTACCCCAAGGACGACACCCCCGGGTGCACCAAGGAGGCCTGCGGCTTCCGGGACGCCTGGGACGATCTCCGCGACCTCGGCGCAGTCGTGCTCGGCGTGTCGGCCGACGACGCCGAGTCGCACCAGCGGTTCGCGGCCCGGTACCAGCTCCCCTTCGCGCTCCTGACCGATGCCGACCGCTCCGTGATGAAGGCCTACGGCGCCTACGGCGAGAAGATGATGTACGGGAAGAAGGTCACCGGGGTGATCCGCTCGACCCTGTGGATCGGCCCCGATGGCTGGGTGCGCCGTCACTGGGGGCGCGTGGGCAACGCGGCAGAGCATCCGAAGCAGGTGCTCGCCGCGGTCGGCGGTTATACTTGATAGTCCCTCTCTCTGGACCCTGAATGACCGCCCGCAGCACCAACACTTCCTCCGGTCCCTCATCGATGACGCCGAAGGCCAGCCCGCCCGGTCAGGGCGGCTCCGCCGACCGGTCCCGGTCTGCGCTGATCTGGCTGTGGGAGTGGACCAAGTCCATCGTGGTGGCGCTGGTGGTCTGGTTCCTCCTGCGCACCTTTCTGGTGGAGGCGTTCCGGATCCCGTCCGGAAGCATGGAAAACACGCTGCTGGTAGGCGACTTCCTGTTCGTGAACAAGGCGTTGTATGGCGCCGAGGTCCCTGTCGTCCACGCCCACCTGCCGGCGGTGCGCGAGCCCGAGCGCAACGACATCCTGGTGTTCGATTCGGTGGAGGAGGAAGGACTGAAGGTGGTAAAGCGGCTGATCGGGATGCCCGGCGACACGCTGGCGATGGAAGAGGGGCAACTCTACCGCAACGGCCACCGGGTGGACGAGCCATACGCCGTCCACGGCGATCCGCACCGGTCCGAGGATCCGATTCAGCGGGCCAAGATGCGCGAGTGGCAACTGCCCCACGTGGTCCAGCGCGATACCGCGGCCTATCAGCCCGATCTGCAGGACTGGGGGCCGATCGTCGTCCCCGCCGACTCGTTCTTCATGATGGGTGACAACCGAGACAGCTCCTACGACGGCCGCTATTGGGGGTTCCTGCCCCGTCAGAACGTGCGGGGGCGGCCCCTGATCGTCTATTTCAGCTACGACCCGAACAGTTGGAAGACGTTGCCGTTCCTCACCGCCGTGCGATGGGGACGAATCTTCACGCAGCCGAGGTGACCGCCGGCTAGAGGTGGTGCCGGGGTGCCTCGGGCATCGAGGATCGGTTCAGGGTTCGCGGAATGTAAGCTGCGGTGCGACCGCAGGCGGCGCAGTGGAGAGTGACCCGGCCGCCTTGAGCATCCTCCGAAGAGGAGCGGATGGGGGTGCGCTCAACCTCGGCGGAGCTGCAAGAAGGGCAGACGAGCGGCTTGTGGTCCCGGTCCGCCCCGATCAGGATCAACGCTTCAGGCGCGCGGTACTCTTTGATGCCCCGACGTCCCACAGTCGGCCCTTCCGGCGGGGTTCCGGTGCCGTAAGTAGCTTCCCGCCACACCTTTCAATTTACGGAGAGCCGCTCCGGCACGCAAAGGTTTAACTCTCCATGCGCATGCACAGTGTCCTTCGCATCCTCGCTCCCGCCACGGCCCTGGTCGTCTGGGTCGGTGCGTCCGCGTCCGCGCAGCAGTCGCACGTGGTCCGCCTCACCGGCGATGAGGAGGACAACTACCGGTTCGAGCCCGCGGAGGTGACCGCCCGCCCGGGGGATGTCCTGGTGTTCCGGGTCGCAAGCGGCTCTCCACACAGCGTGGTATTCGAGGCCGGCGGGCTCAGTCCCGACGTCCGGGCCGCGCTGGATGGTGCCATGCCGAACCGCTCGGCGGAGTTGAGCAGTCCTCTGCTCACGGCTGCCGGCGCCCAGTATCGGATCGTGCTGCCCCCGATCCCGGCCGGATCCTACGAGTTCTATTGCCTGCCACACAGAGCTTACGACATGCGTGGGCGGCTGACTGTCAAATAGTGCAACAACTTAGTTAGTAGTTATTTTAACTACTACTAGCGCTGCGGCCTCCTCGGTGCGAAAATTCAGGCATTCGCTGAAGGAGGAGCCGTGGTGTCGGAACTCGGCGGGTCCCAGATCTCGACGCTGCTCGAGGCCCTGCCTGGCATCGCCAACGTGCTGCGCAGCCCCGTGGCCGACGCCTTGGGCAACGTCATCCGGGCCGCGGCCCGGCTGACTGAGTTCAACGTCCAGGACGCGGACGAGCTGGTCCGCTATGCGACGCGGCGGGGGCTACTGGGCCAGGAAGAGGGCGACCGGCTACTGGCCGAGGTGTACGCCGCCGAACAGCGGCGCGCGGACAAGGCCGCCGACCGCGAGCGCGCGCAGAAGGCTCGGGCGCGGGCGAAGGGCCGGACGGTCAAGGCAGTGAAATCCGTCAAGAAGGTGAAGAAGGCGGCCAAGGGAGCCAAGCGCCGCTAGATCTTGAACTCCTGCATCACCGTGGTGAGCCGGGTGGCGCCCTGCAGCAGGTCGCCGGCCGCCGCGGCCATCTGTTCCGTGCTGGCGGTCTGCTCCTCGGCGGCCGCCGTCACCTCCTCGCTCGCCGAGGCGTGCTCGGCGGCGCTCTGCCCCACCTCGCGGGTTCGCAGGCCGAGCTGCTCCACGATCGCCTGATTGGCGGCGACCTCACGCGCCACCGCGTCGGCGGCATCGTGGACCTCCTGCACCGCACGCGAGATCTCCTCCAGCGCACGTGCGGTGGCCACCGTCACCCCCTCGATCCCCTGCACCCGCACGGAGCCCACCTCCATCGTCCCGGCCACCTGCTTCACCTGAGTGCGAATGAAGCCTACGGTCTTGGCGACATCTTCGGCTGCGGTCGCGCTCGAGTCCGCCAGCCGCCGCACCTCCTCGGCCACGACCGCGAATCCGCGCCCGTGCTCGCCGGCACGCGCCGCCTCGATGGCGGCGTTGAGCGCGAGCAGGTTGGTCTGCGATGAGATCTGCTTGATCAGATCGATGAACGCGGTGATCGGCTCGGAGAACCGCGCCAGCTCCTGGACCTGGCCGGCGGAGGTGCGCACGACCTCGCGCACGTCGAGCAAGGAGCGGCCGGCGGCATCGACCTGCGCGCGGTGATGCGCCGCGAGCTCCTGGATCCGGTCGCCCAGCTCCGCTACGCGCGCGGCCGCCTGGGCGTTGGCATCGGCGATCTCCCTCAGGCTCCCGAGCAGCGCGTCCGCCTTCTCCATGCCCGTCACCTGCTGCTCCGCGCTGGCGGCGATCCGGACCATCGCGGTCGAGATCTCGCCGCTGCTCGCAGCGAGCTCCTCGCTCATGGCGGAGAAATCGCTCGCGCTGTTGCCGATCTGCCCGGCCTCGCCGACGACGGACTGCACGACGCCCCGGAGCCGCGAGCCCATGTCGTCCATGGCCCGAGCCAGCCGCTCGATCTCCGCGGGCATCGCCCCGCCAAGCTGCACCGGACGCAGATCGCCCCCGCCAAAGCGCTCGGCCGCGCCGATGAGCTGACCCAGCGGCCGGTCCACCGAGCGCACGGTCCAGTACGACGTGAGCGCGCCAAGCAGCAGCGACGCGAGGAAGAGCACCCAGAGCGCGTTTCGGCGGCTCGCCGCCTCGCGCCGGAGGTCCGTCGCACGCGCCATGGAGCGCGTGGTCTGCGCCAGACCGAGGGCGCGGACGTCGCCGAGCAGCGTATCGGACGGCGCGCGGGCCCGGTCGGCCATGCGGCGCGCCTCCTCGAGGCGGCCGAGGTCAGCCAGGGCGTGCGCCATGCCGTACGCCACTTCGATCTGCGCCTGATTGGCCGCGATCTTGTTGACGATGTAGCGGTCGGCGGTGGTGAGCGACATGAGTCCGCGGTACCGCCGCTGGAACGCGTAGGCCGAGTCACCTTCCTCGACCGTGGCCGCGCGCAGCTGCGGATCGGAGCGCACCAGGTACTGCTCCGCCGCGCGGATCTCGGCCGCGACGGAGGTCACCAGCCCGTTCCCGAGGTCGGTACTCTCGAGCAGCAGCGAGAGATCCTGGGTGACGGACCGGTCGAGCGAGCGAATCGAGTTCACGCCGAGCACCGCGATCGTGAAGACCAGCGCGAGCAGGAGCACCATCCCCGCGATGACACGATGGCGCAGGCTGCGCAACGGGTTCACCGCGTCCCTCGGGAGTCGTCCGTTCCGTTGACGACCTCGACGCTGCCGCCGCGCACCAGCCCCATGTAGACGTTCTGGTTGGGTACGTCCCCGTTGGCGTCGAACGCGACGGTGCCCGTGACCCCCTCGAACGGCGGCGTGACGGAGCCAACGCCTGCCAGCTCGCGCCGCACCGCCCCGCGGCTGGAGCCTACCCGCGCGATCACGTCGCGCAGCAGGAAGATCGCGTCGTAGGTCGCGGCCGCCGGCTGGTTCGGCAGTCCGGCGCTCGGGTACTTTCGCCGGAACGCCTGGACGAAGCGCCGGTTGGCGGCGCTCGGGATGTCGGGGAAGTAGGGTGAGCTGAGGTACACGCCCTCGGCGAGCTCCCCCGCCTCCTGAATGCCTTCGAGGCCGTCGCCGCCGAGCACCGGCATCCTGAGGCCGCGCTTCCGCGCCTGCCGCAGCACCTCTTCGGCCTCGCCCCGGTTGCCCGCCACGACGATGAACTCGGGCGGCTTCCCGCGCGCGAGCCGGTCGAGGTACGGCCCGACGTCGGGCCGATCGCCGAGGTAGGGGTCCACCGCTTCGAGCGCGCCACCGAGGCGGGTGTACTCGGCGACGAACGTCTGCCTGATCCCGCGGCCGTACTCGTCATTGAGGTAGAGCACCGCGCCGTGCGTCAGGCCGAGGTGATCGCGCACCCAATGGGCCAGCACGGTGCCGTGTGCCTGATCGCTGGGGCACACGCGGAAGGTGTAGTCGCCCGCGGCAGTGACGTCGGGAGAGGACGACGATGGGCTGATGGCGACCACCGGGTCCTCGCCGCCGTTGTACACGGGCGCGGCCGCGAGCGTCATGCCCGAGAACAGATGGCCCACCACCGCGGACACGCCGGAGGTGTAGAGATCGCTCGCGACAAAGACGGCGGAATCGGGGTCGGCGTAATCGTCGCGCATGACCAGCTCGAGCGGACGGCCACCGATGCCGCCGCCGGCGTTGATCTCCTCAGCGGCCAGCTCGGCGGCGAGCTTCATCGGCAGGCCGATCGGATCACTGAAGGACCCGGCGACGCCGATGCGAATCGGACCGCTGTCGGCCGCCCCGCAGCCGGAGATGAACCCCGCGAGCGCGAGCAGCGCGGCAGGGCGCGGCGCAATAAGCCTCAGTCGTTCGAACAATGCCAAGCCCGGCTCCCGCTCTCGGGGGTCGTCCCGTAAGAGTTGCTGGCGGAATGATTTGGGACCGGCTATCAAGGGGGGACGGGTGTCCCGAGGCGGGAAAAGTGCAAATTACGTACTCAGGAGCGGGTGCGCCCCCAGTCGTCGAGGACGCGCCCGTCCACCAGGCTCACCGAGGCCATCCGGCCGCCGCGCTCCGTACGCCAGGTGAGGCGCAGCATGCGGCCGCGTCGCACCCACTGCATCATCCACTGCGTACCCTGCACCGAGGCGTCCACTCGGCCATAGCGCCGCTCCACCGCGTCACGCCAGCGGTCCAGCCGATCGGCCTCTACCGCCGCGGAGATGGTGATGACGCTGGCGACGCCGTTCACGCACGAGACCCAGAGATCCACCCGACCGCCGAGCGCAGGGTCGTCGAGCGTGCCGCGGCACTCGCTCACGCGGGCATCGGCTTGAGCCTGCTTGCAGCGGAGCGCGCCACGGGGGCGCTCCCGCACCAGCCTCTGCAGCTCGGCGACCGACGCACCCGCCCGGAAACCGTGGAACTCGAGCGCCGCCGTATCGGCCTCCACGCCGGGCGCGCTCTCCGCACGAACCGCGGCGGGGACGAGGCCGAGGGCAACGACGACGGCGAGCGCGTGGGTGCGAGGTGTCATGAGGCGGAGCCCTCGGGGTGACGTAACCCGAGCCCCCCGCCGGTGGGGCGAGGGGCTCGGGTGGGACTGGACGTCTGGAACGGGAAAGACGCCGTGCGCCGGGTCGTCAGACCTTGCGGACGTTGGAGGCCTGTAGACCCTTGGGGCCTTCGACTACCTCGAATTCCACGTTGTCTCCCTCGGAGAGGGAGCGGAACCCCTCGGCGACGATAGCGGTGTGGTGAACGAAGACGTCCTTGCCGCCGTCCTGCGCGATGAAACCGAACCCCTTTGCGTCATTGAACCACTTGACCGTGCCCTTCGCCATTGTTGCAACCTCTTGATAGGGAGCCCGCAGGCCCCGGGGAAACCCCGGCCTTCGTGGCCGGGTGACACTGCCCCAAAGAAAAAGCCGCCCGGATTCAACTCCCGGCCGGCCGGCGACGACTCAATCGTGCAAGGGGTTCACTTCGCGGAGCATGGTCTAAGGTCATGCGGGGAATGGGATTTGTCAATATGGCGGGCGGACAGGCGGACAGGCGGACAGGCGGACAGGCGGACAGAGCGGTTCATCGGTGCGGCGCGTGGGCGGAGCTTCCGGAACAAACCGTAGACAAGACGGACGGCGAGATCGCGCTGCGAGTCGAGCGATTGCCAATCGTCGTCGGACAGCAGTCCTCGATCGTGGCTGAATCGGAGGAGCTAGGCGAGCTCGGAGCGCGACCCAAGGGACATATGGAGAAAGCGTTCGAATTCCCGTTCGCCCGGCTTCGCCGCACCTTCGGCGAGGTTGGTCGGCATCGAGAGCACCGCCTTGCGCACCTGCGAAGTCACCCCATACAACTCGCTTCGAGGCCATCGATCCGTTCGCGAGGAAACCGCCAGCACCGACTGGTGCGCGGCCCGCGTCGAAGCGCTCGAACGCCATCATACTTCAACGGTGGTGAATACCGCCGGTTCTTGACAGCCCAATCCACGCCTGCATCATCCCGCCCGCCCGTCTATCTCAACACGACTCCTGCCGTCCGCAATTCATGATCGAGCAGCCAGCGTTTGCGTGCCAGGCCGCCGCCGTAGCCGACCAGCGAGCCGTCCTTTCCGACCACGCGGTGACACGGAATGAGGATGGCGAGGTGATTGGCGGCCACCAGCCAGCCGATCTGCCGCGGGTGCAGACGGGTGGCGCGGGCGATGTCATCGTACGAACGGGTCTCGCCCAGCGGGATCTTCCGCAGGGTCTTGAACACCGCCACCTGCGCCGGCGAGAGCTCGAACCAGTGACGCAGGTGCTCGGGAAATGGGAAAGCCCGGGGAGACCCGGCGAAGTACTCGTCCAGCCACGCGGCGGTGATGCGGCATGGCCCCTGGCCGATGTGAAGCTCCGGAATCGCCGAGCGGAGCCGCACGGCCCACTTCACGTCGGGGGTCCGGTGCGGAAACTCCACTACCAGCGGCCCTGTCTCACATTCCACTACTGTGAGTGCGCCGATGGGCGAACTGTAGGTCGTCCATTCGACCTGCATGCTGGTCTCCGGGGAGCTTCACAGGAAAGGTAGCCGCCGCCGCCCACTGGAGCCAACGGGCGCCCGCTGACGCCGCGGCCACCTTCACCTTACATTTAGCGCCATGACGTCACCTCAGTCGCTCGTGGTACGCACGTTTACCGATCGCGCCGAGGGGCTGTCCCACTTCGTGCTCCGGGCCGGTGAAGCGCCGCGGCTCCTTGCGTTCGACGACGCGCTTGGCTGTCCGCTCGAGACCGCGCTCGCGGCGCTCGAGTGGACCGGCGCGGTGGGGATCCTGCTCGACGACGATCAGCTGCACGCCGCCCGGCTCACCAGCGAGACGGCGGCCGCGGTGGTCGAGCGTAAGGGGCCCGACGGCCGGAGGTTCGTGTATCTCGGACCCCGGCTCGACGCGCCGCCCATGGATGTGTTCGAGGGTGCGGTGCTGTTTGACGAGCCCGGGGTCAAGGCGGTCGAGTTCACCCACCGCGCGCACGCCCTGGCTCACTTCCTCCGGGCGACCTCGGGCGCCGGCGCGCTGCTCGCCCTGCTCGGCCGGCGCGCTCCGGAGCTCCGCCACCTTCGGCGCTGGCTGGGGCCGATCATCCAGCGGCTCGACGTGCCCTGTCCGCTGGTGGCGGGGTGGTTTGCGGCCAGCTCGGCAGGGTGTCTGTTCGCCTCGCTCGAGGCGGAACCGGTGTACCGCTACGTTGAGGTCGGGCTGGAGCCCTGACGGAGCGTCAGGACCACGTGTGGGAGTGTGGATTCACATCTCCACATTGTGTGGACGGACGGGGTAGGCTGCGGGCCGAGCACGGGTTAGCTATCCACACCGCTGGTCGATAGAAGTGGCGTAACCCGAATAAAGTCAGGCACTTGCGAGATTATCGCGGGTGCCTATTTTCATTCTACGCGCTCCGTTGGATGCGTGCTGGGGCCCCGAGCTTCAGTAACGGCCGGCAGGGCGGGCTCGAGCGGGATATCAGGGGAGAGGGCCGACGCAACCAAGGGCTCAGGCTCTCGTCGATCCTGGTGATCACCCCGGCTCGGGCAGGTGAAGCCAGTCGCGTGCTTCATCCACTCCGATCTGGCGCCTCGGAGTGCAGTGCGAACGGTCGGTCCGCGACCCGATCCGACTCGCAGCGCTCGAATGGACGAACCAGGCAGGATGGCCATCCAGCTTGGGGATCAAAACCGAGGCCTCACCACGCCCTCCCGAGCGGCGAACCAGCCAACCGGTGGCAGGTGGGAGAAGAACGGCGGCAGCAATGCCCCGACCCCGGCATAGTCCACACGTGGGACGGCCGCCTAGCCACGACTGGGCGGCCGTTCCGTTTTCTATCCTATCTCATTGCCGTCGTTCGGCGGCAGACCCCAGTCGCTCACACCCCGGTAGGCCCGGCGCCGGTCGAGCTGCCAGAGCTTGGCGCTCACCAGGGCATCGCCCGTGAAGTTGGCCGGGTCGCCGAGCGCGTCGGCCATGCCGGCGGTCTTGGCGCTCGCGTTGTCGGCGTAGTGGAGCACTTCGGCCTCGAGCGTCATCGGGGGAATGGCGGCGCCGAACTCCGGCTTGCCGTGATGGGAGGCGATGAGGTGGTGCAGCACCGTGAGCTCGCGGTCGGTGCATGGCGCCGGGTCTTCGCGCGCCACGCGCCGGTCGAGCATGAGAAGACCGAGCGTCACGTGCCCAAGCAGCGCGCCGCACTCGGTGTTCTCGAAAACGCCTTCCCACCGATATGCCTCGAGCTTGCCGATATCGTGCAGCAGCGCGCCGGCCAGCACCAGCTCCGAGTCGGCGTGGCAGGCCTTGGCAATGGCCCGCCCGATAGCCGCGACTTCGCAGGTGTGCCGGAGCAGCCCGCCGAGCTCGGCGTGGTGCCCGACGGTGCTCGCGGGACACTCCTGGTAGCGCCGGCGGAACTCGTCGTCGGCATAGAACAGCTCCAGCGTGCGGCGGAGCCGCGGACGCCGGAGCTCGCCGCGCCAGCGGTCGAGCAGGTCCCAGTAGGGTGCGACCTCACGGACGGAGCGGACGAGCTGACGCCAGTCAATGGCGCCCCGCGGGAGGATGCGGATCGAGCTGATCTTGAGCTGGCGCTTGCCGTTGTACTGGCCCACTTCGCCGATGACCTGGGCCACGTCTCCCCGGGCTATGCCGGCGATACGCACTTGATCTTCGGGCCAGAAGGGAGCGCTCGGGATCTGCCCGTAGCAATTGCCGAGCACGAGGGTGGTGAAGGCGCCGCGGCCGGAATCGCGCTGCTCGACCTCGAGCACGAGCAGCGGGTCCTGCACGCGGCTTCCCACGGCGAGCTGCTTGAGATCGGGCGGCCCCGACATGGCTGACTCGGCGGCTGGATTGGGCACAAGATAGGTCCGTCTGTCTCCGGCGGGAACTCGGCAGTAGGTTGGAGCCATGGATCCGATGCACCTGCTCGTGCTCGAGCGCGACCCGGACCGGCGGGACGCGCTGTTGGCGACGCTGCGCGGCGCGGGGCATCACGCCGTCGCGGCTCCCGATGCGGGGGCGGCGGCGACTGCGTTGGCCGCGCCCGGCTTCGACGCGCTGGTGCTCGACCTTGGCCTGCCCGACCTGGACACGGCGCGGCTGCGCGAGGCACTGGTGCCGACGGAGACGGCGGCGCCCGACTCCCTGGAGGCGGCCGAGCGACGCCACATCGCCCTGACGCTGCAGCATACCGGCGGCAACAAGCGACGCGCGGCGCTGCTGCTTGGCATCTCCCGATCCACCTTGCTGCACAAGGTGCGGAAGTACGGGCTCGGCGCCATTTGAGCGTTCCGTCGGTGCGTGAGCACGCGACCCCTCATCGGAGGTGCCGTCAGCCTCCGAACCAGCCGAGGGGCCGCGCGCCGGGGCGCTCACGGCACGATGCGCACGCGGCCGAGTCGGGAGACCACCACCGTGCGAACCGAGGCGCCCCGACTCAGACGGAACGAGGCGTTGCTCAATCCCATGCTCATCCCCACCGGCGAGAAGGTGATGCGTCTCTGCGGCCCGGCGAGTGCCACGCGGCTGGCGGCGGGACCCGGTGCACGCCAGAGATCGACGGCGCTGCCGCGAGCACGAATGGCGAGATCGGCGGAATCGACCGTGAGCTCGATGACCTGACTCCGGAGCACGGCCACCATGCGCGCGCGGCGATGCGCGGCGATGATCTCGTGGGCGGCACGGTCGACCGCGATGCTGTCGGTCAGGCCGCGGAGTTGCGGGAGTGCAATGCCAAGCAGCAGCCCGATGATGGCGAGCGAGAGGGTGAGCTCGAGCAGGGTGGTGCCGCGTTGCATGGGGCAAGAGTACGGCGCGCCGGGGCGGCGGCAGGCACCCCTTTTGCGCCGTCGGATGCTCCAAATTGCGTGCCCTTGCCTCCCGGCATTCCGCGCGCGATACTAGGCTGAACCATCCGACTCTTGACGGAAGGACGCGCCCTGTTCACGCCGCAGCACCTCTTCGGTGAGGCCCAGCCGTCCGACGACTTCCTGAGCCAGGCGCCCTTCCTGGAGCGGGCCAGGACGGAGCACCTGCGCCAGCGCGAGCTCTCCGCCCGGCTGGCGCTCGGCGCCTACCTGGTCTCCAGGCTCGTGGAGCGGACGCTCACCCACTCAGGCGATTTGCGGGCGGAGGAAGGGTTGCTCTGGCAGCATGAGGCAGTGCGCCGCCACCTGCGTGACCTGCCCACGGACTCCCCCGAAAGCGCTCATCTGCACGGTATTGCCGAGGCCATCACCGTCACGGCGCAGCCCCGCGCCGGGCTGCGCTTGAGCCTCACCGCCTACGCGTATTTCCTCGAGCACGAAGGCCGCCTGGAAGAGGCCCTCGAGATCCTGGCGCTGGCGGTGCGCACGCACGGGCCCGAGGTGCCCGACGGCGATTTCGCTACCTCGGCGCTGTTCGCCGGCCGGCTCAATCGTCTGCTGGCCAGGTGGATGGTCGCGACCAACTGCTACCTCGCGGCGGAGGCGGCGGCGGAGCGGACCGGCGACCGGGTGCTCAGCCTGCGGGCGAGGCTGGGTCGCGGAGCGGTGCACAGGGGCCAGGGCAACCTGCCGCTGGCCCGCAAGACGGCCGAGGAGGTCGCCACCGCGGCGCGGCGGGACGGGCTGCGCGAAGTCGAGGCGATGGCGTGCTCCGATCTCGGCTCGGTCCTGGCCAACGAGGGCAGGAGCGTGGAGGCCGTGCAGGCGATCTACCGCGCTTTTCTGCTGACCGACGACGTGCTCCAGCAGACCCGGGTACTCGGTGACCTCGGGATCGCCTTGCTCGACACGGGGGCCCGGGAGGCGGCGCGGACCGCGTTCGAGATCGTGCTGCGATCCAAGACGAGCTTCCTGGTCCGTACCAACGCGCTGCTCGAGCTCATGGACATGGAATCGGCCGCGGGTAATCGGATGGCGTTCGAGCGGCGGCGCACCGAGGCCGACGCTGCCCGCACCCGCATGCCGCCCAGCATGCTGGCCGATCTCTACTTCAAGGCCGGAGTCGGCCTGGCCCGCTTCGGTCAGACCGGACGCGGGCGCACCCTGCTGGAGACGGGGTTGAAGCACGCGGAAGAGCACGAGCTCAACGCCTGGTACTTCCGTTTCGAGCGGACCCTGGACAACCTGGCTGCGCTGGAACTCCGCGAGCCCGAGCTCGCCACGCCCACACCCGAGCAGGTGTCTCCGGCGCTGGACGAGGTGGCGGTCGGGCTCCGCGAGTTTGCGCTTCAGGCGATCTAGTTATTGGCCCCTTGGGTCTCGAACGCGGGCACGGTCTGGTCTGACGGGCCCGTGGCATCCATGCGCGTGCAGGCGCTGGAGGTGATCCCGGCGATGGTCAGCGAGGCGATCAGGATCCACTTGGTCGAGCGAGACATGGCCACTCCCTTGGATTTGGCGTCTGGGGATGAGGGTAGAGCCAATCTGGGGCACGATTCCGCTCCCGTTTAGGCCCTTTTTGCGACAAATAGGGGCGATTTTGCGACATCTCGTCCTGGCTGCGGTGCCCACTGAGCGGCTTTTCCGCCTGCGCTCCCTCGATCCCGACCGGTTCGTCTGGGAGGTCGTGGGCACGTGGCCGGAGGCGGTGGAGGCGATCCGGGCCAAGCCGGTGCAGATGGCCGTGGTCGATCCCCTCCTGGGCACCCCGGTCCCCCGGACGCACGGGATCGGTCGCCTGCGGCAGTTCTTCCCCTCGCTGCCGCTGCTGGTCTACACCGAGCTGGCGCCGTCCACCGCGGGCGTGCTGCTCGAGCTCGGCCGGGCCGGGATCCGCCGGGTGGTCGTGCACCGGTTCGAGGACGCGCCGGTCGCGCTCCGCACCGCCCTGTTGGCCGAGCTCGAGCAGAGCGCCTCGCAGCAGGTCATTCAGGCGCTCGCCCCGGTGCTCCAGGACCTGCCCGAGTCGGTCCTCCATGCGCTCGAGCAGATGCTCCACGCGCCCGGCGAAGGCCCGACGGTCACGGCGCTCGCGCGGCGGGCGCGGCTCACGCGGCGCACCTGCGAGCGGCTGTTCACCAAGGCCGGCCTGCCTTCGCCGCGCGTGGTGATGGTGCTGAGCCGGCTGCTCTACGCCCACCGGCTGCTGCTCGATCCCGGATTCACGGTGGAGGATGTGGCAAACAAGCTTGGCTACAGCCGGTCCAAGACGCTGCAGATCCACCTGCGCACGGTCTTCGGGATGACCGCGGGCGAGCTCCGCGTCTCGCTCTCGACCGACGAGGCGCTGGCGGCGGTCACCGGCCGGTACCTCCAGCCGATGAGCCGGGCCGCCGCATCATGAGCCCCCGGGTGCTGATCATCGACGACGAGCCGGCGGTCCGGCGCGCGCTCGAGCGGGTGCTCCGGAGCGTGGGCTGCGACGTGGTCACCGCCGGCGATCCTCACCTGGCCTACGGGGTGCTCGACGAGACCGACGTAGACCTGGTATTGCTCGATCTGCACCTCCCGCAGATGTCCGGCGATACGCTGTTCCTCGCCCTCACCCGGCGCTGGCCGCGCCTGGCCGACCGCGTCATCCTCATGACCGGCGACTGCTCGCCCGAGACGGCGCACTGGCCGCCCGAGCTGTGCCGCTGCACACTCCTGCTCAAGCCGTTCACGATCGACGTACTGCGGCGAACCGTGCTCCAGGCCCTCCAGGGGTCGGAACCGCGGCGGGCGGGCGGCAGTTCGGCATGACGGCGGGGCTCACCGCCGCGGCGCCGCCGGACCCGCTCACCACCCTTCGCGAGTATCGGGCACTCGCCCCTTGGGGGCTGCGCGACCTCGCCGCGCTCGCCGGGGGGATCCTCGACGCCTCCGGCGTGGTGCCGGTGAATGCCGCGGCGCGCGCCAGGCCCACCGAGCGCACCATCAGGTTCTACGTGGCGCGCGGGCTCGTGAGCCCACCCGACGGGCGGGGCACGGCCGCGGTCTACTCCTACCGGCACCTCCTCCAGGTGCTGGCCATCAAGCTGCGCCAAATGGAAGGCGCCACGCTCGAGTCGATGACCCGGGAGTTCGCCGGGCTCACCGGGGACCTCATCGAGCGCCGGGTGGCCGGCGTGCTCGGTCCCGCGCTGCCGCCGCCCGAGCGGCTCGCCCTGCTTCAGACCGCCGGCACCGCTCGTGGCCGGGTCGGGCGCGCCGTGCTGGGCTGGCTTGCGCCGGTCGAGGGCGCGGCGGGCGCCGTCGCGTCCTGCCGGCGCGTGCCCGTCGCTCCGGGCGTGGAGCTGCTGATCGACGAGCAGCACCCCGTGCTCCGGCTCAACGGCGACATCGGCGCAATCACCGAAGCGTTCCGCCAGGCGCTCGCGGGCCTGGTGCCCTCCTGACCTTCAGCCGCACGAGGCGTCCATGGGCTTCCTGATCCTCCTGGCGGTGCTCGCCGCGGTCGTGCTCTGGATCATCGCCGCCTACAATGGTCTCGTCGGTCTCAGGAACCAGGTCGCCAACGCCTGGAAGCAGATCGACGTCCAGCTCAAACGGCGCCACGACCTGATCCCCAACCTGGTCAACACGGTGAAAGGCGCCATGGACTTCGAGCGCTCGACGCTCGAGGCGGTGATCAGCGCGCGCAACAAGGCGGTAAGCGCGACGGGCGTGCGGCAGACGGCGCAGGCCGAAGGCGAGCTGAGCCAGGCGCTGGGACGGCTCTTCGCCCTGACGGAGGCCTATCCGGACCTCAAGGCGACGGGCAACGTCGCGCAACTGCAGGAGGAGCTGACCAGCACCGAGAACAAGATCGGCTTCGCGCGGCAGCTCTATAACGACGTCGCCACCGAGTACAACACCCGCCAGCAAACGTTCCCCACGATGCTCGTGGCCGGCCTCGCCAAGGCGTCCCCCGCCGAGCTGTGGCAGATCACGGACGAGGCGGAGCGGGCCGTGCCCACGGTGGATCTCTCGGCCGACCGCCGGGCGCCGTGACCGGGGACGCCGACCTCTTCGCACAGCAGGAAGCCAACCGCCGACGATCCACCTGGCTGGTCATCGGGTTCATCATCTTCTTCGCGTGGGTCGGCTTCGGCGGCGACATCGCGTTCGGTCTGCTCACGGCCGATGCGCCGCCGGGCGCGTACCACCACGTGGTTCCGCTCATCGGCATCGCCACGACCCTGATCGCCGCCGGGATCTGCTGGTATTCGTGGCGCTACGGGCCCGAGCGGGTGCTGTGGTCCACCGGCGCCTGGGAGATCATCAACCCGGCCACCCCCGAGCAGCGGCAACTGGTCAACGTGGTCGAGGAGATGGCGATCGCCGCTGGGCTGCCGAAGCCGCGGGTGTGGATCGTTCCCGACGAGGACCCCAACGCGTTCGCGACGGGCCGCGATGCCGCCACGGCGAGCATCGCGGTGACCGAGGGACTGCTGCGCTCGCTCTCGCGCGACGAGCTGCAGGGGGTCGTCGCCCACGAGATGTCGCACGTGCGCAACCTGGACGTGCGGCTCATGACGCTGCTCGCGGCCATGGTCGGGGCCATCGCGCTCATGTCGGACGGGATGGGCCGGATGCTGCGCGGCACCCGGCATGTGAGCGTGGGCGGCCGGAGCGGCGGCGGTCGCGGGGGCAAAGGCGGCAACCCGATCGCGCTGGTGATCCTGGTGCTCTGGCTGCTCACGCTGGTCGTGGCGCCGGTGGTCTCGCGCGTGCTCGCGATGGCCGTGAGCCGGAAGCGGGAGTACCTGGCCGACGCGACGGCGGCCCAGCTCACCCGCAATCCGATGGCGCTCGCGTCGGCGCTCGAGAAGCTGGCGGCGGCGGTCTCGCCCACACGCGCGATTACCAGCGGAGCCGCGCACCTCTGCATCGTGGACCCCGCGCCGGGCGCGCTGGCGTCGCGCGAGGGGTTTTTCGCCGACGCCTTCGCCTCGCATCCGCCGATCCGCCAGCGGGTGATCCGGCTCGAGGGGATGGCCTACCGCGAAGCGAAACGCGCCGCCGCTCCCGCAGCGCTCAGCTCACCAGCTCAGCCATAGCCGCCGTAAACAGCCCGGGATCGAAGGGCAGCTCGATGACGCGGTCCGCGCCCGCCGACCGCGCCGCGGCGCCGTCGCCCTGCACCAGGGCGACCACGCGGTAGTCGCGACGCGGCGGCGGCCCGAAGCCGCCCAGCGGGTGCGCGCCCGCCGCGCCGGTCCCGCCGAGCACCAGCACGAGCGACACGCCGGGCCGCTCCGCCGTGCGTGCCAGGGCCTCGGGCCCGGTGCAGCGCTCGACCGCGAAGCCGGCGTGCCGGAGCAGTAGCTCGACGATCCGGGCCAGGTCCTCGTCGGGGACCATGACCAGCGCGACGCCGTGGTGCGGCTCGACCGCCGCGGCGCCGGAGGCATCCAGATCGATCATCAGCACGCCCGGCGTGTAGGCCGTGGTGCGGGCGGCGCGGAGATCGCCGATCCGCCGCACGATGTCGCGGATGCGGTGGAGCGATTCGAGGACGTCGTGGAGCGCGGCCCGACCCTCGGCCTCGCCCATTCCGGGCGGGGCGAGCAGGAGCTCCACGCCGGCGGTGGCGGCCATGAGGGGGTTGTTGATCTCGTGATGCAACGTCACGGTCATCTCGCCGATCGCCGCGAGGCGCTCCGCGCGCATGAGGTCGCGCTCGGCGGCGACGAGCGCCTTCCGCAACTCGCGGCTGCGCCGCACACGCTCGAGTGTCTTGGGGAGGGCCGCGACGAACGAGTGGTCCTTGGCCAGATAGTCGTCGGCGCCCAGGCGGAGCGCCGATGCCGCGAGCGCCTCGCTTCCATGCGCCGTGATGAGGACGACCGCCGGCGGATCCGGACGCGCCCGCAGCGCTTCCAGAAGCTCGAGCCCGCTGGCATCGGGCAGATGATGGTCGAGCAGCACGATCTCGATCCCGTCCAGGGCAGCCAGCGCCTGACGTGCGGTCGTCACCTGGAGTCCCTCACCGAGCCCGCGTGAGCGCGCCAGCCGGAGCACCAGCCGCCCGATCGCCGGATCATCGTCCACGACCAGCAGCCGAGGCCGGCCGTTACTCTCAGCCATCATTGCGGCGCTGCGAGACGACCGCGGCGAGCGCGGCGTGCACCGCGGGGTCGATCGCGGTGCCCACCAGGTCGCGCATGCGCTCCAGCGCTTCGGCCGGCGCCATGCGTTCCTGATACGTGCGGGGGGTGGTGAGCGCGTCGTAGGTCTCGACCGCGCCGAGGATCCTGGCACCGAGCGGGATCGCTTCGCCGGCGAGCCGGTCGGGGTAGCCGAAGCCGTCCCAGCGCTCGTGGTGGCTGCGCACGTAGCCCGCGGCCTCGCGCAGGTGAGCGAGCGGTGCCAGGATGCGGCTGCCGACCACCACGTGGCGCTTCACGTGCTCGTACTCCTCGTCGGTCAGCGGTCCCGCCTTGTGGAGCACATCGTCCCGGACGGCGATCTTGCCGATGTCGTGCAGGCGGCCGGCGGCGCGGACCGCTTCGATCTGCGCGCCGGCGCATCCCAGGTGCGCCGCCACCGAGGCCGAAAGCTCGGCCACGCGCTCGGAGTGCCCGCGGAGATGCGGGTCGCGGGCCTCGATCGTGTTGACCAGGGCTTCGAGGGTCGCGGCGAGGAGCAGCGCCCCGTCCCGAGGCTGCGGCTCGGCGCTCAGGAGTCGGCGAACTCCACGGTGATCTTCTCGGGCAGCAGGCCCGCCGCGTGCCCGCGGTCCAGCAGCGCCTGCACCGCCTGGCGGCCGCGCGGACCGTAGTCCACCGTCCACTGGTTCACGTACATGCCGACGAAGGTGTCGGTCCGCTCGTCGCCGATGCCGCGATTGAACCGGCTCGCGTGGGCGAGGGCGGGCGCGCGGTGCTCGAGGGCGTAGACGATGCTGGCGCGCAGGTCGCGGGCGATCTGCTCGATGATCGCCGGTCCGAGGTCGCGGCGGACGACGTTTCCCCCCAAGGGGAGCGGGAGCCCGGTCGCTTCCAGCCACCAGGCGCCGAGATCGGCCCAGAGGTGCAGCCCGGTGTCGGCGTAGGTGAGCTGGCCCTCGTGGATCAGCAGGCCCACGTCCACGTCTCCGCGGTCGACCGCCTCCTCGATTTGATCGAACGGAACCACCACCTCGATGAGGTCCGGTTGAAAGAGCTTGAGGGCGAGATACGCGGTGGTGAGGGTGCCGGGGACCGCCACCCGCAGGCCGCGCAGCGCGGCTGCCGGATCGTCCGGCCTGGGCCGGCGGGACACCAGCCGGGGCCCGTACCCGTCGCCCATCGAGGAGCCGGAGCCGAGCAGGACGTACCGCTTCCAGAGATAGGCATAGGCATGAATCGAGACCGCCGTCACCTCCAGCTCGCCGCGGAGGGCGCGCCGGTTCAGCGTCTCGATGTCAGAGAGCTCGTGCACGTACCGGAGGTCGCCCGTGTCGATCCTGCCCTCGGCGAGGGCGTAGAACATGAACGCGTCATCGGAGTCGGGGCTGTGGGCGACGTGGATGGTTCGGGGCATGGGGCCTCATGTGGGACGGAGAGACGGAGAGACGGAGATGGACGCCACACCACCTGGCGTGGTTTACCTGTCCGTCCCTCCGTCCCTCCGTCCCTCCGTCTTCCGTTTGAAGTCTTCGATCACCGCCGCATGCTCACGGTACTCGCTCCGGCCCGCCCGCATCTCGGCGGCGTAGTGCGCCAGGAAGTCGCGGCCGGCGCTCGACCGGGCGGCGGTGTCACCCTGGAGCTCAGCGGCCTGGCCGCGGACCAGATAGCCGAACAGGTGGCCCGGCGAGCGGACGAGAATGGTGTCGGCGAGCGCGAGCGCCCCCGGGAGGTCGCCCACCTGAAGACGGAGCACGGCGGCGTGATAGCGGGCGTCCGCGTCGATGCTGTCGAGCTGGGTGTAGGCGCCGAGGGCCATCGGCGTGAAGCGGACCACCTGGGCGCTGTCGCCGGCTTCCGCCGCCTGCATGATGCGGTTGAACAGCCGGTCGAATCGCTCCCGCGGGGTCATGCTGCTGATGTCCGGTGCCGGACCCATGGCCGGGCCCTGGCTGCCGAGCGCCTGCGCGCTCGCCGAGCCCGCATTGGCCATGTCGGGCGCCACCGGCGCGGGTGGTCGCCAGACCCGGAGGAGGATCGCCGCCAGGAAGGCCGCGCACAGCACGCCCGCGATGATCCAGGCCGTGCGCTCGCGCGACGGCAGCGGCGCAGTGGTGGGAGGACCGGCGCCACCCGCCCCGACCGGACGCCCGCACCGGTGGCAGAAGCGCGCCCGCGCCGAGAGGTCGGCGTGGCAGGCCTCGCAGGTGCGCGCCGTGAGGCTCGCGCCGCAGGCGCTGCAGAAGTTGCCGGTGGCGGGCGTGCCACAGGCTGGGCAGGGCGTCGGCGATGATGCGGTCATGGCGGGAGAAGCGTAACCCGGTATCGAGGTCGGGGAAAGGATGCGCGGGGCCTTACCCCCGTGCCGTTCCCGGGATTTCTTTCAGTCTGCACCCTTCATCCACGCGGGAGACGCAATCGCAATGGCTCACGCCAGACAGCGGGCGGGCGGCACCGCCGAGCGGCCCAGCCTCGAGGAGTTTCCGGAGGACCTGAGCGGCGCGCAGCGCGACGATCTGCTGGAGCTGGGCGACCGGTTCGGCGTCGAATTCCTCCGGCTGCAGTTCACCGACATTCTCGGCATCAACAAGAACGTCGAAGTGCCGCGCAGCCAGTTCGCCAAGGCCCTCGACGGCGAGATGATGTTCGACGGCTCGTCCATCGAGGGATTCGTGCGGATCGAGGAGTCGGACATGCTCCTCAAGCCCGACCTCGGCACCTTCCGTCTCCTCCCCTACGAGGACGAGGGCGGGCGGGTGGCGCGGCTGCTGTGCGACATCTACACGCCCGAGGAAGAGCCGTTCGCCGGCTGCCCCCGGACCACCCTCAAGCGCCAGCTCGCGAGAGCGAAGAAGCTGGGCTTCGGCATGATGGCGGGGTGCGAGGCGGAGTTCTTCCTGTTCGAGCGGGCGCCGGACGGCTCGCCCACGCTCGCGACGCACGACTCGGCCTCGTACTTCGACCTGGGCCCGCTCGACAAGGGCGAGGAGATCCGGCGCGTCATCGTGGAGCAGCTGGTCCGGATGGGGTTCGAGGTCGAGGCGGCCCATCACGAGGTGGCGACGGGGCAGCACGAGATCGATTTCCGGTATGCCGACGCCCTGGTGACGGCCGACAACCTGACCACCTTCAAGTTCATCGTCAAGAACGTCGCCAGCCGGTACGGGTACTTCGCCTCGTTCATGCCCAAGCCGATCCAGGGGATTCACGGCAGCGGGATGCACACGCACCAGTCGCTGTTCCGGGGGAAGGAGAACGCGTTCTACGATCCCAAGGGCGAGTACCAGCTCTCCAAGGTCGCCCTGAGCTACGTGGAGGGGCTGCTGCAGCACGCGCGCGGATTCTGCGCGATCACCAATCCGCTGATCAACAGCTACAAGCGGCTGGTGCCGGGCTTCGAGGCTCCGAGCAACGTGGCGTGGTCCACGCGGAACCGCTCGCCGCTCGTGCGCATTCCCGACCGGCGGGGGCTCGGCACCCGATGCGAGCTCCGGATGCCCGACCCGTCGTGCAACCCCTACCTGGCCCTCACGGTCCAGCTCGCGGCGGGGCTGGACGGGATCGAACGGAAGCTCGCCGCGCGGCCGCCGGTCCACCGCAACATCTTCACGATGAGCTACCGCGACCGCCGCAAGTACCGCATCGACGAGTTGCCCCGGGATCTGCACGAGGCCCTCGAGATGTTCGAAAAGGACAAGGTGATCCAGGCGGCGCTCGGAGAGCATCTGACGGAGCGGTTCCTCGAGGCCAAGCGCGACGAGGTGCTGCAGTACAACCTGCAGGTGAGCAGGTGGGAGATCGACACGTATCTGGGGAGATATTAGGAAGATCGGAAGGGGCCGTTCCTTCGGTCCTTCAGCCCTTCAGTCATTCCGCCCGTGTCAGCTCCAGCGTGATCTGCCCGAAGGGCAGGGGAAGCTCCATCTCTACGGGGAGCCGGCGGGCGTCGTCGGTCAGCGCCACACTCATCCGGAGTGAGCGGGAGGCGACGTCCAGCAGGAGGACGGGGACCGATGATCCCGAGGGGAGCGTACGCGTCTCCCTTCCCACTACCTGCACACGGATCGGGTTATAGCCGGTCTTGAAGTAGCGGGGAATCTCGTAGGTGGCGCCGGGCCGGAGCGGCGCGGTGCGGAGATAATAGAGGAACGCGAGCTCGTCGAGCGGATTGGACGGGGCCATCCAGTCCTGCGGATTGCCTACCTCGCGATAGCGGCTCGAGTCGGGGATGATCTGGTACTGCGCATCCTCCACCCGGCCGCCCTGGAAGAAGCGGCGGTGGAAGCGCAGGGAGTTGAACCCGCGGGTGCCGACGTACGACGTGAGCTCCGCTCCCACCCGGATGCCCATGGGCCGGCCCTCGCCCGAGGCCTCGAACACGAACGCCTCCCGCCCGCGCTCCTGCGTCATCGAGTTGACCGACATGGTGGCGGTGCCGACCGGGAACACGCCGAGACTCGCCTGGTACTGCAGGGTCTCGCCGACGGCAAAGGGGTATGGGGCGGCCAGGCGCGCGAGGAGCGCCGCATGGACGAGCAGCGGGGTGACCGGCATGGATGGCCCTTCGATGAAAGCTGTTGGACGATAACCGGTACGCGCGGGACGCGACAACCATGCCAGCACCCTCGCCGGCCGGCTTTCTGTTCGATCTCGACGGCACGCTGTACGTGGGCTCCGCCGCGGTGCCGGGCGCGCCCGAGACGGTCGCCCGGCTGCGGAACGGCGGGGTGCCGTTCCGCCTGGTCACCAATACCACCAGCCAGTCGCGCCGTATGCTGATGGAGCGGCTCGGCGCGTACGGGTTCGAGGTGATGCCCGAGGAAATCATGACGGCGACGCTCGCCGGTGTGGAGCTCCTCCGGACGAACGGTTACACTCGCGTGGCCGCCTTCGTCCCGGCCGGCGCCCTGGAGGACATGGCGGGGCTCACGCTCGTGGGCGGCACCTCGGGACGGCCCCGCGGTCAGGCGGACGCGGTGGTGCTCGGCGATCTCGGCACCGAGTGGACCTACACACTCCTGCAGGAAGCGTTCGAACAGCTCATGGCCGGCGCCGCCCTGGTGGCGCTGTCCCGCGACCGCTACTTCCGACAGGACGGCCGGCTCGCGCTCGATGCGGGACCGTTCGTGGCCGCGCTGGAATATGCGGCGAGCGTCACGGCCGCCGTGGCAGGGAAGCCCAGCCCCGCGTTCTACCAGGCCGCGGTGCACGGCCTCGGGGTGGCGCCGGCTCGGGTCGCGATGGTCGGCGACGATCTCTGGTCGGATGTCGAGGGCGCGCAGCGCGCGGGATTGCAGGGGTGGCTGGTCCGCACGGGCAAGTTCCGCGAAGATGCGTTGCGCAGCAGCGGGATCCGCCCCGATAGGATCCTCGCCAGCGTCGCCGACGCGGGCTGAGCGGCGTACTATCTTTCCCGCCCTCGTGACTGGAGTCCCTGTGTGGTACCGGCGCGTGCTGCCGCTGATCGCTCTCGCGCTGCCCTTCCGGCTGTCTGCCCAGGCGCCCGCGCCCACAACAGCGGCGCCCACCGGGGACGATACCCTTCGGGCCGTCGTGCTCGATCGGCGCGACATCTTCGATCCGGATGAGCAGGGATGGATCGCCCGGGTGGCGAACGCACTGCACGTGCAGACCCGGGCGTCCACGGTCCGGCGCGAGCTCCTGTTCCGGGCGGGCCAGCCGTACGACTCCGCGCGCATCGCCGAGTCCGAGCGGAATCTCCGGGCATTGGGGGTATTCCGGCGGGTGCGGATCGACACTGTCCGGACCGATTCGGGGCTGGTGGCGCGGGTGCTCACCAAAGACGGGTGGAGCACCAAGGCCGACTGGCGCTTCCGCAGCGCCGGGGGCGAGGTCGCGTTCACCATCGGCCTGGTCGAAGACAATCTGCTGGGCACCGCGTCGTCGGCCGCGGTGCGGTATCGCAAGAACCCCGATCGCACGAGCGTGACCCTGGCCCTCAGACGGCCCCGGCTGTTCGCCGGGACGGTCGGGCTGGGGCTCACGTACGAGGACCGCTCCGACGGCCGCGTCAGCGGACTCGCGCTGGAGCGGCCCTTCTACTCGCTCACCTCCACCTCGGGCTTCCGGTTCGACGCCGAAGACCGCGACGAGCGGGTGCTCAGGTTCTTCGACGGGGCGAACATCGCCCGGGACACGCTGACTCATCGCTACACCCTGGTACGCGCTTCAGGCGCGCGAGCGCTGCGCGCCTCGTCGGGGGGCTACCTGCGGTTGGGCCTGCAGGGCCAGGTGCGCCGGGAGGACTTCCTGCCCGAGGGCTCGACGGCCCCCTTCGAGAAGACGATCACCGCCGCGGTCGGACCGTACCTGGCCTGGAGTCGCGCCCACTTCCTGGTGACCCACGGGGTGTCGGGCTTCGCGCGGGAAGAGGATGTGGACCTCGGGCTGACCGTGCGCGCCGGGCTGCTCGCCGCGCCCAAGCTGTTCGGCTACGAGCGGGACGGCATCGGTCCGGAGGTCGCAGCTCGTGCGGGCACAAGCCTGCCTGGCGGATTCGGGTACCTGGAGGCTGCCGCGGGAGGGGTGTTCGACGGCGGGGGGCTCGACAGCGGCTCGGTCCAGCTCGCGGCGACGTCCGTCCTCAAGCCGCGGGTACACCACGTCGCGATCATGCACGTGGAGGCGGGCTGGATCAAGGATCCGCTGCCGGGCTCCGAGTTCGATCTCGGCTTGGGCACCGGTCCTCGCGCGTTCCGGAGCCACGCGTTCACCGGCGATCGGGCCTACTTCGCGACGGCCGAGTACCGGGTCACGCTGCTGGAGGATTTTCTGGGGATGATCGGGCTGGGCATCGCGGGGTTCGTAGACCACGGCGGCGCATGGTACGCGGGCTCCCCCCGCCGAACCGGCTGGGATGCCGGGCTTGGGCTGCGTCTGGGTGCCAGCCGATCCACCGATACCGAGGCGCTCCGGTTCGACCTGGCCCGTCGGTTCGGCAACGATGCGCAGGGCCCGGGCTGGGTGGTGACGGTGGGCAAAGGATTCGTCTTCTCGCCGCTCACTAGGGTGCCGTTGTGAGCACGCGACTCAGCACCACGACGACGATGATCACCAGCACGATGATCAGGACGAGCGCCAGCACGGTGATGCCGCGCCTGCTCCGGTCGGGTCCGATGAGGGCACGCATGAGAGGCTCCGGTCGGGGACCCGCGCATACTACCCCTCCCGGCATCGCTCCACCAGCGGGAGCAGGGCCGTGAACGACCGGGATGGTCTGGCGCTCGTCCTCAATCCGGGCTCGGGTGGCGCGAGCGGCGAAGCGACGCCGGAGCGGGTGGTTCGGCTGTTCGAGGAGCACGGGCGCGAGGCCCGGGTGGTGCCGATCGGCGCCGGCGCCGACATCGGGGCCGCCGCGCGGCAGGCGGTGGAAGACGGCTGCAGCGTGCTGGTGGCGGGCGGCGGCGACGGCACCGTGAGTGCAGCCGCGGGCGCGCTCGTGGGAACGACGGTGCCGCTCGGCGTGCTGCCGCTCGGTACCCTCAACCACTTCGCCAAGGACCTGGGGATTCCTCTGGAGCTGGCCGAGGCCGTCGGGGTCGTGGCGCGCGGGCGGGTTCGCGAAGTCGACGTCGGCGAGGTGAACGGCCGGATCTTCCTCAACAACTCGAGCCTCGGCGTCTACCCGCGGATCGTCGAGCTCCGCTCGCGACACGGGGGCCGCGGGCCCGGGAAGTGGATCGCCGCCTTGTGGGCCACGCTCGCCGTGCTGCGTCGCCACCCGTTTCTGACGGTGCGAATCCGGACGGAGGATGAGGAGGTGGTGCGGCGGACGCCGTTCGTCTTCGTGGGAAACAACGAATACCGCATGACCGGCCTCCATCCGGCGGCCCGCGAGTCGCTGGACCGGGGCGTGCTCGCGGTCTATGTCATGGACGCCACGCGGCGCCGGAGCCTGCTCCGGCTGGGGTGGGACGTCCTCCGGCTCGGACCGGACGGCGTAGGCGAACTGGACCTGCTTCGGGTGACGGAGGCGGTGGTCGAGACCGGCCGCTCGAACCTGAAGGTGGCACTCGACGGCGAGGTGGCGGGGCTGGCGGCGCCGCTCAGGTATCGGAGCCGGGCCGGCGCGCTCCGCGTGATCGCTGTATGACGCGGTAGACGACTCATTCGTCCGCGAGACGGGTCCTCATGTTGATCCAGGAGCCGGTGCGTTTGCGCCCGCCGCGGAAATCGAAATGCTCCTCTGCCATGAGCCGCTCGCCCTGCGGTGTCGCGGGTGCGGTGAGATGCCAGAGCAGCAACTGCTGCCCGATGGCCGAGGCCGGCATCCAGACCCCGGGCTGCACCCCGGGGTAGAGCGCGGCGTACTCCGGCTTGAGCCGGGCTTCGCGGATATTGCTCTGCACGCTGGTCCTCCGTCGGGGTTGACGCGATTTCCAAGGCCCGCTCTCTTGCTGCCCATGGACGATGCGGCGGCCGAAACGCTGTGCAAACGGGCCATGGTCGAGCTGGTATTTCTGCTCGCACACCAGCGGCAGCCGAAAACGCGCGACCGGCGTGACTGGTCGCTGCTCCGGAGTCTGTTGCGCGAGGGGCTGGCGGCGGCTCCGCCAGCCGACCAGCTCCAGCACGGACCCTGGCAGGTCGGTCAGCGGCCGCTCCGCAAACCGGGACGCCACGGCCTGCGGTTCATCCCCCTCGCGGTTCGCGGCACCACGGAAATCATGATGCCTACCCCGGCCGAAGCCGAGGACCTGGTGGCGTTTCTCAACTGGTGTGGAATGCCGGAGCTCGGCGAGCGCTAGGCGACGCCGCCCAGTCGACGCCGCCGAAGATGCTGCCGGACCGGCCTCGATGGAAGGGCTGGGGCTCAGGCCGCCGGCGGAACGGGGATCGTGAAGCAGCACTGCGGGCGCGCTCCCTGCTCGCAGCACTGGCGCACGTCCGCGCCGGTCACGTCGGAGAGGAGTGCCTGCACCATCCGGCAGGTCTCCGGGCGACGGCTGACCGCAGCCGACACGGGACAGCCGCAACCGCGGATCCGGTATCCCGTGCCGTCGGGCTCGAGGCTGGCATCGCCGCCGAGCTCATTGAGCAGGGCGACGGCCTGCCGGGCGCGTCCCTCGGGCGTATCCTCCCGGCGGTGTACGGCGGCGGCGAGCCGGTGGCCGACGGCGCGCAGCAGGTCTTCGGTCTGCTCCCGCGGGAAGCGGTTGGCCAACTCGTCGAGCAGTGCCCCCAGGACGGGCGCGTACGCACGCGACAGCCGGACCTCGACCTCGGGAGTAAGCTCGTAGATCGCCGCCGGTTTCCCGGCGCCCGCCCCGCGCCGCAGTCCGGCCTGCGTGACCAGCCCGTCCCGTTCGAGCGTCGCGAGGTGGGCCCGGATGGCGTTGTCAGTGAGATCCAGCTCGCGCGCAAGCTCCTCGACCGTACGCGGGCCGCGGCGGAGCAGGCTGAGCACCTGGCCCCGGGTCGTCTCCATGAAGCGTTTGGAAAGGTCGGTGGGCACCGCATCTCCGCAGTTGGCAGTCACTTGAATGTACGTGGGCCAGGCCCCTTGTCAACTAACTCAAGAAACATCTTGACAAATTAGAGACATTTCGCAATCCTGAGTACGCCGGGTACGCAGGCTCACCGCTCCACTCAGGAGGATGGAATGCGCAGGTTGCACCTTATCGCTGCCGCAGGCATCGCTCTCCCGCTGCTCACCGCCGCGGCTGTCCACACCACCGATCCCGCCGCACCCCCGCTCGACGACCCCACGATCGTGGCCATCTTCGATGCCGCCAATACGGCAGATATCGAGACCGGTACCCTGGCCGCAGACCGCGGCGCGTCGCAGGAGGTCCGGCAATTCGGCGCCATGCTCGCTCGCGACCACAAGCAGGTTCGGCAGCAGGGCCGGGATCTCGCGGCCAAGCTGCACGTCACTCCCACGCCGCCGGCCGATGACCAGTCAGCCAAGGCGCACGCGGAGACGATGGCGAAGCTGCGCTCGCTCAAGGGCGCCGAGTTCGACCGCGCTTTCCTGGAGCACGAGTACACCTTCCACCGCGACGTGATCGACGCCATTCAGAAGACGCTGCTCCCCGCCATTCAGAACCCGGAGCTCAAGGCGCTGGTGGTGAAGGTCGCGCCGGCGTTCCAGGCCCACATGCAGATGGCGCAGCAGCTCGAAAAGCAGTTGGCGGAGAAGGGCTCGGACGCGCCCGCGACGAACGCGGGGTACTCGCACTAGCCGTTCCGGTCGGCGGGCGGGCGAATGCATTCGACGCCCGCCGCCGGCTGCCCCGCAAGCTTCCTTCACGCCCGCTTCCGTCCAGCTTCACCGGGCGGACCTATGTTGGGACGGTCAAGCTTCCGGACCGGTCCGATGCGGGTTTCCATGTCGCTGCTCGCGCTCGTCCTCGCGCTCCCGTCCACGGCCGAGGCCATTCCCGCCTTTGCCCGCCGCTACAAGGTGAGCTGCCAGCTGTGCCACAACCCCGTCCCCAAGCTCACGGCGTTCGGCGAGCAGTTCGCCGCGAACGGCTTCCGCTTCGGGCCCAACGAGGTGCCGGCCGACACGTTGGCCACCGGCGACCCGCTGCTCACGCTGCTCCAGGAGGTCCCGATCGCGTTCAGGCTCGACGCCTACGTCCAGGAGTTCACCGGAGGGAAGGCGGTTACCGACTTTCAAACGCCCTATGCGCTCAAGCTGCTATCTGGGGCGCCGATCTCCCGGAAGCTCTCCTACTACCTGTACGCGTTCCTCTTCGAGCGCGGCGAGGTGGGCGGGGTCGAGGACGCGTTCATCACGCTGAACGACATCGGGGGGAAGCCGGTGGACCTCACGGTCGGCCAGTTTCAGGTCTCCGACCCGATGTTCAAGCGCGAGCTCCGGCTCGAGTTCGAGGACTACGCGATCTACCGGGCACGGATGGGCGACTCGCCCGTAGACCTGACTTACGACCGCGGGGTGGTCCTCAACGCCGACGTTCTGGGCTTCGGGCTTACCGGGCAGGCGGTGAACGGGAACGGGCGTGGTCCGGCGCAGCCCAACCGGCGGTTCGACAACGATTTCGGCAAGAACCTCGCGCTGCACGCCACCCGCGACGTGATCCGGGGTCTCCGGGTGGGCGCGTTCGGCTATTTCGGGCGCACCACCGCCGACGAAATCGAGAACGAGACCACGATGCTGGGTTTCGACGCCACGGTGGAGCACGGTCCTTTCGAGTTCAACCTGCAGTATCTCCACCGGAACGACGACCGGCCCACCTTCACCTTCCCCTCGCCGCGAACGGACGTGGACGGCGGCCTCGCGGAACTGGTGGTGCGGCCGCCCCGCTCCCGCTGGCACGGCTTCGCGCTCTACAATCTGGTGAAGGCGGACACGCCGATTCTGAGCGTGCGCCTGGGTGAGCCGGGGCCGCTGCGTCGCTACGAGACGGTGACCGGCGGGGCGGGCTACCTGGTGCGGCGCAACTTCCGGATGACCGGCGAGGTGACCCAGGATCTGGTGCAGGGCCAGACCCGGTGGACCCTCGGATTCGTCTCGGCGTTCTGAGGCTCTCCCCGATTGAGACAACCGTCACACCGGGCGCCGGCGCATTGGGCCATCCTTCGACTTCAGGGAAGGAGACCGCATGCCCACTACGACCCCCGACGTGCAGCTCACCCGTGAGCGTGTCCAGGAGGCGCTGGCCCGGGTTCACTACCCGGGGCTCACGCGTGACCTGGTCTCGTTCGGGATGGTGGAGCATGTCAGCGTCTGCGACGGGCGGGTGAAGGTGCGCCTCGCGCTTCGCACGCGAGACGAATCGGTTCCCGCGCGACTCCGCGCGAGCATTTCGGAAGCCCTGGTGCCGCTCGGTGCGACGGAGGTGTCGGTCGAGATCGTCGCGCCGGCACCAGCGCCGCAGGCGGTGCCGGCCCGTGCCGCTCCCGATCCCTGGGCGGAGCAGGCCCGGCTCGCGGCGGTGCGACACGTGATCGCCGTGGGGGCCGGCAAGGGCGGAGTGGGCAAGAGCACCGTCGCCGCGAACCTGGCGCTGCTGCTCGCCCGGGAAGGGCTCCGGGCCGGGCTGCTCGATGCCGACATCTACGGTCCGAGCCTGCCGCTCCTGCTCGGCATCGAGGACGGCGCGCAGCGGGTGCGCATGACGGCCGACAAATCCATCCAGCCGCTCGACGCGCACGGGCTCCCGCTCATCAGCTTCGGTTTCTTCCTGGGCGAAGGCTCGCCCGCCGTGTGGCGCGGGCCGATGGTGTCCAAGGCCGTAAAGCAGTTCGCGCGCGGCGTGGCCTGGCCGGAACTGGACGTCCTGGTGGTGGACCTCCCGCCCGGCACGGGCGACATCCCGTTGAGCCTGGCGCAGGCGATCGTGCTCTCCGGGGCCGTCGTCGTCACCCAGCCCGCGCGGGTGGCCGCCGCCGAGGCCCGCAAGGCCGCGGCGATGTTCCGAAGCCTCGAGGTGCCGGTGCTCGGGATCGTGGAGAACATGGCGGGCGCCTTCGGCCGCGGGGCGGGCAGCGCGATCGCGGCAGAGCTGTCGGTGCCGTTTCTCGGCTCCGTTCCCTTCGATCCTTCGATGGTGGCCGAAGGCGACGCCGGGGCGCCGACCGTGCTGGCCCGGCCCGAGAGCGAGGCGACGCGGGCGCTCGCCGCAGTCGCGCACGGCGTCGCCGCGGGGCTGGGCTGGCGGCATGTCGCCGACGCGCCCGCGGCGGGAGGCGGGCGATGACGCCGGCGACCGCCACAGCACCGCCGCGCGCGCCCGTGGCCCCGATGGGCGGGGGCATCGCCCCCGCGGCCGGCTCGATTCGACTGGCCGCCGAGCACTTCGTCGCGGCGACGCTCTACCTGCTTGCGGGTGCCGTGGGGCTGGTGTGGATCGCGCCGGAGCTCGCGGCCGGTGCCTATCTCTCGCCGCACGTGGCCGGCATCACCCACCTTTTCACGCTGGGCTGGCTCACCACGACCGTGTTCGGCGCGCTGTGCCAGCTGCTGCCCGTGGCACTGGGGACGCCGGTGCGCTCCACGCGCGTCGCCCACGCGGCGTTCTGGGCATTCGCACCCGGTGTCGGGATCTTCGCCGCCGGCGTGGCGACCAACCGGACGATGCTCCACCACGGTGGCGTGCTGCTGGTGGCGGTCGGCATTCTGCTGGTGGCGGCGAACGTCGGGGCCGCGCTGCCGCGCGCCCGGACCCGTGACGTGACCTGGGCCGCCATCGCGCTGGCGCTCACCTATCTGGTCTCCACGCTCGTGCTCGGGATCGTGCTGCTGCACAACCTCCATACCGGCTTTCTTGGTGGGTCGCGCGTGAGCGTGCTCGCGAGCCATCTCCACGTCGCGATCGTCGGGTGGCTCCTGATCATGATCGTGGGCGTCTCGCACCGGCTGCTCCCGATGTTCCTGCTCGCGCACGGGGCCGACACGTCATGGACCCGCCGCGCCCTCGGTCTGCTGGGGGCCGGTGTGCCGGTGCTGGCGCTGGGCCTCGGGCTGGCGCAGCCCGTGGCGGCATGGGCGGGCGCGGTGCTCCTCCTCGCCGGACTGGGCTGCTTCTACCGGCAGGTGTTTGCCTTCTTTCGTGCGCGGGTGCGCAAGCAGCTCGATGTCGGAATGCGCTTTGCCGCCACCGCGCTGGCGTTCCTCGCGGCGAGCGCGATCCTGGGACCGGTGACGCTCGCCTGGGGCGGCTCGAACCCGCGGCTCGGGACGGTGTACGTGCTCGCCGGGCTGCTGGGCGGGATCGTGCTCTTCGTGATCGGATTCTTCTACAAGATCGTGCCGATGCTCGCCTGGACGGCGCACTTCCGGGGACGGATGGGGAAGGGACCCGTGCCCACGGTCGCCCAGCTCTACTCGGCGAGACTCGCCCACGTACAGCTCGGGCTGATGGGCGCTGGCGTGCTCGGCCTGGTCGCGAGCACCGCGGCGGGGTGGGCACACGGCGCCCGCTGCGGGGCGGTGCTCTTCCTGGCCGGCGTGGTGGTCTTTCTGATTCAGCTCGCCCGCGTGGCGCGCGGGCAGAAGGTGGCGGCATGAGCAAGACCGGGACGGCTCCGATTCAGGCGAGCGACAGGGTGAGCGACGTGCTGGCGCGCGACGAGGCGCTGGTGGAGGTGTTCGTGCGGCAGTCGCCCCACTTCATCAAGCTCCGGAACCGGGCGCTCCGACGGGTGATGGCGCGGCTGGTCACGGTGGAGGACGCGGCGAAGATCGCCGGGATCGCGCCGGCCGGACTCGTAGGCGAGCTGAACGCTGCGCTTGGGATCGAGCCCGCGAGGGGCGCCGCGAGCCCGGCTGGTGCAGCCGGTCAGACCGCCTTGGAGTCGGTGCGCACGCAGGCCGGAGCGGGGCGCCCCGCCGGTGCGCCGGTGGTCGAGGTGGACGTCCGGGAGGACCTCCGGGCGGGGCGGGAGCCGTTCTCGAAGATCATGGCCGCGGTGAGCGGGCTCGCCTCCGGTGAGGTACTGCAGCTCCGTGCGACGTTCGAGCCTGCGCCGCTCTACGCGGTGCTCGGCAAGCGAGGTTTCGTGCACGAGACGCACAACGACGGACCGGATGACTGGTCCGTCTACTTCTGGCGAGCAGAGTCGGGGGGAGCATCCGCTGGCGGTTCCACGGCCGTGTCCCCTCCCGCGCCGGCCGCGAGCGAAGCCGGACTGAATACCGGGCCCGGCACGTTGCAGCTCGACGTGCGCGGGCTCGAGCCGCCCGAGCCGATGCAGCGAACGCTCGAGGCCCTCGAGGGACTGCCGCCCGGGCACACGCTAGTTCAGATCAACGTGCGTGTCCCGCAGTTCCTGCTCCCGATCCTCGCTGAGCGAGGGTACGAGTGGGAGATCGATGAGTCGGCGGCGGATCGCGTTCTCGTGCGAATCCGCCGGCGGGGGTGAACCGCGTCACCCGGCTCGCTTCACGTCTTCAGGCAGGGAGAACTCCGAACGCATGTCCACGCCGCCGCTCGAGCTCGACGTTCGCGCCATTCCGCCGCGCGAGAAGCACCCGGCCATCTTCTGCACCTTCGGTGGCCTCGCGATCGGCCAGGCGATGGTGATCATCAACGACCACGATCCGCGTCCGCTGCGCTACCAGTTCATGGCCGAGCACCCCGAGGGGTTCGACTGGCAGTACGAAGAACAGGGGCCGACGGTCTGGCGGGTGCGTATCAGCCGCCGATGAACGCGCGCACATGGATCGCGACCGCCGCGCTGGCCGCCACGATCGGGATGCCGGCGCCGGGCGTGGCCCAGGCGGAGCATGCCCATGGAACCGGACTCGAAGTGCCCGCCTCGATCGAGGCCGAGCATCGGGAGATCCAAGCCGCGCTCGAGGCCGCCACGCGTGAGCCGGGCCGAGTCGGCGCCGCGGCGCGGGCCCTCGCGAAGGTGCTCGACCCCCACTTCGTCCGCGAGGAGCAGATCGCGCTGCCGCCGCTCGGTCTGCTCGGGCCGCTGGCCGCGGGCGAGCGCCCGGCGGGGATGGCCACGGCGCTCGCGATGAGCGATTCGCTCCGGCACGAGCTGCCCCGGATGCTCGAAGAGCACGGCCAGATCCGCCGCGCGGTCGCGGCCCTGCGCGCGGCGGCGCGCGAGGCGCACGCCGTCGAGGCGGAGCGCCTGGCGGAGGAGCTGGCGCTGCACGCGCAGACCGAGGAGCAGGTGCTGTACCCGGCGGCCGTGCTGGCGGGCGACGTGATCCGGGCACGGCAGGCGGGCCGGTGAGCACCCGGGCCGGCGCCTAGGCTTCGCCTTCGTCGTAGCGCGGGCGCTCCCCCGGCCGGGCGAGCGTCCTGAGGCGCGCGACGTCGGGGAGCAGCAGCCTGCGCCGGCCCAGCTCCAGGACGAGGCCCTTCTCCCGGAGCTGCCTGAAGGCACGAGACACCGACTCGCGCGCGGTGCCGAGCTCGACCGAGAGCGCCTGCCGCGTTCGGTCGAGGGTGACCACCACCCCGTCGGCGCGCGGGACGCCGCTCTGCTCGGCCAGGCCGGCGAGATACAAGGCCAGCCGCGCCGCGACGTCGCGGAAGGCGAGCGTCTGGGTGAGCTGGACGAAGTGGCGGAGGCGGCGGCCGAGATCGCGGATGATCGCTTCGGCGACGTCCGGATTGGCGCGGTAGAGCGCCTCGAACTCGGCCCGGGGCACGAAGAGCAGCTCGCTCTCTTCCTCGGTGATGGCGGAGGCGGGATAGGGTCCGCCATCGAAGAGCGGCAACTCGGCCACGGCCTGGCCTGGGCCTTCGGTGTGGAGCACCTGCTCGCGGCCCGACGGGCTCGCGCGGTAGATGCGCACCCGGCCCGAGGCGACGACGTACAGCCCGCGGTACGGCTCGCCGGCCGTGAAGAGCGGGCTTCCGACGGGATGGCATCGGAGCACGCTCCGGCGGGCCAGCCGCTGCAGCGCCGCCTCGTCGAATTCGGCGAACAGCGGGAGCCGTCGGAGCAGCGCGACGGGATCGGCGGCAGGGGTCATGGACCCAATCTAGACGGAGCCGGAACCATGAGTGAGACGGAAAGCGAAGATCCGCGCACGGACGCGTTGCGCCAGGCGCTCACGACGGTGATCGACCCGGAGATCGGGCTCGACATCATCACCCTCGGACTGGTGTACGAGCTGGAGGTGCGGGACGATGTCGCGCGGGTGGTGCACACCCTGACGACGCCCGGCTGTCCGATGGAGCGGATCATCACGGACGGGATTCGGAGCGCCGCGGGGATGGTCGAGGGAGTGCGGCGGGTAGAGACCGAGCTGGTGTGGGAGCCGGCGTGGCATCCGGGGATGATCGCCCGTTGAGTCCCGGCCGCCGGCATGGCCGGGAGTGGAGGGCCCGCGGTCCAGCTCGGGGCCGACGTCGATCTCTCCTCGTCCGCGCTGCTCAACGCAAATCTCAAGTGGAACAGCATGACCGTCGACCTCGAGAGCGGCGGGACACCGCTCACGAGCCTCAAAGTGGATCCGCCGTCGCTCGGGGTGGGAGTGGGCTTCCGGTTCTGACTTGCAGCGCTCCGCTCGGCTTGCGCAACCCCTTGTGCAGTCTTACGTTTGCTGTCCCCGGCGCCGTAGCCAAGTGGTAAGGCAGAGGTCTGCAAAACCTCCATCATCGGTTCGATTCCGATCGGCGCCTCTCCGTCCGATGCACGACCACGACAGCCATTCCGACCATCATCACCATCGTCCGGCCCCGCCATCGGGGCCGGCGCCGGCCGAGCCGGGCTATCCGGAGCACCCGGAGACGCACGCGGCGGAGCACGGCGGCGGCCATGCGGGCCACGACAAGCACGCTGGCCACTCCGTCGCGATGTTCCGCGACAAGTTCTGGCTCTCCCTGCTCCTGACCATCCCGACGCTCGTCTGGGGGCACATGCTCCCGCGAGCGCTGGGCTACACGCGGCCGCCGTTTCCCGGCTCCCATCTGATCGCGCCGCTCTTCGGCACGGCGGTGTTCCTGTACGGCGGACGGCCGTTCATCCAGGGCGCCGCGAGGGAGTTGCGCGACCGGCTGCCCGGGATGATGACGCTGATCGCGCTCGCGATCACCGTCGCCTTCGTCTTCAGCGCCGCCGTCACGCTGGGCTGGCCCGGCATGCCGCTCTGGGAGGAGCTGGCCACACTGGTGACGATCATGCTCCTGGGCCACTGGATCGAGATGCGGAGCATCACCCAGGCGCAGGGGGCGCTGGCCGAGCTGGCGAAGCTGCTGCCCAATACGGCGGTTCGGATCGCCCGTGAGGGAAGTACCGAGCGCATGGAGGACGTACCGCTCACCGCGCTGGCCCACGGCGATCTGGTGCTGGTTCGGCCGGGCGCCAGCGTGCCGGCCGACGGCCAGGTCCGCGAGGGGCACAGCAGCGTCAACGAGTCGATGCTCACCGGCGAATCCCGGCCGGTCGAGAAGCATCCCGGCGACCGGGTCATCGCCGGCACCGTGAACCAAGCGGGCTCGCTCCGCGTCGAGGTCACGGGAACCGGCGAGCGGACCACGCTGGCCGGGATCATGCGCCTGGTGGACCAGGCGCAGAGCTCGCGCTCCCGGGCGCAGGCGCTCGCGGATCGCGCGGCCTTCTGGCTCACCATCATCGCGCTCGTGGCCGGCGCGGTCACGTTGATCGCCTGGCTCGCCGCCGGGGCGAGCGGGGCGTATGCGGTCGAACGCCTCGTCACCGTGCTGGTCATCGCCTGCCCCCACGCGCTCGGCCTCGCGGTGCCGCTGGTGATCGCGATCTCGACCACGCTCGGGGCGCGCAGCGGCCTCCTCGTGCGCGACCGCCGCGGATTGGAAGAGGCGAGGCACCTGGACGCGGTGGTGTTCGACAAGACCGGCACCCTGACGCTGGGAGAGCATCGGGTGGTCGGCCTCAGGGCGGCCGGCGGTCTCACGGAGGACGATGCGCTCCGGCTGGCCGCCGCGGTCGAGCAGGATGCCGAGCATCCGGTCGGGCGCGCGATCGTGAGCAGCGCCGCGGCGCGCGGGCTCCAGGTTCCGCGCGCGACGGACTTCGAGGCGATCGCCGGACACGGCGTCCGGGCCACCGTCGCTGGTCGGCGGCTCGAGGTGGGCGGACCCAATCTGATCCGTCGCGACAACGTCGCGATGCCTGCCGAGCTGGAAGCGTTCGCGGACGAGGCAGCCGGACGCGGACAGAGCGTCGTCTATCTGGTCGGTGACGGCGATGCGCTCGCCGCCTTCACGGTGGCGGATGCGATCCGACCCGAATCGGCGGAAGCGGTTCGCCGGCTGCATGCGCAGGGTCTGCAGGTGGTCATGCTCACCGGGGACGCTCGTGCCGTCGCCGAGGCGGTCGGCCGCGAGCTGGGGATCGACACCATCTATGCGCAGGTGCTCCCGGAGCAGAAGGTGGAGCGGATTCGGGAGCTCCAGCGGGCGGGCAAGCGGGTCGCCATGGTCGGCGACGGCGTGAACGATGCGCCGGCGCTGGTGACGGCCGACGTGGGTATCGCGATCGGCGCCGGCACCGACGTGGCGGTGGAGGCGGGCGACGTGGTCCTGGTCCGGAGCGATCCGCGCGACGTCCCGCGCATCGTCCAGCTCTCCCGCGCGAGCTACCGCAAGATGGTCCAGAACCTCTGGTGGGCCGCCGGGTACAACATCGTGGCGATGCCGCTCGCGGCCGGGGTGCTGGCGTCGGAAGGCATCGTCCTGTCGCCGGCGGTCGGCGCCATCCTGATGTCGCTCAGTACCGTCATCGTCGCGGTGAACGCGCAGCTCCTTCGGCGGGTGCGGCTCGGGTGAGCCCGGGCTGACTCACCACGGAAGCACGGAAGGCACGGAAGTGACACGGAAGGGGCGTCGGAGCAGTTCAGGGAGCGGAGCCCACGACGACATGCTTGTTGTTGTCACACGGAACCGTCCCGCCCCGGGGAACCTTCGGTGTCACCGCCGTGCCTTCCGCGCTTCCGTGGTGACTGGACAGGAGCGCGGGGCGGAGACGGGCGAAGACCGCGACTCCCACCGGCGTGCGGCTACCGTACGCCGGCTCAAGCGCGTCCGGGACCAGGTTGACCGCCGCCCGAGTCCCGACGCCGAGCGTGGCCCCCTGGAAGGCGGCGAACTCGCGAACGTAGCCGAGCGACAGGGTGCCGGTATCGAACTCCTCATCTGCTGCGCCGGGAATCACCAGGTCCTCGGCACTCTTCCGCACGTACTCGATTCGACCGAACACGGTGTTGGCCCGGTCGAGCTGCAGGTTCGATTCGGCCATCAGGCTATGCTCCCAGCCGCCGCCCTCGCCGCCGCGCGGCACGTGCTCGTTGCCCCCGTAGATCAGGGCGGACGCCCACTCGCCCGCGTTGCCGAACCGCAGGGTGTGCAGAACGGACGCGCCGAGGCGGCGCTGATCTTCGTCCGGATGGAGTGCCTCGGGCCGGACGAGATAGCCGTAGCTCGCGCTCAGCGCCCAACGCGAGGTCGGGTTCGCCGACACCCGGAAGCCGTACGAGTCGAGCGGGTGAAAGTCGAAGTCGTACCGGTCCTCATCGGGCTCCCGGCCGTTGAAGAGGGTGGCTTCGAGCTTCACGCTTCGGGTGAACACCCCCGCCGTCAGCACGCCGTAGGTAATGTGGGTGGCGTCGGTCCAGTGGTGCGGCAGCGGCGCGAACGGGTCGTTGAGCGCCGATGGGCGGTGCATGTATGCAACCGGTCCGATCCCGGGCTCGCCCACGGGGGCGGCGTAGACGACGACGCCGAGGCGGCGTGAGACCGGCCGCTCGTACATCGCCGACAGCTCCATGAAGAGGTCGTGCGGATGCTGCCGATCGTGGAGCGGTGCGCCCCGGTAGGATTCGCCGCTCTGCAGGAGCAGCGGATAACCTCCCGCCCCGATCGTGAGCGGCTCGGCGCTCATCATCCCGTGGAGGTGCAGCGTGCCGGCGCCCAGCGGTCGCATGGCCATGAGCATCGCCCAGTTGATGCTGCCGAGCTGGTCGTCGCCGCGCGCCCCGCCCTGATGGTCGTACTGCAGAAAGGCATCGCCGTGCACCATCAACATCCAGCGCCCGGCGGTGAAGTGCCATGCGCGCATTCCCGAGGCGTCGGGAAGCCAGGCGGTGCCGGAACCCATGCGGGTCATCGGGATCCCGAGCGGACGCACGGGCATGTCCGGCATCGCGGGCATGGCGCTGGAATCGTGGTGCTCGTGGCCGACCTGCGCTGACAGGCTGCACGCCGGAAGCACGGGGCCGGCGGTCGCGAGGACGATCGGAAGGACCAGACAACGGGCCATCCCCCGTGCGATTGCCGGCGCCGGCCGCCGGCCCGCGGCTCCATCGAGGGGGAGTTTTCCACCCGTGTGACCGAACTCACCGTGGCCACCGCGCTGCGTCCGCATACTGGATTCTCGCCGGCACCCAGCGTGAGGTATGCCCGTGTTCGTCTCCCCGAGATCGACCCGCCGCATCCTCACGCTCCTCCCCTTCCTCTTCTCACTGACCGCCTGCGGCCCGAAGCCGCCCCGGAAGCAGCTCGACAAGCATGGCAAGTCGGTGGCGTCATGGGCGGCGACTGCGGAGATGGTCGCCACCGCCTGGCTCCGCGGCGACGTGCCGACCGACTACGCCCGGCAGACGCTCCAGAGCGGCGCGAAACAGGTCGAGCGCGCGCGCAGCTCGCTCGCCCAGGTCGCCGCGGGCGATTCGCTGGCCGAGGCGGCGGTCGAGGCGTACGGCCGGCTGGCCGATCGGCTGACCCGGATGACCGCCGCACTCCAGCAGAATGATCGCTCGGCCGTGGAGCAGTCGACCGATCGGCTCCCCAGCGAAGCACAACGCATCCGGGCCCTGCGAGGGCACGTTCGGCCCGGTGCATGAAGCCGAAGAAGAAGTCGGCGCGATCGCCACCGCCGCGGAGGCCGAGCTGCAGCGCGCGGGCTGAGAGCGCATCGCGACACCCGCCCCATGGGCCCTTCGCTGCGCTCAGGACTCCCGGGAGGGCCGGAACCGGAACGCTCTTTCAGGCGCTGAGCGCTTCTACAGCGGCCGTCGCCGCGTGATAGCCGCCCATGCCGTGCACGCCCGCCCCCGGCGGCGTCGAGGCCGAGCACAGGTACACGCCGGGCGCAGGCGTGCGGTACGGGTCGACCCGGAGCACCGGGCGCGCGATCACCTGTCGCAGGTCCATGATCCCGCCGCTGATGTCGCCGCCCACCAGATTGGGGTTGCGCCGCTCGAGCTCGGTTGGTGAAAGCACGCTGCGCGCAAGGATCCGGTCGCGGAAGCCGGGAGCGAACCGCTCCACCTGCCGCTCGATCCGTTCGGTCAGATCCAGGGTGCAGCCGTTGGGGGCGTGGCAGTACGCCCACGCCGTATGTCGGCCCGCCGGCGCGCGCGAGGGGTCGAAGAGGGTGGGCTGCACGAAGAGCACGAATGGGCGGTCGCTCACCTCTCCCCGCGCGGGCGCTGCTTCCGATGCCGCGATCTCCTCGAGCGTCCCGCCCAGGTGCACGGTGGCCGACCGTGCGCACGCCTCGGCCGCCCACGGCACCGGACCGTCCAGTGCCCAGTCGAGCTTGAACGCCGCCGCGCCGTAGCGATAGCGCGCGAGCTTCCGGCGGTACGCCGCGGGAAGGCGGTCACGGCCGATGCGCGCCACCTGATGCGGTCCAAGGTCCAGCATCACGACGCGCGGCGAGGCCAGCTCGTCGAGGCTGGCCACCGGCGCATCCGTCTGGATCTCGCCCCCGAGCGACCTGAAGTAGCCCGCGAGCGCATCGGCCAGGCGCTGCGACCCGCCCCGCACGATCGGCCAGCCCACCGCGTGGCCCGAGATCGAGAGCAGGAGGCCGAATGCCGCGGTCCCCGCCTGTTCGAGCGGGAGGAACGAATGCGCCGCGCTGCCGGCGAAGAGCGCCCGCGCCGGCATACCGGTCAGTCCCCGTGCCAGCAGGGTCGCCGGGAGGAGCGCCTCGAGGCCGAAGCGCGCCAGCAGAAGCGGGTGGTGGGGGACGTGGATCGGGGGCGCCAGAACGTCGTTCGCGAGCCCCTCCCAGGACTCGACGAACGGCCCGATCAGGCGGCGCCAGCCTGCGCCGCCCCGGCCGAGCGCTCTGGCGGTCTCGTCGAGCGACCGCTCGAGCAGCACGCCACTCCCGCCATCCAGCGGATGCGCGAGCGCGGCCGGCGACTCGACCCAGTCGAGGCCGAACTCCTGGAGCGGGAGACTGCGAAAGAACGGCGAAGCGCGAGCGAGCGGGTGGACGGCCGCGCAAACGTCGTGGACGAACCCCGGGAGGGTCAGGGGCTCGGACCGGAGGCCGCCGCCCACCTGCGGGGCTGCCTCGCGGAGGACGGTGTGAAGGCCCGCCCGCGCGAGCACGATGGCTGCGGCCAGACCGTTCGGACCAGATCCCACGACGACGGCATCGGGGTTCGTCACGCGCCGAAGTATAGCGCGCCCGGAGGGCCGGTCGGGGCAGGAGCTCTGTGAGCCAGGTCATTTCCGGCGCGCGACCTGAAGTGCTGTATAGAGGTGCTGTATGGAGAAGAATCGCGCGGCACGCCGAACTTGGGAGATATACGGGTAGTTCGTGGCGGTGGTGGAGTCTGCAGTGGTCGCGGCGCTGTGCCGGTCCCGGCGCCCGATGGTGATCGTGGCCCATCCGGATGATGAAGTGATCGGTGCCGGGGCGCTTCTCGGGCGGCTCGCCGGGCCGGTGGTGGTACACGTGACCGACGGAGCGCCCCGCGATCTGGTGGACGCCCGCTCGGCAGGGTTCGACTCCGCGGCAGGCTACGCCGCGGCCCGCAGGCGCGAAGCGGCACGCGCGCTCGCACTCCTTCCTTCCAAACCTGGTCCCACGGTCGAGCTCGGGGTTCCGGACCAGGAGGCCTCCCGCTCGCTGGCGGGGCTCGCCGGTCGGATTGCCGACCTGCTCGGCCGCGAGCGCCCGGACGTGGTCCTGACGCACGCCTACGAGGCGGGGCATCCGGACCACGATGCGGTCGCCTTCGCGGTGCACGCCGCGGTGCGCCTGCTCGCGGGCTCAGTCACGACGCCGCCCGCACTGCACGAGGTGACCGGGTATCATGCCGGCGACGGCGCGCTCGTCGTCGGTCGGTTCCTGGCGGAATCAGCGGCGCGTGCGGCCGTCGTCCGGCTCACAGGCGCCGAGCGCGAGCGCAAGCGCCGCATGCTGGGGTGCTTCGTCACCCAGGTCCGGACGCTCGAGCCGTTCGTGCATCGGCTCCGGTTCGAGCGGGTGCGGTCCGCGCCAGCCTACCGGTATTCCGCGGCGCCGCATCACGGGCGGCTCTGGTACGAGCACTTCGGCTGGGGCGGCCTCACCGGCGAGGAGTGGCGCGCGCTGGCCGCGGCCGGTCTCCGGGAGCTCGGGCTCGAGGAGCCGCTCTGATGCTCCGAGTGCTGAGCGTCGCGTATCCGTTCGCCCCGGTCGGGCCGGACGCCGCGGGTGGCGCGGAGCAGGTGCTGGCCGCGATCGACGCCGCGCTGGTGCGCGCGGGGCATCAGTCCCTCGTCGTGGCCCGCGAGGACTCAAGGGTGGCCGGGACGCTGCTGCCGATCGCGCGGACCGAGGGTCCCGTGGACACCGCCGCGCATCACTTCGCGCACGAGTCGGTGCGGCGCACGATCAGGGACACGCTCGAGCGCCGGCCGGTGGACCTGGTCCACCTGCACGGGGTGGACTTCTTTCGCTACCTCCCGCCTCCCGGGGTGCCCGCGCTTGCCACGCTGCACCTGCCGCCGGGGTGGTACCCGCCGCAGGTGTTCCGCCCCGAGCGACCGCAGACGTTTCTGGTGTGCGTCTCTCACAGCCAGCGGGAGCGCTGTGGGGCATCGCCGGCGATCGTGGCGGTCATCCGCAACGGGGTCCCGCTCGCCCGGCTCGAGCACCGGCTCCACCGCCGCGACTATGCCGCGGCACTCGGCCGGATCTGCCCCGAGAAGGGCTTCCACCACGCGCTCGATGCCTGCCGCCGCACGGACACGCCGCTCCTGCTGGGCGGTCGCGTCTTCATGCATCCGGAGCACCAGGCGTATTTCACCCGCGAGATCGTCCCGCGGCTCGACCGCCGCCGACGCTTCCTCGGTCCGCTCGGCTTCCGGCAGAAGCGGCGGCTGCTCGCGACCGCCCGGTGTCTGCTGGTGCCGAGCCTGGTCCCGGAAACCAGCTCGCTGGTCACCATGGAGGCGCTCGCGTGCGGCACGCCGGTTGTCGCGTTCCCGGCGGGCGCGCTCCCCGACCTCGTCGAGCACGGCCGTACCGGCCTGCTCGTGGCGGACGAGCGTGAGATGGGCGAGGCGCTCCAGGCGGTGCGGGCGATCGACCCTGAAGCGTGCCGGTCGGTCGCCCGGGAGCGGTTCTCGGTCGCGGCCATGGCTGAGCGGTACCTCGACCTGTTCACCCGCCTCGCGCAGAAGCGTGCGGCATGAACGGCGTTCGCATCGAGGTGGTGGAGCGCAGCGCCCGGCTCGAGGCCCTGGCGCCGGCATGGGCGGCGCTGTGGCAGCGGGTGCCGGCGACGACCCCGTTCCAGTCACCTGCGTGGCTCGTGCCCTGGTGGCGCCACTTCGGCCCTGGGCGGCTGTCCGTGGTCGGCCTGTGGCAGGGGGGGCGGCTGACGGGAGTGCTCCCGCTGTACCACGCCGACGAGCCGCCGGGCGGGACCCTCCGGCTCCTCGGGGGCGGAAACACCGACTATCTCGACGCCATTGTCGAGCCGGGCTGTGCTCGCGAGCTCGGCCCGATCATCGGCGAAGCGCTCGCGCAGATCAGGGAGCCGGACGAGGCGGTGCGGCTGGAGCGGCTTCCCCCCTGGTCGCCGCTCGCGGGCGTCGAGGGCGACTTCGACCGCGGCCGCGAGGACGAGCCATGCCCGGTGCTCGACCTGCCCCACGGATCGCGGTCCTGCTGGAAGGACGCGAGATACCTCCTCCGGCGGCTCGGCCGCATGGATGGCTTCGCGATCCGGACGGTGGGACGGGACGATCTTGGGGCCGCCCTCGATTGCCTCGCGGCGCTGCACGCGTCGCGCTGGGCCGAGCGGGGGATGCCCGGCATCTTCGCGGATCCGACCAACGCCGCCTTCCTCCGGGATGCGGCGGCCGCGCTGCTCGACGCCGGTGTCCTGCGCTGTCATCTGCTCCATCTCGAGGGCCGGGTCGTGGCGGCACACCTTGGAATGGTTGCGAAGGGCCGCGCCTACTATTACATCGCCGGCTTCCACCCTGCCGTCGCGCGGCTCAGCCCGGGCTCGGCGCTCCTCGCGCACGCCATCGAGGACGCGGAGCGGGAAGGCGCGCGCGCGTTCGACTTCCTGCGGGGCGCCGAAGGTTACAAGTATCACTGGGGAGGGAAGGATCAATGGACTCAGCGACTGGTATCGACACCCACGTTCTCGACCGTATCAAGCTCCGGCTGACGGCCTGCGTTCGCCGGGCCCACGAGGGCGATCTCGGTCCGCTCGAATGGTGCGGCATGTTCACACCCCATCGTGAGATCATCCGGGAGACATGGGAGGCCACGTGCCGCGGTGAGGCCGAGATGCTCGTCGCCGTGGCCAACCGGTTTCCGGTCGGCCAGACCTGGATCGATTTCAGCCGCTACGCGGCCGAGCGCGTCGGCCTGGTCTGGGCCGTGCGCGTGCTGCCCGGCCTGCATCGGCTCGGGATCGGCACGCGGCTCCTCGAGGCGGCGGAGCGCACGGTGCGCGAGCGCGAATGGGATGAGGTCGAGATCCAGGTGGAGCCGGGGAACACCCGCGCGCAGCGCCTCTACGAGCGCCGGGGCTATCGGGTGCACGACGACATCCACGAGAAGCTGGTCTACACCAGGCCCGACGGTACGACGGCCCGCTCGCGCCGGCACCTGCTGCGCCTGCGCAAGACCCTGCCGCCGCCCGAGCTCGCCGCATGACGCGGCTCGCCGTACGCTGGACCGTGGGCGACGTGAGCGACGAAGGCTTCGCCGCGCTGCAGCTCTCGATCTGGGGCGCGTGGAAGGCGTTCGGGCCGGGTGCCGAGTACACGGTGTGCGTCAACTCGCGACCGTTGGCTCGAGCCAGGGAGGCAACCGGGGCGCTCCCGACCCAGGTTGCGTGGCTCGCGGTGGATCGCTCGGCGGTCCCCGAGTGGCTCGCGCAGCGGCTGGACGGCGGCATGGCCGAAGGGGTCGGGTGGAAGTTCGCCCCGCTCCGATTGTTCGACTGCCGCTGGGCGCTGGCTCTCGACAACGACTGCATCCTCTGGGATCGACCGTGGGCCATCCGGCGCTGGCTCGAAGCGGACCGGGCGTCCGTGCTCGCCGAGGACGTGCGCGCCTGCTTCGGCCAGTTCGCCGACCTGTGCAGCGGCGTGCCGCGGAACGGCGGGATCCGCGGGCTCCCCCCATCACTCGATTTCGAGGGCGCCCTGCGCCAGGTCCTGGAAGAGCACCCCGTCACCCTCACCTCCGAGCTGGACGAGCAGGGTCTGCAGGTGGCGGCGCTCGAGCGGGCGGGGCCTACGCTGGTCGTCGGGCTCGACGAAGTCACGATCTGCTCGCCCTTCCCGCCCAACCTGCCCGGTCTGGGGAGCTGCGGGGCGCACTTCATCGGATTGAATGCGAACGCGCTCCCCTGGAGCTACGAGGGACGGCCCGCGTCGGCACTGGTGCGGGAGCACTTCCACGGGCTCGAGCCCGTGCTCCGCGAGCGCGTGGGGCTCGCCGCCTGATCAGGAGTAGTAGCGCTTGAGGTAGGCGGCGACGCCGTCGAGGTCGGGGAACAGGCGGCGCTCGTCCACGCTCACCATGTCGAGCTGGTCGCGCACGCGGCCGGCGTGCTCGGCGGGAATGACCATGCGGGTCAGTGCACCGCCGAGCCCATGACGCTCCAGGAATTCGTCGAATGTATGGCGCTTGTCGGAGCAGAGCGTAAAGGCCGCCGACTGCGCCACGATGCGCGAATCGAGCGAGGGCGGCTCGATCATGCAGGCGAACGGCCGGCTGTCGTCCTTCATCGCGAACAGCGCGGCCGGGGTGAACGGGCGGTCGCCACCCAGCATCTCTTCCAGATCCTGGATCAGGAGCGCCAGCTCGGGGAGCCCGAACCGGCGGTGCACCTCCTTCCAGTCGAGCCGCCACACGGCGCGATCGGCCTCGGCCGGTCCGCCCACCGTGGCGAAGTGGGCAGCTACGAGCGGCGAATAGGTCCAGTCCAGCAGCCGCGTGGGCAGCCCGTGGTGCTGCGCGGCCACCAGGACTTCCCAGTCGTTCTCCGGCGGGTTCAGGAAGTACGGCCGGGAGTACCGGATGAAGTTGCGGAGGATGTACTCCTCGAGGTCGGCCTTGGCGTGGGGCGACGAGGCGCCGCCGAGCTTGTCGAGGCTGGTGAGCAGCGGCCAGCCTGCATCGGCCGCACCGCGATAGACGCCGCTGCTGCGGCGGCGCCCGGTCGCCGGATCGGGCTCGGCCGGCGTCGTGGCGGCGATCAGATCGCCCAGCGAGGTGATCACGACGTCGCGGATCGTCATGGCTGGATATGAAGTCGGCTCCGCGGGGTCGCGCAAGGGCGGCGATGGCGGCCAAGTTTCGCCCATGCCTCCGATCGACCTCAGCGCGCTCGCGGCCAGGCTTCCCGCCCGGCCGCTCACCCGTTTCGCACCGAGCCCGACGGGATACCTGCACCTGGGCCACGTCGCCAACGGGGTGTGGGTGTGGGGTGTGGCACGCGCACTCGGCGGCCGGGTGCTGCTCCGGCTCGAAGACCACGATCGGGGGCGCTGCCGGTCCGAGTACGAGGCGGCGCTGCTCGACGATCTTGCCTGGCTGGGCCTTGCGCCCGAGCTGGGCACGCCCCTGCGCCAGAGCGATGCCGGCGAGCACTACACGGCGGCGCTGGAACGGCTGGGTACGGACGTGTTCGCCTGCGAGTGCTCCCGAAAAGACCTGGCGCAGGTCGTGGGCGACGTGCTCAACCAGGAGACGCGCTATGCCGGCCGATGCCGCGACCTGGGGCTCGAGCGCAGGCCCGGTCGCGGGCTCCGGCTGCGGCTCGCGCCCGGGGGCGAGTGCTTCGTCGACGCGCGGCTGGGGCCCCAGGAGCAACACCCGGAGCTGCAGTGCGGCGACCTGCTCCTCCGGGACCGGATGGGTTGGTGGACCTATCAGTTCGCCGTGGTCGTGGACGACCTGCGCCAGGGAGTGGATCTGGTGATCCGCGGCGAGGACCTGCTGGATTCAACGGGACGGCAAATCCTGCTGGGCCGCCTGCTCGGGCGCGGGGTGCCGCCGGTCTTTCTGCACCACCCGCTCATCCTCAAGCCGGGCGGCGAGAAGCTGAGCAAGTCGAGCGGCGACACGGGGATCCGGGAGCTTCGGGCGGCGGGCGCGACACCGGCGCAGGTGCTCGGGCGGGCCGCGTGGCTCACCGGCCTCCAGCCCGGTCCGGCGCCGCTCCGGCCCGACGATCTGGCCGGGCTCTTTGCCGAAGGTTAGCATCTTCCGGGATACCTGCCGGACGGAGGAGCGATGACGAACGCATTCAGAGTGCTCGCGGCCGGAGCGGTTGTCGCGTTGGCGACTGGTTTGATGCCCCTCGAGCGAGCCGAGTCCCAGCAATTGCCGCGCGTCGTCATCGAGACCGAGCTCGGCGACATCGAAGTAGAGATCGACAGCATCCACGCTCCGGTCACATCCGCCAACTTCCTCCGGTACGTCGATCTCGGCTTCTACCGGTTCGGCCGCTTCCACCGCACCGTGCGGGCCGACAACCAGCCCAACGACAAGGTGAAGATCACGGTGGTGCAGGCCGGGCTCGACCCCTACCGGGTCAAGGATTTTCCCCCCATCCCGCTCGAGCGCACCAAGGACACCGGCCTCCGGCACAAGGACGGCACCATCTCAATGGCCCGCGACGGCCCCAACACGGCCACCTCCGACTTCTTCATCTGCATCGGCGACCAGCCCGCGCTCGATTACGGCGGAAAACGGAACCCTGACGGCCAGGGCTTCGCGGCGTTCGGACGGGTGGTCCTGGGAATGGACGTGGTTCGGAAGATCAATCAGTCGCCGGCCGAGGGGCAGAGGCTGGAGCCGGCGATCGGGATTCGGGAGATTGGGAGGAAGCGGTGAGCGAAATGCGGTAAGCGGTAAGCGGTGAGCGGGAACTGCACACCGGAGTGGTCTGGTGTGCGGTTCCCGCTCACCGCTTACCGCTTACCGCTCACTGCCTCCGTGCAAGATCCCGCTCCGAACCCTCACCGCCTTCCCCGACGCCGCCGGATCGATGCTCAGCCGCCGCTCGATGCGGGTGGCCAGGCGCACCGTGCCGTTCAGCGTGATCGTCTGGCCGGCGCGGCGGACGACGATAGAGAGATGTTGTCCTTCCGCGTGGCTGAAGCGGGTGCGGTACTGCTCGCCGAAGCTCGAGTCGGTGACGGCCAGCTCGCCCAGTTTGAGCAGGACGTCGCCGCTCTGCACCCCGGCATCCGCAGCGGCGCTTCCCGGGACGACCTCGGTCACCATGATGGCCCCGCTCGAATCCACGTTCGTGCCGATGCCGAGCCGGGGCTCGCGCACGGTGTCGGCCTCGAGCCGGAGCCCGGCCAGCGGGAGCACCTCGGTCCACGGGAACGGCAGGCGGCCGTCCACGTACTTCGCCGCGAAACCATTGAAGTTTTTCCCGCCGCCATTCCGGGACACCGCGCGCCACCAGTCCGCGCCCGTGAACCCTCGACCGGCCTTGTAGGTGCTCCGGTAGAGGTCGCGCATGACATCATCGAGGGAGTGGTGGTTATCGCTCGCATCGCGGATCAGGATGTCCAGCAGCAGCCCCGCCAGAGAGCCCTTGGGATAGTAGAGGTAGCCGCTGCCGTCGGTGGGGTGGATCCAGGTCGAGAGCGAGGCATCCTCCAAGGCCGTGGGCGGCGCCTCCGCGACCGTGCCGATCTTCTGGGTGGTGGTGGTGAGGAACTGCGCGCTGTCGATGACTCCGCCCCGCAGGACCGCCAGGTCGGCGTAATAGTCGGTGATGCCCTCGCTGACCCAGAGCCAGGGCGTGGGCTCGCTCCGGTCGTAGCGATAGGGCACCATGTCGGCCGGGCGGAGCCGCTTGACGTTCCAGGCGTGGAAGATCTCGTGCGCGGTGATCGACGGCAGAATCGGAGTGCCGATGAAGCCGGGGTTATAGATCCCTACGTGCGAGTTGGTGTGCTCCAGCGCGCTCCCGCCGCCGTAGGTCGAGTCGAAGATCATCATGACCGTGTAATTCGGCCACGGTGTCTCACCGAACACGGCAGCCTCGGCGGGGATCACCTTCCCGATCTCGTCCCAGACCTGCGCCCGCGCCGGGCCGGTGAGCTGTCCTGCCGGATAGGTGGCGAGACGGGTCCAGGTTCCGGCCACCCTGGTGCTGTCGTAGTCCATCCGGCCCACGAAGAACGGCTTGTCCACCAGGTCGTGGTAGTTGCCTTCGCGCCAGGTACGCCGGCGGCCGGGCACCGCCCGCATGCCGGTCGCGACCAGCCACTCGGGCTCCGTGTTCACGGTGACGGTCGCGGGGAAGTCGGTGCCGCGACCTTCCGGATACGGGAACACGTTGGTGCCGTTGAACAGCGCGAAGTCGGGCCGGGCCCAGGCCATCGCGTTGTCGAGCGTGTCGGCCAGGTAGTCGAAGTGCAGGGTGATGGCCCGCGCGCCGCCGGGCTGGATCCGCCAGGTGTCATAATCCAGCTTGTCCCACGGGAGGGCCTTCCCGCCGCCGGTCGGGTTGAAATTGGAGACCCAGCGCGCGAACCAGCTCAGCTCGTAGGCGCCGGGTGTCCATGCCGGCAGCGACAAAAGCACCAGCCCCGGCCCCTTCACGTCGAAGCTCATCGCCACCTTGAGCGTGCGGGCGCGCGCGGTGGCGGAGTCGAAGGTGATCTCGTAGCGCACGTTCGCGATGGGCGCCGAGCGGACTGGACGTGGCTGCTGGGCCGCGACGGAGCGCACGGGGACAGCCAGCGCCAGGGCAGTGACACAGGAATACAGGGTGCGACGTTTCATCCGGTGAACGGTGGATGCTCACCCGGGTAGAAACAAGGGGGGCGGGGCGCCTAGATTCTTCCATCCTCCATTCCGGGGCCACACCTCCGTGACCGAACCCGTCCGACGGCGCCGCCTCGCGCTGCACACCAAGATCATGCTCGGCCTGCTGCTCGGCGCAACGGCCGGGGTGGTGAGCAACATCTATGCGCGCGAGTCCCGCTGGCTCAGCGTGGTGGTAGACGACGTGGCCCAGCCGATCGGCCAGATCTTCCTCCGCATGCTGTTCATGGTGGTGGTGCCGCTGGTGTTTGCTTCGGTCACCATGGGCGTGGCCTCGCTGGGCGATCTCCGGCGGATCGGGCGAGTCGGGATCAAGACCCTGGTCATCTTCGTCCTTACCACCGCCCTCGCGGTATGCGTCGGGCTCACCCTGGTGAACCTGATCCGCCCGGGAGACTCGCTCGACCCCGCCATCCGCACCGCGCTCATGGCCGAGTACTCCGCGCAGGCCGGACAGAAGGTCGTGGCTTCGGAGGGGAGCGGGTTCGGGATCAACACCTTCGTCAACATCGTCCCCCGGAACCCGGTCGCCGCCGCCGCCGACGGCGACATGCTGGGCCTCATCTTCTTCAGCCTGATCTTCGGCATCGCCCTCACGCTCATCGCGGAGGAGCACGCCAAACCGGTCATGCGCGTGCTCGAAGGGATCAACCAGGCGGTGATGGTGATCATCAGCTTCGCCATGCGCCTCGCACCGCTCGGCGTGGCGGGTCTGATCTTCGCCGTCACGGCCAAGTTCGGGTTCGACGTGCTGAAATCGCTCGGCCTCTACGTGGTAACCGTGCTCGTCGCGCTCGCCATCCACCAGTTCGGCGTGATCGCCGCGCTGGCCCGGGCCTTCGTCGGCATCGGCCCGAAAAGCTTCTTCTCCCGGGCCCGGGCCCTCATGGTCACGGCGTTCTCCACCTCGAGCTCGAACGCCACACTGCCCACGACGATCCGTACCGCGGAGGAGAACTTCGGCGTGCCCCGCGAGATCGCCGGTTTCGTGCTCCCGCTCGGCGCCACCATGAACATGAACGGCACCGCGCTCTTCGAGGGCGTGACCGTACTCTTCCTGGCCCAGGTGTTCGCGGTCCAGATGAGCCTCCTGACCCAGGTGGTGGTGGTCGTGATGTCGGTGGTGACCGCGATCGGCGTGGCGGGCGTGCCCAGCGGCTCGATCCCGCTGCTGGTGATGGTACTGGGGATGGTGGGGGTGCCTGGAGAGGGGATCGCGCTGATTCTCGGGGTCGATCGCATCCTCGACATGGCGAGGACGGTCCCCAACGTCACCGGCGATCTGCTGACGTCGCTCATGGTCGCCCGCAGCGAGCGCCTGCCGATAGTGGTGCCGGAACGGACGGATACGGCGGCGTGAGGGGCAGTCTTTAGTCGCTAGTCGCTAGTCGTTAGCAGCGTAGCGCATCTCCAACGACCAGCGACTAGCGACTAAAGACTAGGATCCACGACTGCCCACCAACTCCGCCTTCCCCTCGATCCCCGCCAGCAACGCCGCGTACGACGCCGCGAACTTGACCACCCCTTCGGTTTCGAGCTCGCGGGTGATCGCGCGGAGATCGATCCCCAGCTCGGCCAGGGCCTGAAGCTCGGCCGGGGCGCTGTTCATGCCGTCGTGGATGCGGCTGGCGGGACGGCCATGGTCGCGGTACGCGGCGAAGGTCTCGGGTGGCAGCGTATTCACGGTATGGGGCGCCACCAGCGGCTCGACGTAGTGCACGTCGGAGTAGCGCGGGTCCTTGGTGCTGGTCGAGGCCCAGAGCGGACGCTGCGGGCGGGCGCCGGCCCTGGCTAGCCGGTCCCAGCGAGGCGTACCGAGCGACGACTCGAAGAGCCGATAGGCGGTACAGGCATTGGCGATGGCGATCCGGCCGCGGAGGCTCTTGGGATCGCCGAGGCCGTCGAGCAGCGGGTCCACCTTTCCGTCCACCCGGCTCACGAAGAAGCTTGCCACGGAGGTCACCGGCCGGAGCGGCAGCCCCGCGTCGAGCCGGCGCTCGAGCCCCGCCTGGTACGCCTCGATCACGTCGCCGTAGCGCTCCACCGAGAAGAGCAGGGTAACGTTGACGCTCACGCCGGCCGCGATGCAGTGGGTGATCGCCGGGAGCCCCGCTTGCGTGCCGGGGATCTTGATCATCGCATTGGGCCGGTCGAGCGACCGCCAGAGCCGCTCGGCCTCGTGGATCGTCGCCTCGGTGTCGTGCGCGAGAGCGGGGGAAACCTCGAGCGAGACCAGGCCGTCGCCGCCGCCGGTAGCTTTGTACACCCCGGCGAACGCATCGCACGCGGCGCGGACGTCGGCCACCGCCAGGTGATCGAAGATTTCCTGCGCGCTCCGGCCGGCATCCGCCAGCTCGCGGATGTCGGCGTCGTAGAGCCGGCTCCCGGCGATCGCCTTCTCGAAGATCGTCGGGTTCGAGGTCACGCCCCGGAGCCCGTCCTGCTCGATGAGCCGGGCCAGCTCCCCCGAGGCGAGCAGATCGCGGGTGATGTAGTCGTACCAGGGGCTCTGTCCCAGCTCACCGAGCCGGACGAGCGGATTGGTCGTCATGCGCTTCAACCTCGGGTTTCCGGGGCATACCGGCGCGCCAGCAGCTGCCGGACCATTCCGGCGGCATGGTCCGCGGTGAACTTGAACTCCTCGAAGAGCCGCTCGCCCGGCGCGCTGGCGCCGAAGCTCTCCATGGCCAGCATGGCACCGTCGTCGCCGACCCAGCGGCGCCAGCCGAACGGCGAGGCCGCCTCGATCCCGAGCCGCACTCGGACACGCGGCGGCAGCACTTCGTCGCGATAGCTCTCCGGTTGGGCGGAGAACAGCTCCCACGACGGCATCGAGACCACCCTCACCCGCACCCGGTCGGCCTGGAGCAGGCGGGCCGCGCCGAGCGCCACGTGCACCTCCGAGCCGGTGGCGATGAGGATCGCCTGCGGGCTGCCGCCGGGTGGGTCGAGCAGCACGTACGCGCCGCGCGCCACACCCGCGGCCGCGCCGAGGCCCGCACGATCGATCACGGGGACCTTCTGGCGTGTGAGCACCAGCATCGTGGGACCGCCGGTGCGGGTCATCGCGACGCGCCAGGCCTCGATGGTCTCCGCCGCATCGGCCGGGCGGAGGGTCACGAGGTCGGGGATGGCGCGGAGCATCGCGAGCTGCTCGATCGGCTGGTGGGTGGGTCCGTCCTCGCCGACGCCGATGGAGTCGTGGGTCCCGATGTAGACGACCGGCAGGCGCATGATCGCCGAGAGGCGGATGGCCGGCTTCATGTAGTCGGTAAACACCAGGAAGCTGCTGCCGAATCCGCGGAGCCCGCCGTGCGCGGCGATCCCGTTGAGGCAGGCCGCCATCGCGTGCTCGCGCACGCCCCAGTGGATGGTGCGGCCGGTGCAGGTAGGGCCGAAGGTCCCGCCCTGCTTGAGCGTGGTGCCGGTGCTCCCGCCCAGATCGGCCGAACCACCGATCAGGTTGGGGACGGCGTTGGCGATCGCCTGCAACGCGAGGGCGGCGGCCTGGCGCGTGGCGAGCGGCCCGTCGGCGGGCGAGACGGTCGGGAGATCGCGGTCCCATCCCTCCGGCAGCGCGCCCGAGAGCCACTGCTCGAGCTCGCGCGCGAGCTCGGGGTGCTCGGCGGCGTAGGCGGCGAACCGGGTGCGCCAGTCGGCCTCGAGCGCGGCGCCCCGATCGAGCGCCTCGCGCCAGTGCTCGAGCGCGTCCTCGGGCACGTAGAACGCGGGCTCCTCCGGCCAGTGCATCACGGCTTTGGTCCGCCGGACCTCCTCGGCGCCGAGGGGCTCGCCGTGCGCCTTGTTGCTGCCGCGCTTGGTGGGGGCGGGGTCGGCGATCTGGGTCCGGAGGATCACCATCGTCGGCCGGGCGGTCTCGTCGCGCGCCGCCACGAGCGCGTCGCTGATGGCGGCGAGGTCGTTGCCGTCGCCGACGCGGACCACGTGCCAGCCGTAGGCCTCGTACCGGCGCTGGACGTCCTCGGAGAAGGTGAGGGCGGTGTCGCCGTCGATGGTGATGTGATTGTCGTCGTAGATCAGCGTGAGCTTGCCCAGCCTCAGGTGTCCCGCGAGCGACGAAGCTTCGCTCGCCACGCCTTCCATCATGTCGCCGTCGCTCACGAAGGCCCAGGTGCGGTGGTCCACCACCTGATGCCCCGGACGATTGAACCGGTCGGCCAGGAAGCGCTCCGCCATCGCCATGCCGACCGCGTTGGCGACACCCTGCCCGAGCGGACCCGTGGTGGTCTCGACGCCCGGCGTGTGTCCGCGTTCGGGATGTCCCGGCGTGCGGGAGCCCCACTGGCGGAAGGCGCGGATGTCGTCCAGCGTGAGATCGTAGCCCGAAAGATGAAGCAGCGAGTAGAGCAGCATCGACGCGTGGCCGCAGGAGAGCACGAAGCGGTCGCGGTCGGGCCAGGCGGGGTCGGCGGGATTGTGACGCAGGAACCGATGCCACAGGACGTACGCCGCGGGTGCCAGCGCCATCGGGGTTCCCGGATGTCCTGCGCGGGCGGCTTCGACCGCATCCATCGAGAGCGCGCGGATGGCGTTGATGCTGCGCCAGAGCAGCGCGTCGGGCCGGGCGTCCGGAGCGGCGGCCGTCGGGGCGACGCCTCGTGCGGTCCGGATGCCGGTGCTCTCTCGGGGCAGAAGGGGCTCCTTTCGGACAGGCGAGAGGAAGATAATCGGCCGAGGGATCCGCGGGCAGCGGTCCTCGCGAGCTCCTCGTGCCCTCCCGACCTTCCGGTGGTACAATGGTTCCGATGAACGCGCATCGCAGCTACGAGATCCACGAAGTCGCCGAGCTCACCGGCCTCGACCCCGCGCGGCTCCGCGCGTGGGAGCGCCGCTACGAGGTCGTCCGGCCGCGGCGGCAGCCCAACGGCTACCGCGCGTACACGGCCGAGCAGGTCGCCCTGCTCCGCGCCTTCGCGCGGCTCGTCGAATCCGGCGAGCGCATCGGTGAGCTGGCGTTCCGGCCACCGGAAGAGATCCTGGCCCGTGCGGAGGCCACCCGCGTGCCCGACGGCACACCGGAGGCCGAGCTGATGGCGGCCGTGCGCGCACTCGACCGTGAACGGCTCGAGGCGCTGGTAGCCCAGCAGCTCGCGCTCCGCGGCCTCGCCGCGTTCGCCACAGACGTCGCACTCCCGCTGGCCCGGACCATCGGCGATCGCTGGGCCGCCGGCGAGCTGGCGATTGCCGCCGAGCACCTGGCGAGCGAGGTGGTGGTTCACGCGCTCAAGGGCGGGCTCCGGACGTCGCGCGGCGGCGGCCGGCCGCTGGCCGCCGCCGGGCTTCCGGGCGAGCGGCACGAATGGGGGCTGCTCGCCATCCTCGCCGGCCTGCAGGAGGAGGGCTGGCGCATCCATTATCTCGGTCCCGACCTGCCGGTCCCCGAGCTGGCGCGGGCCGCGTGGAAGCTCTCGGCGGCCGCGGTGGCTCTGAGCGGAAGTGACCAGGCCCTCGTCCGTGCGGCGCTGCCCGCACTGGCCCCGCTCCCGGGCAAGCTGCCGCCGGGCGCCGTCGCGGTGATCGGCGGGGCGGGGGCCGAGCCCCACACGGCTGTGCTCCGGAGCTACGGGTTCCGGCTCGGGCGCGACGGCTTGCAGGCGCTCGGGCCGCGCCGCCCCGCCGATTCTCGACCGCGCGGCGTGCCCGGGTTATGATCCGGACGTGATCGGCCGACTGCTGGGACGCCGCGGCATACTCTCGGACCGCGAGCAGGAGCTGCGTGCGCGCGAGCACGAGCTGCTCGACCGCCTGGCCACGGCGCTCCAGCGGTTCGGCGCCGACGTCGACTCGGACGACCTGCGCCGCTTCAACGAGGCGCGCGAGCAGCTCGAGGGGCTCTTCCTCCTGGTCGTCGCCGGCGAGTTCAATTCCGGCAAGTCGAGCTTCATCAACGCCCTGCTCGGCGAGCGCGTGCTGCCCG
>DASUXW010000162.1:0-5571 GCA_036377715.1 Gemmatimonadales bacterium
TCGAGAAGGCGCGGGGCACGGGGGCGAAGATCTTCGATCTCCGCCGCCCGCCGGCCGACCTGCCCATCGCTTCCGGGCTGGCCAAGGATGTGGACCCGCTCGTGGTGCTCGCGGTGGGGACCGATTGCAACGTCGGCAAGATGACCGCCCAGCTGCAGCTCACCCGCAAGCTCAACGAGCGGGGGGTGCGCACCCGATTCGTCCCCACCGGGCAGACCGGGATCATGATCGAGGGATGGGGGATCGCGGTGGACGCGGTGGTGGCCGACTTCATCGCCGGCGCCGCCGAGCGGCTGGTGCTCGAAGGGAGCCGGAACGCCGACGTGGTGCTGGTCGAAGGGCAGGGAAGCCTCAACCACCCGGGCTACTCCGGCGTGACCCTGGGTCTGCTCCACGGCTCCTGCCCCGACGCGCTCATCCTCTGTCACCAGACGACGCGCGAGTACATCGGCGACTACCGCGAGGCCGCCTGGCTCCGGATCCCGCCACTCACCGAATACATCCGCCTCTACGAGACGATCGGCTCGGCGGTGCACCCGACCCGGGTCATCGGCATCTCGCTCAACACCTACGATCTGAGCGACGCCGAGGCCCGCCGGGCGTGCGAGGCCGCCGCCCGGGAGACCGGCCTGCCGGCCACCGATCCCGTCCGGTTCGACCCCGCGCCGCTGCTGGACGCGGTGATCGGCGCGCGAGCCACCCGGGAGCAGCGGCGCCGCTCGGCCTGACGTGCCGCCGCCCGTCGGTGCGTCGTTTCGCGCCTGCGGGCGGCGGAACGATGGCACACCGCTCATGGCGCCGCCCCACGTTGGGGCATGCTCCCCGGCGCCCCATCCCGCCTCGCTGTTTCCTTCCCGCTCCGCCGCGCGCTTGTCTGTGCGCACCCTGGGGAACTCCTCGGCGCCTGGGTGCGTGTGGGCCGGCGTCCCTTGCGCCTGCGCGCGGGCGGATGCGCCCTTCTCGCCGCCACCGACCTGGGCTGGCTGCTGCGTCGCTGCGGCCGGGTGCTCGTGCGTCACGGCGGCCGCGCCGTGGTCCTCGAAGCCGAGCGGCTCATCGCCTGGCGCACCCTCCAGATCGTGGTCGGCGCGCCCTACCTGCCCCAGGTACATGAGCTCCAGAGGCTCTACCCCGAGCTCCGGGCCTACGGCCAACGGCTCGCGCTTCCGCTCGGGCTCGACGGAGCGGAACCGGCGCTTGGGGCCTGCGCCGCGGCGCGGGTCCCGGTGGCCGCCAGCTGGATCGACTACGAGGCCGCGGGCTCCGGTTGACGGGCCACAGGCGGCATCTCTAGGTTAGGGCTCGCGCCAACCCAGGCCCATGCTCGCCACCAACCCCGTTCCGCTCTTCACCTTCCGCGACGTCCTGCAGCGGATCGCCGAGATCCTCCGGATCGACGGCGACCAGCTCATGCGCGACCTCCTGCATGTCGCGGGGATCTGGGTGCTGGCCTGGCTGGCCTACCGGGTGGTCCGGCTGGCGGCGCGACGGATCGAGATCGCCGTAGACGATGGCGACGACTCGGTCACGACCGTTCGGGAACGGCGCGGCCAGACCATCTCCCAACTCCTCCGGAGCATGGGCCGCGTGGTCATCTACGCGATCGCCCTCCTGCTCAGCTTCAACGTCTTCATCAACATCGGCCCCATCCTGGCCGGGGCCGGGATTCTCGGGCTCGCCATCTCGTTCGGCGCGCAGAGTCTGGTCAAGGATATCATCTCCGGGTTCTTCATCCTGTTCGAGAACCAGTTCGGCATCGGCGACGTGATCGAGGTGGCCGGCCACAGCGGCGTGGTCGAGAAGATGACCCTGCGCGTCGTGGTGCTCCGCGACGGCGAGGGCGTCATGCATGTGGTTCCGAACAGCGAGATCAAGGTCGTGAGCAACAAGACGCGGGGCTGGTCGCGTGCGGTGGTGGACGTCGGGATCCCCTACGAGGAGAACGTCGACCGCGCCCTCCAGATCCTGCGCGACGAGGCCGCCCAGTTCTCGACCGACAAGGTCTGGGGCGCCCAGCTCGACGGCCCGGTCGATGTGCTGGGAGTGGAATCGCTCAGCGACAGCGCCGTGGTGATCCGCACCCAGCTGCGCACCCAGCCGGGCTCGCAGTGGGCGGTGGCGCGCGAGTTCCGCCGCCGCATCAAGAACCGGTTCGACCGTGAGACCCTCGACATCCCGTATCCGCAGCGGCGGGTGCACGTGCGGGTGGAGGGCGGGCCCGGCGGAGACGCGATCGCGACCGCCGCCGGGGCAGCCGGCGGATGAGCCTGCGCCTCTACAATACGCTGAGCCGCCAGGTCGAGCCGTTCGTGCCGCTCCGGCCGGGGCGGGTCACGCTCTACACCTGCGGGCCCACCGTCTACAACTACGCCCATATCGGGAACTTCCGAACCTTCCTGTTCGAGGACCTGCTCCGCCGGTGGCTCGAGGCCAGCGGCTACGACGTCTTTCACGTCATGAATCTGACCGACGTGGACGACAAGACCATCGCCGGCGCGCTGGCGGCGGGCCAGCCGCTCCGGACCTACGTCCAGCGCTACATCGACGCGTTCCACGAGGACCGGCGCTACCTGCGCATCCTGGATGCCTCGGTCTATCCCAGGGCCACCGAGTACATCCCGGCCATGATCCGGCTGGTGGAGGGGCTGCTCGCGAAGGGCGTCGCCTACCGCGCGGAGGACGGGTCGGTGTATTTCGCCATCGCCCGGTTTCCCGGGTACGGCCGACTGTCGCGGCTCGATCAGCGGGAGCTCAAGGCGGGCGCCAGCGAGCGCGTGGCCGCCGACGAGTACGCCAAGGACGACGTGCGTGACTTCGCGCTCTGGAAGGCGGCACGGCCGGAGGACGAGGCCGTGGGCGCCGCCTGGGATGCGCCGTTCGGCCGGGGCCGGCCCGGGTGGCATCTCGAGTGCTCGGCGATGGCGCTCGATCTGATCGGCAAGCACGCCGGGGTGGATGTGCTGGACATCCATGCCGGCGGGGTGGATTTGATCTTTCCCCACCATGAGGACGAGATCGCCCAGAGCTGCGCCTACACCGAGCGGGAGCTGTTCGCCCGCTACTGGGTGCATGGCGAGTTCCTGAAGGTCGGCGGCGAGAAGATGTCCAAGCGCTACGGCAACATCACCACGGCGCGGGACCTCCGGGAGGATGGGATCGATGCCGGTGCGGTCCGGCTGCTGATGAGCCAGGTGCATTACCGGCAGCAGCTCGATCTGACCGACGAGGGGCTGGCCAGCGCGCGCGAGGGCTCGCGGCGACTGGGGGAGTTCCAGAGCCGGCTGCTCGCTGCGGCCGGAGAGGCGGATGCGCCGGCGTTCCTGGAGGCTGCCGACCGGCTCGACCTCGGCCTCACCGAGGCCCTGGATGACGACCTCAACGCGCCCCGCGCCGTGGCCGCGCTGTTCGCCTTTACCGCGGCGGGGAACGCGGCGCTGGACGCTGGAACGGCGCCCGGCCCCCGGGCGGTCGCGGCCTGGCGCCGCGCCGAGGGGGTGCTCGGCGTGACCTCGGAGGTGAAGGCGGTCCGGGTCGGCGCGGCGGTTGAGGTGGATGATGCCGGGGCCGACCTGAGCGAATCGCCCCCGGCGGGGGGTGACGATGAGGCGCAGCGCACCTGGGCGCTCCGCTGGGCGGTGCGGCGGAAGGAAGCCAAGGCCAGCCGGGACTATGCCGAAGCCGACCGGATCCGGGAGCGGCTCCGGGGGGCCGGTTGGGAAGTTCGGGACCGGCGGGACGGGTCGATCGAGGTCGTTCGGGGGAATCGGTAACGGCCCCGTATGCTCCCGGATGCACGGACCCCCGGCGCAACGTGTCGAGCGGTGCGGCCAGCTATTGTGTCAGGTCCACGTAGCGGTCATAGGCAGTGGGGTCATCGCTCCGGCCGTGAAAGTCAAAGGGATAGAACTGGTTCTCGCGCTCCACCATGAGGCCGTACGAGGCGCCCGATCGGACGCTCGCACTGGCCGCAGCGGCCGCGGCCGAGCCGGTCCGTGAATCCTCGTTGCACACAATGGGCTTGCCGGGATAATCACTCCGCAGCGCCCGGATCCGAGCCGGGATATCCGACAGCAGCACCGAATTGAAATGCACCAGGATCAGATCGGAGGCCGCGGCGACCAGCGGTGTGGTTCGGCCGTTGCGAAGGGCGCTGGCCGAGACCGGAAGTGCCGGATAGCGATTCTTCGCCAGTCGGATGAGGCCGGCCACTCCGTCGTCCGTGCGAAGAATCGGATGGTCGAATCCGCTATGACCGTACTCGTTGGCGATCTCGAGAATGACGTTCCGATACCCCTTCCCCCGAATCCAGTCGACCGCGTGGACGACGCCGGCCCGAATCGCCTGGTCATCCTGGAGACGCTGATCCTGACGCTGATAGTAGAGGCTCAGGATGATCACGGCACCCAGGCCATCCGCCCGCTCGATGACCCGCGCCACGCGGGCCAGGTAACCGGACTTGAGGTCGCCATTCCTCAGGAAGGCGGAGTTCACGGCCCCTTCGTAGCCTGGATAGCCGCCCTGCAGCGAGACGGTGAACGCGCGGACGCCGAGCGAGACGTACTCGCGCATCCGATTGAGGAACTCGTCGGTATTGGCGCTCGGGTCGAACCAGGGCCGATTGGTATCCTCGAACACCGAGTTCACCATTCGGACGTTCATCAGCAGGCCTTCGGCGGTCTGACCCGGGTAGGTGATGGCCCCGTTGATTCTGAACCGGTGCCCGTCAATGGTTACCCGGGTGCGCGCGACCAGCGTGGCGGGGTTCGCCGCGACGGGTATGCCGCGCGCCGCCGGGTCGGAGCTGGTCGGATCCGCGCACGACATGAGTGACGCGGCGGCCAGCAGTGCCGGCGCCGCCGCGCGGAGGTGCAGCTTTCGAATGGTCCACATCGGATGCTTCTCCTGCGGTGGGACAGTGGGCCCGGCAGCGGAGGATGGGACCGCCGGCGGCGGGAAGCAGGCCGACGGCACGGCGGCGAGCGTCGAGGCCATCAACCGAATGGAGGCTCACCCGGCATCGTGCCTGGCCGGGCCCGACCCGGGGCGAACCGGACCGCCAATGTCGAAAGCAGGACTGTGGGCTTCCATGACGGGCGTCACCGAGGCAGCGGAAGAAGCCGCGGGCCATGTGAGCGGCCGGGCCCTCTCGGTAGCGACCGACTTGACCATCGCTGGGGAACCCACCCCATTGACTCAGGCCAACTTGCCCTCTATGATACGGGTCTGTTTTGTTCTCGGCCTGTTCTAGGCTGACGTAGCTCAACCGGCAGAGCACCCGCCTTGTAAGCGGGAGGTTAGGGGTTCGATTCCCCTCGTCAGCTCGGTGGCGCCGACACCTTCTTCGTCCAGGACCCCGCTTCGTTGCCGGCGGGGTTCTGTCTCTGATGAGGGTGACTCGCAGGCTCGGTGGGGTGACCGAGTGGCTAATGGTAGCAGACTGTAAATCTGCCGGGCTTTGCCCTACGTAGGTTCGAATCCTACCCCCACCATGAGAGTCGTGGGTCGTGAGTCGTGGGTCGTGAGTGACAGGTGAGGGGCGCGTCTGAAGGCCGGGTTCTGACTCTCAAGACT
>DASUXW010000163.1:0-10285 GCA_036377715.1 Gemmatimonadales bacterium
GACCCCTCGACGCCGGCCGCGTGCATCCAGAGCGCCACCACGCCCGAGCAGCGCGTCACCCGCGCCACGCTCGGCAGCATCGCCGAGGCGGTGGAGCGGGACGGGCTCGTCAATCCGGTCGTAGTCGTGATCGGCGCGGTAGCGGCGCTTGGAGTAGCGGAGCTGGAGGCGGTACGGGGCGTGGCGCTGGCGGGATGACGGACGGGCGGGCGGACGGGCGGACGGACGGACGGGCGGACGGTGCAGGAACGCGTCGGGAGCCCGCCACGAGTCACCCTGAGCGCAGCGAAGGGGGCATGACCTGAATCATGCCCCCTTCGCTGCGCTCAGGGTGACTCGTGGTTCGGCCGAGGCGCCCTCTCCCTAGAAATCCTTTCGCCCGAACCGCCGCCGCGCGAGCGCGAGCGGGGCGGCGCACCAGAGCGCCAGCGCGCCGGACGCGACCGCGATCCCCAGCACCGAGCCGAAGAACCGCTCGAACACCGCCCCCGTATAGCCCATCAGCGCCGCCGTGTCGAACTGCAGCAACAGCAGCACCCGGCCGAGATCCACCGGATTGAGCAGCGTGAGTCCGAGCAGCGGCAGCTCCAGCGGGTAATCCGAAGAGACGGTGGCCACCAGCACAATCAGCGCATCGTAGAGCACGGTCGCGGCAAGCCACGCCAGGATGGCCGCACCCAGCCCCTTGGCGCGGTCCTCGAACACCAGCGACGCCAGGAACGCCAGCGCCGTGAACACCAGCGTGAGCAGGACGCCCGCCGCGAGCAGCATCATGAGCGGGGCGCCGACCGGCGTGTCGGCGGGGGCGTTCCACAGGAACGGCGATCCGACCCCCAGGAGGAAGGTCAGTGAGAGCGGCGCGGCGAGCCCGGCGTAGAGGCCCGCGAACAGCGACCCGCGCCCCACCGGTTGTGCCAGCAGCAGCTCGATGAAGTCCCGGGCGCCGTAGAGATACATCGTCCCGAACACCACGCTCACCAGCGGCACGAATACGAGCACCACGTTCATGAGGCTCAGCACCGCGCGCGGCCCGCCGCCCCCGAACCGGAGCAGCGCGTCGGTGAGCAGGAGCAGCAGGAGCGCGTAGCCCAGCATCCAGCGGCTCCGCCGCAGGTCCTGCAGCTCGTAGCGGAGCACCTTGGCCGAGGTCATGGCCGCCTCCGTTGCATGAGCCGGGCGATCGCGCGCTCCAGCCGGGGCTCGGCGGTGGCCTCCCGGAGTCGCCGGAGCGAGCCCTGGAACTCGACCGTTCCGTCGAGCAGGAAGATCACGTCGTCGGCCAGCTCGTCGAGCTCGCTCAGCACGTGCGACGTGAGCAGCACCGAAGCGCCCTCGTCCCGCGTCCGCGCGATCTTTTCCTTGAGCACCCCGCTCGCGATCGGGTCGAGGCCGGCGGTGGGCTCGTCGAGCACCAGGAGCGAGGGCCGGAACATGAACGCCGTCGCCGCGTTGAGCTTCTGCCGGGTGCCGCCCGAGAGCGTCCGCACCGGCTTGTCCATCTCCCGCGCCAGATCGAACGTGCCGAACAGCTCGTCGTCCTCCGGCACCTCGTCGCCCCGGAGGTCGCGCAGCAGGCGCACCACCTCGCGGCCGGTGAGGTTCTCGGGGAACCGCGCCTGCTGCGGCATGTAGCCGATACGCATCCGGTACTCCGGGCCGGCCGCGACGGGCGTCCCGCAGACCGTGAGCGACCCGCCGTCGGGCCGGGCGAGTCCCAGCAGCAGCTTGAGGAAGGTAGACTTCCCCGCGGCATTCGGGCCGAGCAGCGCAGTCACCCGGCCGGGGCGCACAGCCAGATCTACGCCGCGCAGCACCTCGAGCCGACCGAACCGCTTGGTGAGGCCTTCGGCCGCGACGGCCATCCGCGGAAGCGCGAGGGTGCCGGGCGCGTCGCCCGGCGAGATCGAACGGACTGCCGAATTCACGTGGTCCTCCACCGCATCAGCGGCCTGCTGTCCACCAGTGCCTCGGGCGTGAGGACCGGTATCACCCGCTCCGCCGCCTCCAGCAGATCCAGGAAGAAGCTTCGGAGCAGAATCAGCGTCGGCTCGTTCTGCTCGACGATCACCGCGAACAGCCGGACCGGCCGGTACGGCGTGTCGCCGACCCCGTCGCGGTCGAGATCGTAGCCGGCGTACGCGTCCCAGTAGTTCTCCTCGAACCGGCTGGCGCCGCCCGCCTGACTGTTGGTGGCCACGTCGAAGCTGTTTCCCTCGAACCGATTGCGCCGGAAGTCGTTGTCGCTGGCGTTGGCCATGAGGCGTATCGCCCAGGCGTTGTTCAGAAATTGATTGCGTTCGACGGTGGTCCGGTCCACCGATTCGGCGAACAGGCCCGCCGTGTTCCGGGCGATCAGATTGTTCTCGATCCGGCTCTCGCGAATGTCCTTGAGCAGCAGGCCGTACGCCGCCGGTCCCCAGTTGTCCTCGAAACGGTTGCCGACCATCACCACCCCGCGGCTGTACATCACCGCCACCCCAGCCACGTTCCGGCGGAACACGTTCTGCCGGTAGTCGCAGCTGTCGGAGTACATGAAGTGGAGCCCATAGCGCGCGTTCTCGTGGCTCTCGTTGCCGGTGATCCGCGCGCCGCTCGAGAACTCGAGGTAAATGCCGTCGCGGTGGCCGCGGATCCGGTTCCGTGCCACGGTGAAGCCGGTCGAATAGAAGAGGTGCACCGCGTTCCCGGCCCGGCTCTGCCGTCGCCCATCGCCTTCGATGACGTTGTCCTCGAGCACGCAGTCGGCGGCGCGGGCGGCGTAGATCCCGAAGAAGGTGTCGGTCAGCCGGTTCCCGGCCACGAGGCACCGATGCGCGCCTTCGAGCCGGATCGCGGCGCGGTCCTCGGTGAAGCTGGTGGCGACATTGCGGAGGGTGAGCCCGCGGATGGTCACGTCGTCCGCGCGAACCACGAGCATCTGCCGCCCGTCGCCGTCGATCACGGCGCCCCGCTCGCCGAGCAGCGTGAGCGGCACCGTGATCTCGAGCGCTGATTCCCGGTAGACCCCGGGCGTGACCACCACGGTGTCCCGTGGCCGGGCCAGCTCGAGCGCCCGCGCGACGCTCGCGACCGCGGTGCCGTGCGCCACCACGATCCGGCGCGGCGCCTGTCCGGGTCCCGGCGTCGCCGCGAGCAGCGCCGCCAGCAGGAGGGCGCTACCCATCGTGCCCTCCCACCGGGAGCTCATCCCACGACAGCAGCACTCCGCGTAGGCGCGCCCGAAGGCTGTCCGCCTCCGGACCCGGCCGGAGCGCGGCCAGCCCGCTCGCCATCGGGGTGTGCAGCGAGTCCGAACGCAGGTACACCGCCCGGCGCGCATCCAGCAGCGAGTCGGGCTCCAGATAGTCGTATACCCAGAGCGCGCGCACCTGCGCCGCGGGGACCTTCGCCTGCCGCACGAACGCAGTGAGACAGCCGACGTCGTCGAACACGTACACCAGCCCCCTGGTCGTCACCAGCTCGGCCGCGAACCGCGGGTCGCTGATCGTCATGTGGCAGTGGCGGCAGTTCTCCTCGCCCAGCGCGATCGGCCTGGGCGCCGGACGCGCGCACGCCGCCGCCGCGACCCCCAGCGGCACGAGTACGGCGAGCCACCGCCCCCGCATCACGCCGCCTCGACCGCCTGGGCGGCCCGCAGCGCGGGAGCCGCCGCGGCCTCGACGGGCCGCGGGGGATGGGCGCGGCGCCACTCGAGCACCGCGACCGTGAGCACCACCAGGAGCGCGAAGATCGCGATCCAGCCGCCCGGGCCGGGCCACGACTCGGCGTGAAAGTTGAGCAGCTGCTTGGAGCCGATCACCGGCGGCTGGTAGCTCATCCCCGGCACCTTGATGGCGGCGTGCGGATCGAGCTGGTGGCCGTAGTCGTAGCCCCACTTCCAGAAGTCGGCGAGGCCGGCAATGGCGCCGAGGGTGAAGAGCCCGGCCCAGGCGTACAGCACCGGCCGCCGTCCCGCGAGCGCCACGAGCAGGCCCGCCGCGACCGCGGCGCCGAGCAGCCAGGGCATGTACTGCAGCTCGGGGAAGGATGCGGGCTCGATGGCCCGCATCCCGATGTAGTGGTTCAGGCCGTTGATGCTGTTCAGGTCACCCGGCTTGAGTCCGGTGATCTGATTGACCCAGATCCGGAGCCCCAGCCCCTCCGGGTACTGGGGCGCGATCAGGTTGATGTGCCAGAGCGGGGTCACGTACACCGCCAGCAGCAGCAGCGATACGGCGGCGACCGCCAGGCGCGAGGCGCGTGTCATCACCTCAGCTCCCCTCCTTGTCGTCGTGCTTGTCGTGATCCCGGTCATGGTCCTTGTCCGCCATGTCCTTGTAGCTCGGGCTGTTCCACTTGAGCGCCACGTTCGAGCTCCTGGGCGACACCCGGATGTAGCCCTGCATCTCCTGGTGCAGCGCCGAGCAGAAGTCGGTGCAGTAGAAGGGGAACACCCCGGTCTGCGTCGGTACCCACGCCAGCGTGCGGGTCTGTCCCGGCATCAGCAGCAGCTCGGCGTTGTTGGCACCCAGCACCGCGAAGCCGTGGGGCACGTCCCAGTCCTGCTCGAGGTTGGTGACGTGGAAGTAGACGGAGTCGCCCACCTTGATCCCCTCGATCTTGTCGGGCATGAAGTGGCTGCGGACCGAGGTCATCATCACGTGGACCACGTTCCCCTTGCGCTCCACCCGCGTGGTCTTCTCGTTCTTGACCGCGAACGGGTCCTTGTTCTCCTGCAGCGAGTACATCTTGAGCTGGCGGTCCTTGATGATCGAGGCCGGCAGCGCCTGCGCGTAGTGCGGCTCGCCGATGGTCGGGAAGTCGAGCAGCAGCTTCATCCGGTCGCCGCTGATGTCGTAGAGCTGCGCCGACTGCGCCAGCTCGGGACCGGTGGGCAGGTAGCGGTCCTTGGTGATCTTGTTGAGCGCGACCGCGTACTTGCCCCACGGCTTGCGGCTGTCGCCGCCCGGGATCATCAGGTGGCCCACCGAGTAGTAGACCGGTGCCCGGTCCACCACCTTGAAGTCCTTGAGGCTCCACTTCACGATCTCGGAGCTCAGGAACATCGAGGTGTAGGCGTACCCCTTCCCGTCGAACTCCGTGTGCAGCGGGCCCAGGCCGGGGTTCTGCACCTCGCCGGCGATGGTGGCCTCGTACTTGAGCACCGGGATCCCATGGTCTTCGCCCGCGAACGCCTTCTGGTCGATGGCCTTGAGCATCTTCGAGAAGCTGTGCACCGGGAGCACGGTGGCGAGCTTGCTGCCGGCCACGATGTATTCGCCGGTCGGGTCTACGTCCACGCCGTGCGGGCTCTTGGGCGTCGGCAGGTAGTAGGCCAGGCCGGGGCAGGCGGCGGGCGTCAGCACCTTCACGCTGCTGCCCCAGTCGGTGCGGGCAATCCCGTCCTCGCCGATCACGTTGTGGGCGTAGCGCGCCGGCTCGGTCTTCGCCTTGCCCTGCGCGACGCACTGCTCGGCCTGCTTCCAGTGGATCGCGGCGACGTAGTCCTTGTCCTTCTGCGACGCGTTCACCTCGAGCTTGGTGTTGGCCTGCTCGGTGTTGTAGCTGGTGAAGAAGGACCAGCCGTGCGAGGGACCCTTGCCCGCGTGCGACAGGTCGTAGTCGAAGGCCGGCAGGCGGATCTGGAAGGCGATCGCCATGTGGCCGGTCGCGCTGTCTACCTTCGCGAAGGTCAGCGTGCCGCTGAACTCCTCCTTGTACTCGTCGATGGACACGTCGCGCTGGGGCGCCGGGACGCTGAATCGGGTCCCCGCCACCACGTACTCGTTATTCTCGGTGACGAAGGGCGAGGAGTGATTGCCGGCGGAGTTGGGGATCTCGAGGATCTCCTCGGTCTCGAACCGGGTCAGGTCCATCCGCGCGATCCGCGGCGTGTTGTTGCCGTTGATGAACAGCCAGCGGCCGTCGGGCACGCCCGCCGTCTGGGAGAGCTGCGGGTGGTGCGCGTCGTCCCAGGGAACGACCCCGTAGCTGGTATTGAGCATCGGCTTGGTCTGCTCGCTGTAGCCCCAGCCGTTCTCCGCGTTCTGCGAAAAGACCGGGACGTGCTTGAGCAGCCGGCCCGAGGGCAGTCCGTAGACCCCGACCTGCCCGTCGAAGCCGCCCGAGAAGAAGGCGTAGAACTCGTCATACTTGCCGGGGGCCACATACACCTTGGCGGCGGCGTCCCCAGCCTCGTCGCCCACGCGGGCGTTGGCCCGGCCGCAGCCGGTGGCCAGGACGGCCCCGCCCCCGAGAAGGGCGAGCGCTGCGGCACGTCGGAGGATCGTGGTACTGCGGGACATCCCTGTGCTCCTGGTGAGAGAGTGCCCGCAAGTAACACCATTTCACATGATGATATGATTAAAGGCTAGTGAAAGGTCTCTTCCTCTTTTCAGGCGAGGTGTCATGCTGTCCCGGACCGCGGAATACGCCCTCAGGGCGGTGCTCCTCCTGGCCGATTCCGGCGAGCCTGCCAATGTCGATCAGATCGCCGAGCGGCTGGGGGTGCCGCGCAACTACCTCTCCAAGACGCTCCACCGGCTGGCGCGGGAAGGCGTGCTCGCCTCCACCCGCGGCCAGCGCGGCGGGTTCCGGCTGGCGAGGGACCCCGACCGGCTGCCGTTGCTCAGCGTGGTCGAGCCGTTCGACCCGATCCGGGGCGAGCGCCGCTGCCTGCTGGGGCGCCCCCAGTGCAGCGACGCCAACCCCTGTCCCGCTCACGCCCAGTGGAAGGCGGTGAGCGAGCAGGTGGCGGCGTTCTTCCGGGAAAAGACGGTGGGAGACCTGCTCCGGGGCGAAGCCGCGCTCAGCGAGCCGGAGCCGCGTCGAGCTCCGGCTCGCGCAGCTTCGGCGGCAGCGCGGTCACGGGCAGCGGACCCAGGTCCTCCTCCACGGCGCGGCACCAGCGGTCCAGTGCGACCTCGAGCCGGCCGGTGAGCGCGCCGAACTCTTCGGCGCGATGGCACAGGCCGATGGTGCGCGCGAGATACGCGGGGAAGAGCTCGAGCAGCTCGCCCAGCGCCCAGAGCCGGGCCCGTTCGGACTCCCTGAGCCGCTCGGCCAGGGCGCGCACCATCTCACGCTCCCGTTCGACCCGCTCCGGAAAAGTGCTCTCCAGATAGCGGAGCGCGTTCCAACGCGCCCACGTGCCGGCCTCCGCCTGCCGGGCCGGCCCGAGGGCCTCCTGCATCTCCTCGAGCCAGGCCTCGTGCTCCCGCGCCAGCCTCGGGCGAAGCAGTTCGATCCCCATTACTCGCCTCCCCTCCGCCCGCTGATCGCGCAGACGGGACACTGCCCGCCGAGGCCGGCCGCGAGCGGAACGAGGCCGACCAGCGTGAGATAGCGCCAGGGCGGCGTCAGCGCGCCGAAGAGGCCCAGCAGCAGGACGCCAAGCACGAGGCAGGCGATCCGCGTGGGCATGCCGAGCTGGCGGGTCATCGATCCCTCCTCAGAGCGGCACGGTGAGAACGGCGCAGGGAGCGGTGTGTGCCACCCGGCGGGCCGTGCTTCCCGCCTCGATTACCCCGGCCGGCCCCCCGCGATGCGAGCCGATCACGAGCACGTCGGGACGCCGCTCCTCCACGGCCGCGAGGATCTGCTCGGCGGGCTCGCCGCGCCGGAGCTCGACTTCGCGCCCGACCAGCTCACGCACGCGCTCCTGTACCCGGGCGCTGCGCCCAGCCGGCGTGGCCGTGGCCAGGATCGCCGGCTCCTCGGGCCGGGGCCGTTCCACGGTGAAGACGCCGAGCTCGGCCCCGATCGCGCGCGCAAACCCATCGCCCGTCGTGAGCACCGTGAGCCCGCGCTCGGTGCCGTCCACCGCCACGAGCACGCGGCGCGGCAGTCCGGTGGTCCCCGGGACGAACAGGCAGGGCACGCGGCTCCGCCGGGCCACGGCGTCGGCGGTGTCGCCCAGCAGCAGCCGCGTCATCCGCGAGCGCGGCTTCCGGCCCAGCACGATGAGGTCGGCCCCTTCCTGCTCGGCGAACCGGGCGATCTCGATTCCCGGCAGGCCGAACGCCACCGCGTACGAGATCCCGGGCTGCTCGGGCAGCACCGGCAGATCGGCCTCCACCCACCGTTGGAGCCGCTCGAGGGCCGGCGCGCCGCCCGCTCCGTCGTCCGAGGCCGTCCCCGGGACGGTTACGGCCGGCATCATGGGGCCGACGTGGACCGCGCGAACCACAGTGACGCGCGCGCCGGCCCGCGCGGCGAGCGCGAGCGCGGTCCGGATCGCCTGCCGGCCTGCGTCCGACTCGTCGGTGGCCACGATGATATGCCTGAGCTGCATGACTGCTCCTCCCTCCAGAGTTGAGGCTAACCAGCCCCCCGTGAAGAAAAGATGAAAGAGCCGGGAATGTTACCTTTCGGTGGTGACCGTCACGCCGTCGGAGGCCCGGCTCGAGCGGCTCGTCGTCGCGACCTCGACGCTCATCAGCGAGCTGTCGCTCGAGGGCGTGCTGCAGCGAGTCGTCCAGATCGCGGCCGAGGTGATCGGCGCGCACTACGCCGCCATCGGCGTGCTCGGACCCGACGGCCGGCTGCTCGAGAGCTTCACCACCCATGGCGTGTCGGCCGAGGAGCGGGCCCTGATCGGCCCGCCGCCGCGGGGGCACGGCATCCTCGGCCTGGTCATCCGGGAAGAGGCCCCGATCCGGCTCCCCGATCTCACCAAGCATCCAGCCTCGTACGGCTTCCCGCCGCATCACCCCCCGATGCGCTCGTTCCTCGGTGTGCCGATCGTCGGCCGCCGGGGCGTCGTGGGCAACCTGTACCTCACCGAGAAGATCGACGGCGAGACCTTCACCGAGGAAGACGAGCATTTCGCCGTGCTGCTGGCGGCGACCGCCGCCGCCGCGGTGGAGAACGCCCGGCTGCACGAGGAGAGCGCCCGGCTGCTCGAGGAGGTGCAGGAGCTCCATCGCACCCGCGAGCGTTTCTTCGCCATGGTGAACCACGAGCTGCGGAATGCGCTGGCGGCGGTCTACGGCTGGGCGGAGATGCTGGTCCGCAAGAAGGACCCCTCGACCGTTCCCCGCGCCGCCTTCGAGGTGCTCGACTCGGCGCAGCAGGCCATCAACCTCATCAACGACCTGCTCGACCTGAGCCGGCTGGACGAGGACCGGCTCCGTCCCGTGATCCGGGCCGTCGAGCCGGGGTCCATGGCCCGGCGGGCGGTGGTCCGGGTCACGCCGGCGGCCGAGAGCCGCGGGCTCCAGCTCGAGCTCGACGCGCCGCGCGAGCTGCCGAGCTGCGAGACCGACGCGAGCCGGGTGGAGCAGATCCTGGTGAATCTGTTGGGGAACGCGATCCACCACTCGCCCGAGGGCGGCACGGTCCGGCTCGGGATCGGCGCGCGGGAAGGGATGATCGAATACCGGGTGGACGATGAGGGGGCCGGGATCCCGCCGACCGAGGTGGAGCGGGTCTTCGACATCTACGTCACCAAGTCCGCCGGCGAGAGCCGGGGCGCGGGTCTGGGCCTGCCGCTCTCGCGGCGCCTGGCCCGGCTGCTCGGCGGCGAGCTTCGGGCGGTCCCGCGAACCGACGAGGGCCGCGGCGGCCGCTTCCTCCTGGAGCTCCCGGCTGCCGCGACGGAGCCGTGAAGAGGACTTCATAATAAGTTACGGAACGGTTTAAGGCCCCCGACTAGGTTGGAGAGTATGAAGATTCTCGTCGTGGAGGACGACCGGAAGGTCGCCGGGTTCATCGAGCAGGGGCTCAAGGAAGAGGGCTACGTGGTGGACGTCGCCGCCGACGGCGACGAGGCCACCATGCTGGCCCACGTCTACGACTACGACATCATCCTGCTGGACGTGGTCCTGCCTAAGAAGAACGGCTTCCAGGTGGCCATGGAGCTCAGGCGCGAGGGGCGGCACACGCCGATCCTGATGCTCACCTCGCGCGATGCGGTGGAAGACGTCGTGCGGGGACTCGACTCCGGTGCGGACGACTACCTCTCCAAGCCGTTCCGCTTCGACGAGCTGCTGGCCCGCATCCGCGCGCTCCACCGCCGGGGCGGCGCGGAGCGGCTCGAGGTGCTGCGCTACGGCCCGATCACGCTCGACCGTCTGCGGCACGTCGCCACGGTGCACGACACCCGGCTGGACCTCACCCCCAAGGAGTTCCAGTTGCTCGAGTTCTTCCTCCTCCACACCGAGGAGGTCGTCCGTCGAACCACGCTCCTGGAGAAGGTATGGGACATGCACTTCGACCCGGAGAGCAACGTGGTGGACGTGCACGTGGGGAATCTCCGCCGCAAGCTGACCCAGGCGGCGGGCGAGCCGCTCCTCGCGACGGTGCG
>DASUXW010000164.1:0-10178 GCA_036377715.1 Gemmatimonadales bacterium
GAACCCGTTGATGACGCCGTCCACGTCCTGGCGCGCGGCCGCCAGCACGGTCTCGACCAGCCGCCGGCGCGTCTCGCGCTCCACCTGCAGCACCATCCCGAAGTCGAGCAGCACCAGCCGGCCCTGCGGATCCACCAGCAGATTGCCGGCGTGCGGGTCGGCGTGAAAGACCCCGTCCTCGAGCATCATCTTGATGTACGCCTCGACCACCGTCTCGATGAGGCGGGCGAGCGCCACGTCGCCCGAGGCGATCCGGTCGTGCAGCCGGTCGATCCGGGTGCCCTCCACGTACTCGAGCACCAGCACCCGCCGGGTCACCAGCTCGGGGACGACCTCCGGCACCACCACCTGCGGCTCGGCGGCGAAGTTGCGCCGGAGCGTGGCCGCGTTGCGCGCCTCTTCCCGGAAGTCGAGCTCCTCGTGGATCCGCTTGGAGAACTCGCTGACGATCGCAGTGATGGCGCGGGTGTGATGGTTGGGGAACAGCAGGTTGAGCAGGAACAGGATCCGGAAGGAGACGTCGAGGTCCTTGGCCACCAGCTCCTCGACGCCGGGGCGGAGCACCTTCACCACCACCTCGCGCCCGCCCAGCGCCGCCCGGTGCACCTGGCCGAGCGACGCGGCGGCGAGCGGGGCCGCATCGAACCGGTCGAACAGCTCCTCCGCACCGCGGCCGAGCTCCTCGCGCACCACCCGCTCGGCCACGCCGGCGGGCAGCGGCGGCACGCGGTCGGTGAGCGTGCCGATGGCCGAGAGATAGGGTTCCGGAAGGATGTCGGCCCGCGCGGCGAACACCTGCGCGAGCTTGATGAAGGTGGGGCCGAGCTCGGCGAGTGTCCTGGTCAGCCGCTCGGCGCGCCGCCGGTGCCGCTCGGGATCGCGCCGGCGCGGCCCGCCGACGAGGATGAACCGCCGCCGGTCCCACACGAACGCCAGGACGAAGGGAAACAGCCGTCCGAAGACGGTGAGCGCGCGCACGCGCCGGTCAGGCGGCGCCGGAGACGAGCGTCACCGGCGCGCCGGGACCCGAGCGGATCACCAGCCGCTCGATCCGGGTGGGCGAGGCCTGCAGCACATCGAACTCCAGCCCGCGCACCGTGAACCGCTCGCCCGCGTTGGGGATGCGGCCCGACCACTCGGCCAAAAGTCCCGCGACCGTGGTCGAGCGGCCATGGGGGAGCGGGACCCCGAACCGCTCCTCGACGGCTTGCGGCGGAATGTTGCCGTCGGTCTCGAACAGGACGGGTCCCGCGGCGGGCGCCGCGCGCACTTCCTCGTCGTGCTCGTCGAAGATCTCGCCGACCAGCTCTTCGAGGAGGTCCTCGAGCGTGGCGATCCCCTGGGTGCCGCCGAACTCGTCGAGCACCACGGCCAGGTGGCGGCGCTCCCGCTGCATGTCGAGCAGCAGATCGCCGCAGCTCCGGCTGGCGGGGGTGACGGCCACCGGCCGCACCGGGAGCGGGTCGCCCGGGCGCAGCTTGAAGAGATCGAAGGCGTGGAGCATGCCGACGATGTCGTCGAGCGTCTCGCGAAACACCGGGATCCGGGAGTAGCCGCTCTGGGCGAAGACCGCCCGGATCTCCTCCAGCGGCGCGTTCTCGTCGATGGCGACGATGTCGGTCCGCGGCGTCATCACTTCGCGTACCGGCCGTACGCTGAATGCCATGACGCCGCCCACCAGGAGCAGCTCGTCGTCGGCCCGGAGGCCCACGGCGGCGCCCTCGCGCCAGATGGAGCGCAGGTCGGTCGGGCGGGTGGCGGTGCGCGTCGGCAGCATGAGGCCCAGCACGCGCGACCACGGACGGAGCAGCGGGATCACGCGGCCGGCCACCGTCTCCGCCCGGGGCTGGGTGAGCCAGCGCGGGACCAGATAGGCGGCGAAGAGCACCAGCGGCACGCCGATCACCGCGAGCACCACCACGACGCGCGGCGCGCCCGAGCCGGTGAACAGCCCCGGGAGCGCGGCCCCCACGAGCAGCACGCCGAGCGACGTCGTCGCGGAGGCGGCGGTGAGGTAGGAGTCCACCTGGCTGAGCCACGCGAGCGACGGGGTGGCGCCGCGCAGGCGGCGGCTCACGGCCCGGGTGAGCTCCGCGCGGCTCACCGTGATGAGCGCCGCGCCGGCCGTGGCCCCGAACGCGGCCACGACCAGGCCCACGGCGATCGCCAGCCAGATCACGGCAGCACCCGCTCGGCGCCGCCCAGCGGCGCCTCGACCGCCGGGCGGTAGACGGCGACCCGGCGCACCCGTCGGCGCAGCACCTGCTCCACCAGCAGGCGGTAGCCGTCCAGATCGAGCGACTCGCCCGCGCGCGGCACGCGGCCGAACTCGGCCAGCACCAGACCGCCGACGGTGCTCACGTCCTCCCGATCGAAGCTGTGGCCCAGCACCGCCTCGAGCTCGGAGAGCGCCACACCGCCTTCCACCCGGAGCTGGTCCTCGGAGACCACCTGGATCGGCGCGACCTCGTCGACGTCGCGCTCGTCCTGGATCTCGCCCACGATCTGCTCGAGGATGTCCTCCAGCGTGACGATGCCCGCGGTGCCGCCGAACTCGTCCACCACCACGGCCAGGTGGCTGGGGCCGCGCTGGAAATCGCGGAGCTGCCGGTCGAGCGTCTTGCCCTCCGGGACGAAGGCGGCGGGCCGGATGACCGTCTGCCACGCCGCCTCGTCGGCGGGCTCGGCGGCGCTCGCGGCGAGAATGTCCTTGGCGTAGACCACGCCCGCGACGGCATCGGGATGGCCGTCGTAGACCAGCAGCCGCGCGTGCGCCGAGCTCTGCAGCACGGCGGCGACCTCCTCCCGCGTCGCCGAGGAGTCCACCGCGATGATGTCGATCCGCGGGGTCATCACCTCGGCCACGGTGCTGTCGGCCAGGGAAAAGACGCCGAGCAGCATGTCGCGCTCCACGGCGCCCGCGTGCTGCGCCGGCCGGGCCGGCGGCGTGCGGGCACGGGTGTCGGCCCAGGCCGCGAGCCGGAGCAGCAGCCCGAAGGGCGCCAGCGTGGCGGTGGCCGCCCGGCGTGCCGGCGCGGTGAGCTCGGGTGCCACGGCGGCGAGAAGCCGCGGCAGCAGGTCGCCCAGGACCCAGACGAGTCCCGCCGCGAGCACGAGGCGGATGAGGCCCGCCGCCGGCGACCGCGCCCACCAGGCCACCGCACCGCCGGCCGCGGCGCCCGCCAGCACCAGCAGCGCGAGGTGGGCCACATGGAGGTTGCGCGACAGCGTCCCCGCGCCGGCCTCGGTGGAGAACTCGCCGCCCAGCGCGCGGGGCAGATCGGCGTCCGACTCCGCCGCGAGCGCGAGCCACGCCGCCCACAGGGTGAGCCCGGCCGCGAGGAGCGGCGCGATGAAGAGCTGCAGCATCGTGCTCATGCGAGCGCGGCCACGTAGCGTTCCTGGCGCCGCCACATCGGCGACGACGTGCGGCCCTCGTCCTCGGGATGGTCGAGGCCGAGCGCGTGGAGCGTCCCGTGCACGAGCAGCCGGATCAGCTCCTCCCGCGGCCGGATCCCGCGGGCCCGCGCCTCGCGCGCGGCGACCCAGGGGCAGATGTACACGTCGCCCAGCGCACGGCCCGCGGGGTCGGTCATGGCGAAGCTGAGCACGTCGGTCGGACGGTCCCGGCCGGTGTGCTCGGCGTTGAGGCGGCGCATCGCGTCGCGGCCGAGGAAGGTCACCGAGATCAGCGCGCGCCGGCGCTCGCCCCGGAGCACCGCTTCCACCACGCGGCGCACCAGCGGCACGGGCAGCGGCAGCCGGCGGCCGCTCACCACCACCTCACTGCCGCTCGGCGGTCTGGAATTCCGGGGTGATCCCGCCGCTGGCACGCGGGTACCCGATCCGCTTGTGGTAGGTGCCGGACATGACGCGCGCGAACTCGCGCTTGACCCGGTCGAGATCGCGCATCGTGAGCGGCGCGTCGTCGAGCTGGCCCGAGGCGACCTTCTGCTGCACCAGGAGCTCGATGGCCTCGCGCACCGCCTCGGGCGTGTGCTCCGGCAGCACCCGCACGGCGGCCTCGGCCGAATCGGCGAGCATCGCCACGGCCGTCTCCGCGCGCTGCGGCCGCGGGCCGGGGTAGCGGTAGTCCGCCGGATTGGGGAGACCTTCCGCCGGGTTCGCGCGAGCGCGGGCCAGGAAGTAGTTGATCTCGGTCGTGCCGTGATGCTCGGGGATGAACGCCTTGACCACGGGCGGCAGCGCCGCCGCCTCGGCCAGCGCGATCCCGTCGAGCACGTGCTGGCGGATGATCCGCGCCGAATCGATGGGCCGCATGTCGTCGTGCGGGTTGGGGCCGCCGCCCTGATTCTCGACGAAGAATCCGGGCGCGGACAGCTTGCCCACGTCGTGGTAGTAGCAGCCCACCCGCGCGAGCAGCCCGTTCGCCCCGATGATGTTGCACGCCGACTCGCAGAGGTTGGCCATCGCCAGGCTGTGGGCCCAGGTGCCCGGCGCCTCGAGCGCCAGGCGCCGCAGCAGCGGCCGGCCGAGATCGGACAGCTCGAGCAGCGTCAGATCGGTGGTGATCCGCGTGGCCGACTCCGCGAGCGGCATCATGAGCATGGCGAGGGCGGCGCTGGCCAGGGCCATGAGCGCGCCCAGCAGTCCGCTGGCCACGATGGTGACCGTGCCCCAGCCCTGCAGCAGGCCGATGGTGATCGAAGCGAGCACGCCCGCGATGGCCACCACGCCGACCGTGAGATAGAGGTGCCGGCGGCGGCGCACGGCGCGGATCCCGATCGCTCCGGCGACGCCGCCCACCAGCCCGAACAGGAGCACGCCGCTCTCCCTGAGCGCCCACTGGCCGTCGAGCAGCACCGCGAGCGTGAGCGCCGCGAACACGCCGATCCGGCCGTTGTAGAGCAGCGTGATCAGGATCGCGGCGAACGGGATCGGCACCAGCTCCGGCCGGATCGGGAGCACGCTGGTGGTGCCCGCCGTGATGAGCACCACGAGGGCGAACAGCGCGCCGAAGAACACCATCTCGCGCAGCTCGTCGTAGGTCTCTCGGCGGTAGAACACCATGAGCAGCCAGAAGACGCTCAGCACGATCGTGTTGTAGAGCAGCCCGCCCACCGCTCCCGCCGCCCAGAACCCCTCCGAGCCCCGCCGGTCGAGCTCCTGATGCAGGGCGACGAGCTTGGCGCGGATCTCTTCCGTGACGGGCTGTCCGGCGCTCACGATTCGCTCGCCCGCGCGCACGCCGAAGCGGACGGGGTCCACGCTCGCCCGGAGCTGCTCGCGCCTGGCGCTCGTGAGGGTCAGGTCGGGCACGATGGTGGGCTGGTAGAAGGCGCCCACCACGCGCCGCAGGGTCCGCTGGCCGACCGGGTCGTCCACCACGATGCCCACGACCTCCGCCTGCTCCATGAGGTCGGCAAACGTGAAGATCGAGTCGCGCGGCACCACCCGCTCCGTGTCGTTCCGGCGCAGGGTGACCTGCCGGCTCGGCTCGCTGCGCACCAGCCCCGCGTCGGCGACCCCGCGCGAGAGCGTCTCGCCCAGAAAATGGGTGGCGAGCTCCCGCATCGCGTGGCGCCGGGTGGAGTCGGCCAGGTAGGTCGTCTCGGACGGGCCGAGGTGCGCCTGCGTGGTGGCCACGGCGCGGAAGAGCTCGGGCCCCTGGCTCGCCGCGCGGTCGAGATCCGAGAAGAAATCGCGCACCGCGGCGAGGGCGGAGTCGTATGAGGTAGCGCTGAAGCGGTAGACCGGCTGGGCGGTGAGTGCCCGCGTCTCGCCCTCTCGGGCGATCTCGTCGGTGGACTTCCGGACCTGGAACGGAAACGGGGCCACGACGGTGCGCTGCGCGGCCTGGCCCACGTCGGGAATCCGGCGGAGCACTCCCGCGGGGAGCGGGAAGAGGGCGTACGTCAGCAGCGCCGTCGCGAGCAGCGGCAACCAGCGGATCAGGTGGAACCGCATCCGATCACCGACGCCCATCAGCCGTTCTGATCCTCCGCGTAGGCCTTGATGATCTCGCGCACCAGCCGGTGGCGCACCACGTCGGCTTCGTGCAGGTAGCAGAACGCGATCCCTTCGATGCCCGGGAGCACGCGTTCCACCTGGACCAGCCCCGAGTCCTCGCGCCGCGGGAGGTCGATCTGGGTCTTGTCGCCCGTGACCACCGTGCGGCTGTTTACGCCCAGCCGGGTGAGGAACATCTTCATCTGCGCACCGGTGGCGTTCTGCGCCTCATCGAGGATGATGAAGGCGTCGGCCAGCGTGCGCCCGCGCATGTAGGCCAGGGGCGCGATCTCGATCGTCCGCGTCTCCAGCGCCCGCTGCACCCGGTCGTGGGGCATCATGTCTTCGAGCGCGTCGTAGAGCGGGCGCAGATAGGGATCCACCTTGGCCTGGAGATCGCCCGGGAGAAAGCCGAGCGACTCGCCCGCCTCCACCGCGGGGCGTGCCAGGATGATGCGCTTGACCCGCTTGCGCGCCAGTGCCTCCACCGCCTTGGCCACCGCAAGATAGGTCTTCCCGGTGCCGGCGGGTCCGATCCCCACCACGATATCGTGGGTGGAGATGGCCTGCAGGTAGTCCCGCTGGCCCTGGGTCTTGGGAACGATGGCGCGGCGAAGGCCGGGCAGCACGATCTTGCCGTCGCCCGGCTGGGTCGGGAGCTCCGCCGAGGGCCCCTCGGACGCCAGACGGTACACATCGTCGGCCGAGACGGTCTCGCCCATGCGCGCGAGGTCGAGGAGGCCCTGCACCACCGGGGTGGCGCGCTCCACCTGCTCGGGCGTGCCCGACAGGCTCACCGAATCGCCCCGGAAGGAGACCCGTACGCCGAGCGTCCGCTGCAGCTCGAGCAGGTTGCTGTCGTTGACGCCGGCGAAGAGGAGCGGGTCCGCGCCTTCGGCGGAGATCCGGGAATGGCTGTCGTCGGCCATGGTCAGTCGTCGAACGGTTGCAGATGGAGCACGCGCAGCTCCGCCGGATCGACCGGCGTGGGAGCGCCCTCGAACAGGGCCCGCGCGGCGGTGGTCTTGGGGAACGCGATCACGTCGCGGAGCGAGCCCGCGCCGGCGAGCAGCATCGTGATCCGGTCGAACCCGAGCGCAAACCCGCCGTGCGGCGGCGCGCCCACGGCCAGTCCGTCGAGCAGGAAGCCGAACCGCCGGCGAATCTCCGGCTCCGGAATCCCCAGCAGCTCGAAGATGCGATGCTGGACCGTGGCATCGGTGATCCGGATGGACCCGCTCCCGAGCTCCGTCCCGTTGTACACGGCGTCGTAATGGAGCGCACGCACGCGGGACGGATCCCGCTCCAGCTTCGCGAGGTCCTCGGGATGCGGTGCGGTGAAGGGATGGTGCGCCGGTACCTGCCGGCCCGTCTCCGGGTCGAGCTCGAACAGCGGGAAGTCCACCACCCAGCAGAACGCGTGCGCGCGCTCGCGGGCCGCGCCCTGCCGGCGGCCGAGCCAGAGGCGGACGGCGTTGAGCGCCGGCGAGGTCACCGTGTCGGGGCCGGCGGCCCCCAGCAACAGGTCGCCCTCCGCGCCGCCGATCGCGGCCAGCAGTTCGGCGCCGAGCGCCTTGACGCCCTGCCCTTCCCATCCGGCCGCGGCGCGCCGGGCCCAGAGGAGCCCGCCGGCGCCGGCGCCGCGTGCGGCCGCGGTGAGCGCGTCGATCTCCTTGCGGGTGAGGCCCGCGCCGTCGGGAACGATGATGCCCCGGAGCCGTCCGCCGGCGGCCCGCGCTTCGGCCAGAAAGGGCGCGGCGCCGGCGCCGAGGAGCGGCGTCAGGTCGCGGATCTCGAGTCCGAAGCGGAGATCGGGCTTGTCGGTGCCGTAACGCTCCATGGCCTCGGCGTAGCTGAGGCGCGGAAACGGGGTCGCCACCGCCACGCCGCCTTCGGCCCAGAGGTCCACCAGCACGCGCTCGACGATCTCCTGCACGTCTTCGGCGGTGACGAACGAGGCTTCGAGGTCGATCTGGGTGAACTCGGGCTGCCGGTCGGCGCGGAGATCTTCGTCGCGGAAGCAGCGCGCGATCTGGAAGTACCGGTCGTAGCCCGCCACCATGAGGAGCTGCTTGTAGATCTGCGGCGACTGCGGCAGCGCGTAGAACTCGCCGGCATGCACCCGGCTCGGCACGAGATAGTCCCGCGCGCCCTCGGGTGTGGGCTTGGTGAGGATCGGCGTCTCGATCTCGAGATAGCCGAGCTGGCTCAGCGTCCGGCGGGCGCGCTGCAGGAGCCGGTGGCGCAGCAGCAGGTTGCGCTGCAGCTCGGGGCGGCGCAGGTCGAGCACCCGGTGCTTGAGCCGGAGCTCTTCGGCGGGAAGCTCTTCGTTCTCCTTGCGCGCCACCGGGATCGCGGGGGTCTGCGCGGGCCCCACCACCTCGAGACCGGTGACGTGCACCTCGACCTCTCGCGACGCCAGGTCCGGATCGCGGGCGGGCTCCGGCCGCAGGGCCACTTCGCCCTCCGCCAGAATCACCGTTTCAGCCCCCAGCGCCGCGGCACGCTCCATGACATCGGGAGGGGTCCACTCGGGGTTGAGCGAGAGCTGCACCAGTCCGGCGCGGTCGCGCAGGTCGACGAAGACGAGGCCGCCGAGGTCGCGACGACGATGCACCCAGCCGCCCAGGCGCACCCGCTCGCCGACGTCGGCACGCGTGAGCTCGCCGCCCATGTGGGTGCGCAGGCCGGTGGCGTTCACCTCAGCGGGCTTCGGCGTCCAGAATGGTGTTGACGAAGGCATCGGCGTCTGCGGCCTCGACCAGTTGCTGGCGCACGGGCTCCCGGCGCACCAGCCGGGCGATCCGACTCAGGATCTTCACGTGCTGGCCGGCCGATGCCTCCGGCCCGACAATCAGGAAGAGCAGCCGCACCGGCTCCCCATCGAGGGCCTCGAAGGGCACGGGCCACGGCGTCACCCCCGCCACCACCGTCAGCTCCCGCACCGCAGCCGAGCGGGCGTGGGGGATGGCGACGCCGAACCCGATGCCCGTGCTCAGCACCGATTCGCGCTCCAGCACCGCGCCCAGCACATCCTCGTAGTCGGCATCGGCGATGTCGGCGAGCCGCCGGGTGAGCGCCGCGATCGCGCTTCGGCGATCGTCGGCGGCCAGCGGCACCACGACCCGATCCGGCGCCAGGAGATCGGTCAGGAGCACGGCCCTGCCTGGCAATGCATGCCCCAAACGTAACCGCCGGAATAGGGGGTCGCAATGCGAGGAATCACGGTGAGTTAGCTCCATTCGGCGGGCCGCTCCGATTAGCTTTGGGGCGATGGAGAACCTGCTCGACCTCACCCCCGCCGCCGCCGGCGCGCGGCTCACCCGCTGGGTCGCGGAACGTGGCCTGCCGGCCTACCGGGCGCGCCAGATGCTCCGCCGACTGTGGCAGGCTCCGGTGCCCTCGTGGGCCGCCGCCACCGAGCTGCCTGCCCCGCTCCGGGCCGAGCTGGACGCCACCTTTCCCCTGCCACGTCTCACCGACGAGATCGAGCGCCTGTCGGCGGACGGCACCCGGAAATACCTCTGGCGGCTGGAGGACGGCGAGACGATCGAGTCGGTCCTCATCCCGACCGGGAGCCGCCGCACGCTCTGCATCTCGAGCCAGGCGGGCTGCGCGCTCCGGTGCTCGTTCTGCGCCACGGGCCGGATGGGATTCCGTCGCCACCTCACGCCCTTCGAGATCGCGGGCCAGGTGCGCGAGGTCGTCCTCCGCAATCCCGACGATCTCCCCACCAACGTGGTGTTCATGGGGATGGGCGAGCCGCTCCTCAACTGGCCGGCGGTGGACGTGGCGCTCACGATCCTCAATTCGCCCGACGGCTTTGGGATCGGCGCCCGGCACATCACCGTCTCGACGGTGGGCATCCTGCCCGGCATGAAGGCGTTCGCCCGGCGCCCGGAGCAGTTCCGCCTCGCCATCTCGCTGCACGCGCCGACCTCGGCGCAGCGGCTCGGCATCATGCCCGTCGAGAAGAAGTACGACCTCGAGGCGGTGCTGGAGGCCGCATCGGCCTTCCGCAAGCGGGTCACGTTCGAATACGTGATGATCCAGGATGTGAACGACGCCGACGCCGACGCCGACCGACTGGCCCGCCATGCGCGCCGCGTGGGCGCCCTGGTCAACATCCTCCCGCTTCACCCCGGCGGCGCCCCCCATCTGACCCCCACCAGCAGCGGCCGCATTCGGGCCTTCGCCGCACGCCTGCG
>DASUXW010000165.1:0-10913 GCA_036377715.1 Gemmatimonadales bacterium
CCAGCGCGCCATCGAGACCCAGGACCGGGATGTCGTCGTGCCGGTGGGGTCGAGGGTGGAGGTGACGCTGGGGGGGACGTTTACGAGGTAGTTGTTAGTCGCTAGTCGTTAGTCGCTGGTCGTCGAGCCCTCTAACGACTAACGACTAGCGACTAGCGACACCCGCATGTGACCCCCGCCACCGCTATACTCCCCCAATGTCCCGAGCCTTCATCAACGAGGACGCCGCGGGTGGCCAGGAGGCACGGTATCCGCTGCCGGACCGGAGTGATCCGGGGTACGACCGGGCGGCCGCGCGGGCCCTCCTGAGCGGCGCCGATCAGGGCGATACGGCCGGCGCCGAGGCGGCCACCGGCTACTTCTGGGGCGACCCGGCCCTGGTGCCTCAGGTGGAGCGGATTCTCGGGGAAGCGCGGGAAGACGGGGACGACCGACTGGAGCAGCTCGCGGAGCGGTTCCTCCGCGCCTCGGCCCGGCGCCGGCGCCCCTGAGGGCGACAACGGCAGCAATGGAGGCATCATGGCCGACAGACAGGAACCCACCCGGGACGCGGCCCTCGACGACGACGAGCTGAACCCGCACCGCGACGAGGAGCAGGTCCGCGCCCGCGAGCACAACCTCGACGTACTGGGTCAGCGCGGCGTGCTGCTCTTCGGCGACGAGACCGACGGGCAGCTGGCCGATCTCTGGTCGGCGGTGGACCGCTTCGAATCCGTGGTCGAATCCCGCGGCGGCGACACCTTCACCAACGCGCCCGACTCCTCCGAGCCCGACAACCCCCGCTTCGTCCTCCCCGAGCGCAGGGCTCGGGAGCCCGTGGCTGGCTACGTGCGGCGGATCAACGAGGCGGCGGAGGAGCTGACCAGGTTCGGGCGTGATCGGTCGTGAGTCGTGACGACTCACGACTCACGACTCCCCCTGCGGTACGGAAACACGTCCACCACCTCCCCCCGCGCCAGCCGCCGCTGCACGCTCTGCCAGAACTCCACCGTCAGCAAATCGCCGTGGGCCGCGAGGAAGGCGTCGCGCAGCTCGCCGGACGGGACCAGGAAGGCGCTGAACTCCTCCGGGAACACGTCCTGTTCCCCCACGAAGAACCACGGCTCGGCGTCGAGCTCGTCCTCCGGTGAGGGCGGGGGCGGGATGCGGCGGAAGCGGCAGTCCGACAGCAGGGCCAGCTCGTCGTAGTCGTAGCAGATCACCCGCCCGTTCCGGGTCACACCGAAGTTCTTGAGCAGCATATCACCGGTGAAGATGTCGGCGGCGGCCAGGTCCTTGATGGCGTTGCCGTAGTCGAGTACTACCTCGCGCGCGGCATCGGAGTCGGCCTGCCGGAGGAAGAGGTTGAGCGGCGTGACCAGGCGCTCGGTGTAGACATGCCGCACGATGACCCGGTCGCCCTCCACCTGGACCGTGCGCGACGCCACCCTGAGCAGGTACTCGAGCAGGTCGTCGGGAAAGCACCGGCGCGGGAACTCGAGGTGCTCGAACTCCTGCGCGTCCACCAGCCGGCCCACCCGGTCGCGCACGAAGACGAAGTGGTACTTCTCCATCACCGCCTGGCGGGTGGTGTTCTTCGGCGCGTCGAAGCGGTCCTTGATGACCTTGAACACCAGGCTGAGCGCGGGGAGGGTGAATACCGCCATCACCATCCCTTCGTCGCCTTGCGCGAAGGCGAACCGCGACCGGGGGTCGGCCAGGCGCGCGCGCAGCTCGCGGAACAGCTCGGTCTTGCCGTGCTTGTTGTAGCCGATCGCGTTGTACAGCTCGTGGATCCGCTTGAGCGGCATGATCGAGTGGAGAAAGTCCAGCAGCGCGCGCGGCTCGGGCGTCTGCACCCGGAAGTACGACCAGCTGAACCCGAAGATGATGCTGGCCTCGTTCTGCGTGGTGAGCACCGCGTCCACCGCGATTCCCCGGCCGGTCCGGAGCAGCGGCAGCACCAGCGGCAGCACGCTGCCGCCCCGGGCCATCCGCCCGATCAGGTAGGCGCCCTTGTTCCGGAAGAACACGTCGCGCAGGATATCGATCTCGGCGGCGCCGCTTCCGGGCAGGGTCGGCAGTGCCTCGTTCACCCGCTCCGCTACCATGCCCGCGTCCCGCTCCAGCTCGGCGTAGGGGATGGACCACGGGATCCGCTCCAGTATGCGCCGGACCAGCACCGGGTCCGCCTGCTCCACCCGATACCTCTCGTACAGCGGCTCGCCGCCCCGGGCCGGCTCGGGCGAGGGGTCGAGGTACTCGATCGCCGCGTCCACGCCTACCGTGCTGAACACCCGCCGCGTGACCGAGTTGAAGAAGGTCCGGGCGAGCCCGGCGTCGGGCCGGCCGGCGATACCCCGCGCGTGCTCCGCGCGCATGGCGGCCCACAGCGTCCGCTCCATGACCGCGTCGTCCAGGATGTCGCGCACGTCGGCCACGGCGCCGTCGAGGTGGGTGCGGTAGAGCGCGATGCGTTCGGTGGCGTCGGCCTGCGCTCCGAGCCAGTCGCAGCGCTCGAACCGTTCGCGCGCGCGGCCGGTGATCTCCTCGAACCCCGTGTGGTAGCGCTCGTACCCCGCGTGGATCGCCTCCACGGCGCGGTTGCCGACGGCGGGACAGGCGGGCAGATTGCGCACAGGCTCGCTGCCGATCCCGCTCATCCTGCTTCTCTCCGAGGAATCTGTCCCATGGCCGTCTCCACCCAGGGCGACACCATCACGATGCGCGGCGGCCGTCTCGAGGTCCCCGCGCGGCCCGTCATCCCCTTCATCGAGGGCGACGGCACCGGCCCCGACATCTGGCACGCTTCACGTCTCGTCTTCGACGCCGCGGTCCGCCGGGCCTACGGCGGCGAGCGGGAAATCGTCTGGCGCGAGGTGCTGGCGGGCGAAAAGGCCAAGAACCAGCTCGACAGCTGGCTGCCCGACGAGACCCTCGCCGCGATCGACCGGCACCTCGTGGCCATCAAGGGCCCGCTCACCACGCCGGTCGGCGGCGGCTTCCGCTCGCTCAACGTGGCGCTCCGCCAGAAGCTCGACCTCTACGCCTGCGTGCGTCCGGTCCGCTGGTTCGAGGGGGTGCCCTCGCCGGTCAAGAGCCCGCAGGACGTCAACATGGTCATCTTCCGCGAGAACACGGAAGACATCTACGCCGGGATCGAGTACAAGGCGGGCACTCCCGAGGCCCGCCGCGTCATCGACTTCCTCCAGCAGCAGATGGGCGTGCAGACCATCCGCTTCCCCGCCACGAGCGCCATCGGCATCAAGCCCATCTCCGAGGAAGGCTCCAAGCGCCTCATCCGCGCCGCGCTCAAGTACGCCGTGGACCGGAACGCCCCCAGCGTCACGCTGGTCCACAAGGGCAACATCATGAAGTTCACCGAGGGCGGGTTCCGTGACTGGGGTTACCAGGTGGCCCGTGAGGAGTTCGGCGCCACCGATATCGACGGCGGCCCCTGGTCCCGGCTCCCCTCGGGCGTCGTGGTGAAGGACGTGATCGCCGACGCTTTCCTGCAGCAGATCCTGACCCGCCCGCGCGAGTACAGCGTGATCGCCACCATGAACCTGAACGGCGATTACATCTCCGACGCCCTGGCGGCTCAGGTGGGCGGCATCGGGATCGCCCCCGGCGCCAACATCAATTACGTCACCGGTCACGCCGTCTTCGAGGCCACCCACGGCACCGCCCCCAGGTACGCCGGCCAGGACAAGGTCAATCCCGGTTCGGTTATCCTCTCCGGCGAGATGATGTTCCGCTACCTGGGCTGGCCCGAGGCCGCCGACCTCATCGTGTCCTCGCTCGAAAAGACGATCGCCCAGAAGCGGGTCACCTACGACTTCGAGCGGCTGATGTCGGGCGCGACGCTGCTCAGGACGTCGGAGTTCGGGGAGGCGATGGCCGAAAACATGTGACGGACGGGCGGGCGGACGGGCGGACAGTCGGACGGGAGAAGCACACGCGTGGTGTGCCGTTTCCGCCCGCCCGTCCGCCCGTCCGCCCGTCATCTCCGTCCTCTCATCCGCTCGATCTCCCTCCGGTCCCGCTTCGTCGGCCTCCCTTTCTCCGGCACGAACGCCGCGTGCAGCGTCTTGAGCTGCTCGGCCATTCTCTCGCGGGCGGCGCGGCTCGCGGGAAGCTCCTCATAGAGCTCCGCGGCCGCTGAGGCGGGGCCGCGGCGCGCCGACAGCGCGCGGACCACCACGATGTGCTCGTAGGGGCCGAGCCGCACCCGGACTTCGTCGCCCACGTCGAGCGGACGCGCGCGCTTCGCTCGCGCGCCGTTCACCTGCACCTTCCCGCCGCCGATCGCCTCGGCGGCCAGCGCGCGCGTCTTGAAGAAGCGAGCCGCCCACAGCCACTTGTCGAGGCGGACCCGTTCGTCGTCTGCGTCTCGTTCCTGTTCACGCATGCCGAATCTTACACTCGCCCCCGCGGTCTCGGCGTGGCATTTGCAGGCTTTCCGGCCGATTCCCCATCACCTCCGGATTCGCATGCTGCCACTGCCCCCTGTCTGGGTCGCGCTGGCCCTCGCCGCGGCGCCCATCCGCGCACCTGCCGTGCCCCGGCCCGACTCCATCGTGGCCGATGCCGCCGTCGCCCTCGAGCGCGGACGGCCCTGGGTGGCGAGCCGGCTCATCGCGCCCGTGCTGGCGGACTCGGCCACCCGGACTCCCGATGCGCTGATGCTCGCCGCGACCGCCGCCAGCCGGTGGGGCGGCTGGCCCGAGGTGTGGCGCCTGCTCGACGGCGAGACCTGGCTCGACAGCGCCTACGGCGGTCGCGGCAGGCGGCTGCTGGCCCGGGCTGCACTGGAGCAGGGCTCCGACTCCGCGGCGCTCCGGCACGTGCTTCGAGTGCCGTCCTCCCCGGTGGATTCGCTCGAGGGCGAGCGGTTGGTTCTCCTGGCCCGTGCGCTCGACCGGCTCGGCGCCCGGGACAGCGCGGCCGATACCTGGGTGCGCGCCGCCGAACGGCTGCCGGCAATCGCCGACTGGCTGCTGATCCGTGCCGCCGCCGCCACTGACGACAGCGTGGGACGCGTGCGGCTCTACGAGCACGTCTCCGATCCCCTGGCCCGCGACCGGATCGCGTGGAGCGAGGCTCAGGCCCACCGCAACACCGGCGATCTCGATGCTGCCGCCGCGCGCTACGCCGCGCTGGGTGCGCGGGCCACCGCCCTCCGGCTCCGGCTCGCTGCGAGCCCCGACTCCGCCCGCCGGGCGGATGTCCGCCGCGCCCTCGTCGCGCTCGTGGCAGAGCGCAGGAGCCCGGGCGAAGTGCGTGACGCCGTAGCGCTCCTCGACAGCACCTTCGCGCCCCTCTCGCCTGCCGAGGAGCTGAAGATCGGCCAGGCGGCCGCGGGCGCCGGCAGCCATACCCGGGCCGCCGCGGCATTCGAGCGCGCCTTCGCCGCCGGCCTCGGGACACCGGAAGACCGGTTCACCTACGCCACCACGCTCACCCGGCTGGGTCGGAATGCGGAGGCGGCCCGCCACTTCGCCCGGGTGCACGCGCCGCACGCGCTCGCCGCGAGTGCCGCCTATCAGCACGCCCGCGCGCTCGTGCGCGCGGAGCAGGGCACCCGGGGGAGCGCGGCGCTCGAGCAGGTCGTCAGGCATTACCCCCGCGATGTGGAGCCCGCCTCGACCGCGCTCTTTCTGCTCGGCGATCTCGCCTCCGACGACCGCGACGATCGCGGCGCCCGCACCTATTATCGGCGTGTCGTGGCCCGGTATCCCTCCAGCAGCTTCGCGCCCACCGCGGGCTTCCGCGCCGCCATGATCGCGCTCCTGGCCGACAGCGCGGCCGGCGCCGCCGCCGAATTCGACGCCGTGGCCGCGAGGTATCCGCACAGCGGCGAGGCGGCCGCGGCGACGTACTGGGCCGGCCGTGCCTGGGCCGCCGCGGGCGACTCCGCCGCCGCCGCCGAGCGCTGGGAGCGGCTCGTCGCCGGCGATCCCGGCTCCTACTACACGAGCCTCGCCGCCCACCGCCTGGGCCGGGCCGCCTGGGTCCCGCCTGCCGCGGCCGACACCTTCGTCGCCATGCCGGATGCCGACAGCGCCATGGACCGCGCGGGGCTCCTCGCCCGGCTCGGGCTCGCGGCCGAGTCGCGTTGGGAGTACGACCGCCTGCTCCGGCGTCAGGAGACATCGGCCGAGCGGCTGCTCGCGCTTGCGGACGCTTTCCGGCAGCACGACCTCGCCTCGCAGGCCATCCAGCTTGCCCGCCGCGCGCTCGCGCTCGGCGCGCCGGCCGATGCACGCACCTACCGTCTCCTGTACCCGGTCGTGCTGGAGGACGCACTTCGTGCGGAAGCCGCCGGCCGCGGATTGGACGCGGGCTTCGTCGCGGCGCTCATTCGGCAGGAATCGATGTTCAATCCCGCCGCGACCTCGCCCGTAGGTGCCCGCGGTCTGATGCAGGTCATGCCGGAGCTGGGCGGACGGCTTGCCGAATCGCTGGGCTATCCCGTGTGGGACCCGGTGCTGCTGTATCAGCCCGACGTGAGCCTCCAGCTCGGCGTGTTCCACCTGCAGGAGCTGGTGACGCGCTACGGACGGCCGGACCACGTCCTGGCCGCGTACAATGCCGGCGCGCGTCGGGTCGAGCGCTGGACCCAGCGCATCGGCGTGGACGATCCGGAAGTATTCGCCGAGCGGATCCCGTTCGCCGAGACCCGCGGGTACGTCCGCGCCATCCACCGCAACCAGGAGCTCTACCGCAGCCTGTATTCGTGGGCCGCGCCGGTGCAACTCACCTCGCCGCCGAGTCTGCCGGATCCAGAGTCATCGCCCGGGTCGTAGCCCCGATCCGTCCAACGTTCACGCCCGGCCCCAAGGCTGGCACCCCGTCCGGTTGACCCTTAGCTTTTCGATGTCCCGACTGCCAGGCCTTCCTGTTGCTCGCTTCCGCTCGTTCGCTGGACGCCCTCGACCGGATTACGGAGGGGATCTTCATCCTCGACGCCGGCGGGCGCTGCACGTTTGCCAACCAAACCGCGCTCCGCCTCCTCCCGCGCCTGGTCGGCGCGTCCGGTGAGCTGGTCGGCCGACGGCTGTGGGAGGCGTCCCCCTCCTTCGACGACACCCCGGCCGGCAAGGCGCTCCGCCACGCCCTGGTCGAGCGCGCCGCCGCCGTGCACACCCTGCGCGATCCCGTCTCCGGCGATCCCGTCGAGCTCCGCCTCTATCCCGGCGCCGATGGCCTGAGCGGGCTGCTGCTCGAGCGTCCCGCCGCGCGCTCGGCCGACCTGCTCGACCGCGTGAGCGACCTCTATCTCGCCTGCGACGACGAGTGGCGCCTGACCCGGGTCAACGCCCGCGCGGCGGAATACCTGAAGCTGCTCGGCACCGGGGCCGGAGATCCGGTGGGCCGCTCCGTCTGGGAGGCCATCCCCGGGCTGGCCGGCTCGCGGTTCCAGGCCGAGGCGTTCCGCGCGCTGGTGGAGCACGCGGAGGTCGAGTTCGACGGCTTCTTCGCGCCGCTGAAGCGCTGGTTCTCGGTGCGGATCACCCCCACGGCCGATGGTGTGATCGCCTCCGCGCGCGACGTGACGGGGTGGCGTCAGGCCACCCGTGCGCTCACCCGCGAGACCGAGCGGCTGGCCGCGGTCATCGACACCCAGCAGGAAGTGGCGGGCGCCGCCCCCGACACGGCCAGGCTGATGCGCATCGGCGCCGAGCGGCTGCAGACGCTCACCCACGCGTCGGCAGCCGGGATTTTCGTCCGTGACGATGCCGACTTCGTGCTCTGCGAGGCCGGCGGCCTGGGGCGCGCGCGCCTCGGACTTCGCATACCCGCCGACCAGACGCTGATCGGCCGGTCCGCCGCGACCGGCGAGCTCCTCCGCTGCGACGACGCCTCCGACGAGCGCTGTGCCGATGCCGGCCTGGCCGAGACCCTCGGCGCGCGATCGTGCATCGTGGTCCCGCTTCGCGGGCAGCTGCCCGAGGTGCAGGCGGTGGCCGCCGTCTGGTCGGAGCGCCCGCGGGCGTTCACCGAGGTGCACGAGCACACCGTCCGTCTCGTAGGCGGACTGCTGGCCGGCGCGCTCGAGCGGGCGTCGGCGTCGGCGTCCAACCAGGTGCTCCTCGCCGAGCGGACCGCGGCGCTCGCGGCCATCCAGGAGGCCGAAGAGCGCTTCCGCATGCTGGTCGAGTCGATCGACGACGTGGTATTCCGGCTCGACCGCGAGCAGCGCTGCGTGGACATCTTCGGCCGCTGGCTCCAGCGCGAGGGGTTCCGCCCGGCCGACTTTCTGGGCCGCAGCACGGCCGACATCGTCGGGCGCGACGGCAGCGCCCCGCACGTGCGCGCCAACCTCCGCGCGCTCGCGGGCGAGACGCTCACCTACGAGTGGATCCTCAACTCCCGGCGCGGACGGCGGCACATGCTGACCACGCTCTCGCCGCTGCGCGGGCGGCACGGGGAGATCGCGGGGATCGTCGGGGTGGGGCGCGACATCACCCAGCGGATCGAGGCCGAGCAGCAGGTGCGCCAGGCGCAGAAGATGGAAGCGGTGGGCCGGTTCGCCGGCGGAGTGGCGCACGATCTCAACAACATGATGATGATCATCGCCGGGTTCAGCGACTTCCTGCTGGGCTCGCTCACGCCCGACGACCCGCGCCGCGGCGACGCCGACGAGATCCGCAAGGCCGCCGACCGGGCGATGCACCTCACCCGGCAGCTCCTCGGCTTCGCGCGCCAGCGCGTGGTCGCGCGCGAGGTGCTGAGCCTCAACGCGGTGGTGGAGGGGATGGAGCGGATGCTGCGCCCGCTCCTGGGCGAGGACATCACCCTCGCTACCAACCTCAGCCCGGGCCTGGGCGGCATCGAGGCCGACTACGGCCAGATGGAGCAGGTGGTGATGAACCTGACCATCAACGCGCGGGACGCGATGCGGGGCGGTGGCACGCTCACCATCGAGACCATGGATGTGGACTTCCCCGAGGGCTACGCCTGGCGCCAGCTCGGCGTGGAGATCCCGGCGGGGCCGTACGTGCTGCTGGTGGTGAGCGACACCGGGTGCGGGATGACGGCCGAGGTGAGGTCCCACCTGTTCGAACCGTTCTTCACCACCAAACCCACCACCCTCAATACCGGCCTGGGGCTCGCGACGGTCTACGGGATCGTGGTGCAGAGCGGCGGCTACGTCTGGGTGGACACCGCGCCCGGCGAAGGGGCCAGCTTCAAGCTGTGCTTCCCGCGCGCCCAGAGCGACGAGCCCGCGGGCCCCGGCGTGGCGGGCCGGCCCGCGCCCAGCCGCGGCTCCGAGACGGTCCTGCTGGTGGAAGACGAGGACGCCGTGCGCACGCTGGCCTCGCGGGTGCTGGCCCAGCAGGGCTACGCCGTGCTCGAGGCGCGCAACGGCCGCGAGGCGCTCGACCTGCTCGACCGGCGTCAGGACATCCGTCTGGTGCTCACCGACGTGGTCATGCCCGAGATGGGCGGGGTCGAGCTCTCCGAGCGCATCGCCCGGCGCCACCCCGGGATGCGCGTCATGTACATGTCGGGCTACACCGAGAGCGACAAGCTCCAGCCCGCGGTGCGCAGCTCGCCCTATCCCTTCCTGCAGAAGCCGTTTTCCCCCGAGAGCCTGGCCGTCCGGGTCCGTGAGGCGCTGGACCGGGTCGGAGGGTAGCCGGTCACAGATCACATCCCTCGGCTCCCCCTCCGCCGCATTATCGAACAGGCCGATTCACTCTGGGGAGCGCGTATGGAAAGCCGAGTCAAGTTCCTGGGGCATCCGGTCCACCCGATGCTCATCGTCTTCCCGCTGGGCCTTCTCGCCACGGCGGTCGTGTTCGACATCATCTATCTCGTGAGCAATGCCTCCCACTGGACCCGTTCGGCGTATTACATGATCGCCGCCGGGGTGATCGGCGGGCTCGCGGCGGCGATTCCGGGCGCGGTGGACTGGTGGGCGATACCCAGAGGTACCAGGGCCAAGCGCATCGGGCTGCTGCACGGGGTCGGGAACGTGATCGTGCTGGCGCTCTTCATCCTGAGCTGGTTCCTGCGGCGGCCCACGCCCGCGACGCCGCCCACCGAGGCGATCGTGGCGGGGCTGATCGGTCTCGGGATCGCGGCCGTCACCGGCTGGCTCGGCGGCGAGCTGGTGGACCGACTCGGCGTCGGTGTCGACCCGGGCGCGCACCTGAACGCGCCCAGCTCGCTCACCGCGCTGCCGGCCTCGGCCGACGTCACCCGCGGCACCCAAGCGGCGGCGGCGATGAGCGCGCGCGACCGGCGGGCCCATCCGCAGCCGGCGTATGCGGGAGTGGAGCGGCGCAGCGGAGTGCGAGGCTGACGAAGCGGAAGGACGGAAGGACGGAAGGACCGGCCGCCGTTCCGACTTCGGGCAAGCGCCCGTTCGACATCGCCACCGCCCTCTCCCGCATCCGCCGCGCGGTGCACCCGCTTCCCAAGGCGGCGATGTTCGCGCTGGCGGAGGAGGGCTACCGCACCCTCTTCGAGCAGCTCGTCGCCTGCATCCTCTCCATTCGCACGCGGGACGAGACCAGCCTGGTGGCCGCGCGGCGGCTGTTCGCCCGCGCGCGCACCGCGCACGAGGTCGCCCGGCTCGGCGCCGCCGAGATCGACGGACTCATCGGGGACGTCACCTTTCACGAGGCGAAGGCGGGACAGATCCGCGAGATCGCGCGGCGTACCGTGGAGGAGCACGGCGGGCGGCTGCCGTGCGATGAAGCGATCCTGATCGGCTTTCAGGGCGTGGGTCCCAAGTGCGCGCACCTGGCGCTCGGCGTCGCCTGCGGCGAGCGGCTCATCAGCGTGGACGTGCACGTGCACCGGGTGACGAACCGCTGGGGCTACGTCCGCGCGCCGACGCCGGAGCGCACCATGGCCGAGTTGGCCAGGGTGTTGCCAAAGCGCTACTGGGTCGAGATCAACGCGCTGCTGGTGCCGTT
>DASUXW010000166.1:0-7825 GCA_036377715.1 Gemmatimonadales bacterium
GACCACCCGGACGGGATCGATCGACTCCCGCGTGGGACCCGCGGTCACGACGACCCGGCGCCCGGACAGCCGGCCACGCCCGCGGAGCGCGCGGACCGCGTGCGCCAGGATGGTTTCGGGCTCGCTCCTCCGTCCCGGCCGCTCCGACGGTCCTTCGGCCAGCGCACCGATCTCGGGCCCGACGATCGCGACCCCGCGCGATCGCAGGCGCTCGAGATTGGTCCGGGTCTGCGGGTGAGCGTACATCTCGTCGTTCATGGCGGGGGCGATCAGGACCGGCGCGGTCGCGGCGAGGAGCAGCGTGGTCAGGAGATCGTCGGCGAGGCCCTGCGCCATCCGCGCGATCAGGTGCGCCGTGGCCGGCGCGACGATGACGAGGTCCGCCTCCTGTCCCAGCCGCACGTGCGAGAGGGCGGCGCCCGGCGCCCACAGCGATTCGAAGACCGGCCGGCCGGTGAGCGCGGCGAAGGTGAGCGGCCGGACGAACTCGGCCGCGCCCCGGGTGAGGACCACGTCCACCGCCGCGCCCGCCTCGACGAGCCGCCGGGCGAGCGCGCAGCTCTTGTAGCACGCGATCCCGCCCGACACGCCGAGGACGACTCGGCGGCCGGCCCACGCGCTCACGCTTCGGAGCGGCGCCGGCGGACGAGCTTGTAGTTGAGGTCGCCGTCCACGAGCGACTGCAGCGCCAGCGTGGTGAGCTTCTCGTTCCCGGCGAGCTGGTCCTTGGGGAACTCGTTGAGGTAGCGCGCGAACTTGGCGGCCACCAGTACCCCGAGGTACTTGTTGCCGGCCTGCTTCGCGACTTCCGAGGGCGTAGTGATCCGCATCGTTGCGTGGCTCCGTCTGCTAGGGTCAGTCGGCGGCGATCTGCGCGGCCTGCGCCAGCACGTCGCGCCGCAGCCGGTCGATGAACGTCGTGAGTCCGTCCTGCCGCGAGACCCGGCGCGCCTCCGCGTCCAGGATCGCGGCCACCTGCGCGACCGCCAGGACCAGGTCCTGGTTCATGATCGCGTAGTCGTATTCCGCCACGGCGGCCAATTCATCGGCCGCGCGGGTGATCCGCTCCCGCAGCACGGCCGGCGACTCGGTGTTGCGCCCGGCCAGCCGGCTCACCAGCACCTCCGCCGACGGCGGCAGCACGAAGAGATGCAGCGAGTTGGGGAAGCTGGCCCGGAGCTGCCGCGCGCCTTCGATCTCGATGTCCAGCACCGCGGTGCGGCCACGGGCGAAGATCCGCTCGATCTCGGCGCGGAGCGTCCCGTACAGGTTGCCGCCGTACGTCGCCCATTCCAGGAACTCGCCCGCCTCGACCCGCCGCAGGAATTCCTCGCGGGAGAGGAAGAAGTAGTCCACCCCGTCCTGCTCCCCCGCGCGCATCGGCCGCGTGGTGGCCGACACCGAGTACGCCAGGTCATCGCGCGCCCGCAGCAGGCTGCGGGCGATGGTGGTCTTGCCGCCGCCCGAGGGCGACGAGAGCACGAGCAGGAACGGCGTCACTCGAGATTCTCGAGCTGTTCCCGGAACCTCTCGAGCTCTCCCTTCATCGCGATCACCTGCCGGGTGATCTCGGCGTCGTTGGCCTTCGACCCCATCGTGTTCACTTCGCGCCCCAGCTCCTGCGCGAGAAACCCGAGCCGCTTCCCGACCGCGTCGCTGCCGCCGAGCGCGTCGCGGGCGGCTGCCACATGCGCGCGGAACCGCACCAGCTCCTCGGTGATGTCGAGCCGGTCGGCCTGAAAGGCGAGCTCCTGCGCGAGCCGGGCATCGTCCACCGGTCGTCCGTCGAGCAGCTCGGCGACCGCGGCGCGCAACCGGTCGCGCTCGCGCACCAGCCGCTCGGGCGCGCGCCCCGCGATCACCTCGGCGCCGGCCTCGAGCAGGTCCAGCCGGTGCCGCAGCTCGGCGGCGAGTGCCTCGCCTTCGCGCGCCCGCATCGCCCGGCAGGCGGCCGCGGCCTCCGCCACCACCGGCTCGACCTCGGCCCAGGGTACCTCCACGCCCGCGGCGGCGCTGGAGAATACGTCGGGCTGGCGGGCCACCATCTCGACCGTCACCTCGCCGGCCAGGCCGAGCGCGCTCTGCAGCTCGCGCAGCCGTGCGGTCACCGCGCGGGCACGCTCGAGGTTGACACCTGCCTCCTCGCCGGCGCCCGGAGGCTCGGTCCATCGCGCCTGGACGGCGATGTGCCCGCGCTCGAGGTCCCGCCGGAGTCGCTCGCGCAGCTCTCCTTCCAGGCTGCCGAGCTCGGCGGGAAGTCTCGGCGCCAGGTTGAAGAACCGGTGATTGACACTCCGGATCTCCACGCGGAGCCGGCCGCCGGCCACGGGGCCTTCGGCCGCGCCGAACCCCGTCATGCTGTTGGGCAACGCGTCTCCGTGTGCCGGGGAGCCGGGAAATTTAGCCCGGAAGCGGGCCGGGATGGAAGGACGGGCGGACGGACGGGCGGACGGACGGACGGACGGACGGACGGACGGACGGACGGACGGACGGACGGACGGACGGACCGCGGGGTGTCCCGTGAAGGGTCTCGGGTCAAGATCACACGCCCGTGAGTCACCCTGTGCGAAGCGAAGGGGCCGGAGTCGTGCGTTGGACCGAACCTATGGTTCCAGTGTTTCGTGGTGTCAGACGCCGAAGCGACTGTTACGCCACTGCTTACCGGCGCTGCCTCACCTAGTTCGAGAACTCCCACCGCACCCCGAAATTGCTGCCCAAGTTGGGAATGCGGAACCCGGGGACATAGGTCAGATCGGTCGTCGAAAGATTCCCGCGGCTCCAGTACAGCGAGAAGCTCTGGATCTGGAACTCCACGAGGCTGGTGAAGAACGTGGCCCCCCGGAGCTCGACCGGCGCACCGGAGGCATCCCGGCCGATGATCCCCCGTCCCCAGCTCTCCATTCCACCCTGCAGCTTCAGATCGAACACCCCGCTGCGGAAGGTCCGCAGGAACTTCGAGCGGAGCGTGGCGGTCGTGATCGAATGCGTGGGCGGGACCCCCTCGACGCTCGCCTCGTCCGGGTCGCTATACCACGACTGCAGCGCGATCCACTTGAGCGGTGCCACGCGGGCCCCCACCGTGAGCCAGTTCACGTCGGGGGAGGGCGCGAGGGTCGGCAGACGGAGAAACTCGGCATAGGCGAACGGGCTGAAGGCCGACGTGCGGGTGTACCGAAGCTCGAGTCCGACCCGCTCGCGGTTCCACCCCAGCGCCACCTCGTAGTCCCGGAGCCGCTGCGAGGTGTCGGTCACGATCGAGGGCGCGGCGACCATGTCGCCCAGGCGCGCGGTCCCGGTGAGCGACACGCCTCGGGCAGGACTGAGCCCCGCCGCCACCGACACGTAGTCGCTCGAGCGGCCGCCGTGGTGATGCTGGTGGACGCCCTCGACGCTCGCCGTGAACTGGCGCGCCGGGCTCCAGCCGGCACTGGCCCGCACGTCGAGGGGCGTCCAGCGACTCCGGTGGAAGGCCGACAGGGCGAGTGACATGGCGGGACGCCGCACGGACGCATAGCCGCCGATCTGGTTGATCTGCTGGTCCAGCCCAGCCCCGTCCCACGCCGAGCGCGCGTATATCAGATCGAGCGCCGGTCCGATGCCGTCGCCGCGTGAGCGCAACGACAGCCGGAAGTTCGCGTCCGTCCGGGTAGCACTGTAGCCCGCGCCGATGGTGTCGCTCGGCGTGAGGTCGGCAATGGTGAACGCCTTCCGCTTCGGACGCGACCGCACGATCTGGTATTGGAGCCCGAAGCGGTCCGACGGTACGTAGCTGCCCTGTCCCCAGAACTGGGTGTTGGAGTAGTCGCTGCTGACACCGCTGGCCGTCGGCGAGCTGAGATAGTCCGCCGAGAGCGCGAACCCGACGCCCGACTCGAAACGCCGCTCCAGCGATCCCTCGTAGCGGGCGAAGTCGCGGTCGCCCCGGGCGATGCCGATCCAGGTGCGGGGCGCGAGCCGCTCGTGCCGCCGCGTGAACAGATAGACCCGGAGCAGCCCGGGCCATCGCTCCACCTCGACGCGCTCCAGGAACGTGGTCGAGAAGAGCGACGGATCGACCGCCACGCTGTCCACACCCGCCGCCACGTACGGCACGCCGTCCAGGTAGTACTCGGCCGAGCTCGCCCCGCGAGCCTGAAAGTTCACCGGCTCCGGACGGCCGATGTAGCCGCCGCGCCAGAGGTAGACGCCGGGCACCTGGCTCAGCAGGTCGCCCACGGTGGCGCCGTTCATCCATTCGATGGAGTCGCGGGTGAAGACCAGGCGGGTGAGCGCCGGACGCGGCCCCGGCGGGGCCAGCTCGGGCAGGACCGGCACGCGTACCTCGCCCTCCTCCTGGGCACGGAGGTAGCGCGCGGTGTAGTCCACGGTATCCTGGGCGAGCGAGTCGGCCGCCAGCGAGTCCTCGGGGACCTGCGCGGGCAGCCTGAGCGGGACGGCGAGGAGGGCCAGGATGGCCGCGAGGCGGGCGGCGAGCCTCAGCGCGCCTCCTGCCCCTGACGGCCAAGCACGAGCTCGGTGAAGAGCCGCACGCCCATGCCGGTGGGCCCCTTCACGCGCGTCGCGTCGTCCCGGTCCGAGTACGCCGTCCCGGCGATGTCGAGATGCGCCCAGGGGAACCCGTCCACGAACTCGCGCAGGAACCAGCCGGCCGAGATGCTGCCCGCGGGTCGCCCGCCCGAATTCTTGATGTCGGCGATGTCGGACTTCATGATATCGCGGTACTCGTCCCACAGCGGGAGCGGCCACACGCGCTCGCCCGCGCGCTCGCCGGCCCGGCGCAGCTCCTCGACCAGCTCGTCGTCCGATCCCATCACGCCCGTGGCGGTGTGCCCCAGGGCGACCACGATGGCGCCGGTGAGCGTGGCGATGTCCACTGCGAACGCCGGGTCGTAGCGCCTGGCGTACGCCAGCGCGTCGCACAGGATGAGGCGGCCCTCGGCGTCGGTGTTGATGATCTCGATCGTCTTGCCCGAGAGGCTGGTGACCACGTCGCCCGGCTTTACCGCGGTGCCCGAGGGCATGTTCTCGGTGCTCGGGACGAGCCCGACGACGTGCACCGGGGGCTTGAGACGGCCCAGCGCCTCGAACGTGCCGAGCACCGCCGCGGCGCCCGACATGTCGTACTTCATGTCCTCCATGTTCTGCGCCGGCTTGATCGAGATCCCGCCCGTGTCGAACGTGACGCCTTTGCCGATCAATACCACCGGCGCGCCTTCGGCCCCCTTGTATTCGAGCGCGATGAACCGCGGCTCCTCGGCGCTCCCCTGCGCCACCGCCATGAGCGCGCCCATCTTCTCGCGAACGATCGCGGCCTTGTCGAGCACGGTGATCCCGAAGCCGTGCCGCGCCGCGATCTCCTCGGCGGTCCGCGCCACGAACGAGGGCGTGCACACGTTTCCGGGGAGCACCTGGATCCCGCGCGCCAGGGTCTGCCCCGCCCCGATCGCGGCGCCGATCCGGTGCCCGCGCGTGAACGCGTCGGTGTCCGCCGCGACGAGAATGTCGAACCGCTCGAGCGGCGGTTTCCGGTCCTCGGACGGCCGCTTCATCTCGGTGTACTGCCACGCCCCCTGCGCCAGCCCTTCGGCCACGGCCTGTCCTGCATCCGCGGGCGCGACCGCGCCGAGTGCCTCGGGCGCGACGTAGAACGCCCCCTGCGGCACGCCCAGCGACCGCGCCCGCTTGGCGGCGATCGCGCCCGCACGACGGATCGTCGTACGCGAGACCTCCTCCGCCTTGCCGAGTCCCACGAGCAGGACTCGCGCGGCCGCGCCGGCCGGATACACCAGCGCCGCCTCGTCCTTCTTGCCGGTGAAATCGCCTGCGGCCAACAGCCGGCCGAGCGCGCCGCCGGTGGCCTGGTCCAGTTCCTTGAGCGAGGCCGGCAGCCCCCCGCGCGCGAGGGCGACAGCCAGGAACGGCGTCTGGAAGCCCGCCGGAGCGGCGGAGAGAACGGCAGTCTCGAACGGCATGGGTCTCGTCAGGTAGTGAAATGGGTTCTCGCCGCGGGCGCGGCGCGGAAGGAAGCTAGACGGGAGGGCGGGAGGACGGAAGGCGGAGGGGCGGTGAACAGTGCACAGTGAACGGTGAACAGTGAACGGTGAAAGGGGCCAGCACACCTGGAGTAGTCTGGTGTGCCGTTCCCGTTCACCGTTCACTGTTCACCGTTCACTGTGCACTGTCCGTGGTTGCGCCACCACCCCCCGCTCCCTCACCCCCACCACCCGCCGGAACCGCGCCACCAGCCAGTGGCGCAGGTCGTCGAGGATCTCGTAGACGGTGGGGATCACCAGCAGGGTAAGCAGGGTGGACGTGATCGTGCCGCCGATGACCGCTACACCCAGGGGCTGACGGAACTGGGCGCCTTCGCCGCGGCCGAGCGCCACAGGGATCATCCCCGCGATGAGGGCGAAGGTGGTCATGAGGATCGGGCGAAGGCGGATCGCGCCGGCCTGCACCAGCGCGTCGCGCAGCGGCAGTCCGTCGTCCTCCCGCGCCCACTTGGCGAAGTCGATCAGCAGAATGGCGTTCTTGGCCACGATGCCGGCGAGCAGGATCACGCCGATGAGGCTCATGATGTTCACGGTGAGACCGGTGAACGCGAGCCCCAGCATCACCCCGATCAGCGAGAGCGGCAGCGACATGAGGATCGCCAGCGGATCCACGAACGAGCCGAACTGCATGACCAGGATCAGGTACATGAGCATGACCGCGACGCCCAGCGCGACGAAGATGTTGCCGAACACCTCGGCCTGCGCCTCGGCGTCGCCCCCGACCGAGTAGGTGATGCCGGCCGGGAGCTGCAGGGTGGCGAGCCGCGCCTCGACGTCGCTCATCACCTCGCCCGTGCTTCGGCCGCTCACGTTCCATTCCACGTTCACCACGCGGTCCCGGTCCAGGTGGTTGATCACCGCCGGACCCACGCTCTGCTCGATCCGCGCCACCTGGCCCAGAGGGAGCGTGCGGGCTCGTCCGTCGGGCCCGGCCACGATCAGCGGCAGTTGCCGGAGGTCTTCCGCCCGTTCCCGAGCCTCGGGCGCGAGCCGCACCTCGACGTCCCGCGTCTCGCCCGAGGGGTCCACCCAGTCGCCGGCGTCGATGCCCGCGAAGGCGGGGCGGAGCGACTGGGCCACCTGCCCCACCGTGACGCCGAGCGCGCCCGCGAGGCCGCGGTCCAGATCGACGTTGAGCTCGGGTTTCTGGCCCTTGCTCGAGAGCGCGATGTCCACCGCGTTCGGCACGGAGGCCACGGCCCGGCGCACCATCTCGGCCGCCTCGTTGATCGAGGCCAGGTCCGGGCCCTTGATCTGGAGCATGAGCTGCTTGCGCCCGCCGCCGAAATCGCTGGTGAACACGGCCATGGTCGCGCCGGCGATTCGCTCCACCTCGCGCCGCACCGTCGCCGCGAACGTCTCGGCCCCCACGTCGCGCTCGTGCTTCGGCACCATCCGCACGTAGATGTTCCCCTCGTCCACCGAGCCCGACGTCCCGCCGCCGAGCGTGGTATACGTGTACAGCACTTCGGGGTGCTGCCGCAGCATGCGAACGGCTTCGGCCGCCTTCGCGCGGGTGTAGGCCAGGTTGGAGCCGGGCGGGGTCTCGATCTGGATGGTGAACTCGGACCGGTCGTCGAGCGGGAAGAAGCCCACGCCGACCTTCCCCACTTCCGGCGCCATCCGGTTCACCGCGCCGACCAGGCCGGCCGTGACCAGCACCCCGACCGCGACGCCGCCGAGGGCCGACGCCCATGCGAGTCGTTGGCCCAGTCGTCGCCATGCCAGGTACGCAGCCCGCCCCAGGCCCACGGCCGCCGCAAGGAGCACCG
>DASUXW010000167.1:0-18723 GCA_036377715.1 Gemmatimonadales bacterium
CCGTCCGCGTCCCACACGCGGCAGCCCGCTGAGCGGGTCATGGCCCGCGGCACACCCGGAACGGCTCCGCCGAAGAGCGCCTCCGGCCGCTTGCTGCCGGTCGACGTGATGCCCGCGACCGCGTCGGTCACTCGAGCTCCAGCACGCCGAACGCCTCGGGACTCTGCCGGTCGCCGCGGAGGTAGACCCATCCCCCGCCTCCGCTCCAGACGAGCTGGCCCGCACGCCGCAAGCGCCCGGGGCGCATCTCGTTCACCAGCAGGTCGAAATCGAGCGTGTCTCCGCCCCGGGCGCTCCACTCTGGTAGCGCGATGCGGAGCGAGAGCGTGTAGCCGGCGTCGGTGCGGCTCCATGCGCCGGAGATCATGTCCGGCGTACCGGCGCCGTCGCCGGCCGGGCGCACGCGCACCTCGCCCTGCCCGGCCGCGAGCGTCACGAGAAAACCGTAGACGGGACCACCGTGGACCGGTCGGAGATAGACCTGCACCCCGTCTGCGTGAATCTCCTCGGGCTCGTTGTCGAGGCGGAGCGGCGGCGCGTCGGCCGGGCGGACCACCACGTCGGGCTTGACCACCTCCACGCCGAGATACAGCGCCTCCTCGTCCCAGTTGACCAGGGCGGTCGCCGAGAGCTCCTCGGGGCCGGGGTACGGCTCCTCGCTGCGGCGGTACTGGTCCTCGTAATCCATCGTGAGCGGCTCATCGGATTCGAACCCGTCGAGCGTGCCGTCGAGCGCGGGCGGAGGCGACACGTGGGGCACGGTACCCGCGACGCGCGTCGGCCGGTTCAGGTCGATGAGGGTCTTCGGACCGGGCGCGGCGCGCCGAAGTCCGGTAAGCCGCACGGTCCCGTCGTCGCCGGAGATGTCCCAACCCTCGGCGGTGGCGAGGTGGCGGTGCCGGCCCTGTGCGGTCTCCACCTCGATCGCTTCGCCGTCCAGACTGATCGAGCGCACCGCTGGTGCGGCGTCTGCCCCCTCGAGCACCGCCACGAATCGGGCGGCGCGGCCGCGGGCGCGGAGGAGGTAGAAGGTCCGCTCCCCCTCCTCGTTGGGCCGGCCGGGCGCCCGCGCGCGAAGCAGCTCGCCGTCAAACCTGAGGTGCAGCGCGAGCGAGGCACCGTCGTCGGCCGACGCCCGCAGCACCATACCGTCGGCCGTCGCGCCCGTGAACCGCTCCACGTCGTGCACGAATCGATCGTCGAGGCGGTCGGGCGTCCAGCCGCCCGGCGTCACGACCGAGATGGTGCCCGCCGGATGCCAGGGCAGCTCGAGCAGGTGCGCCTCGGACGCGTCGAGCTCCACCACGTCGAGCAGGTAGGGCCCGCTGACCACCGTGCGGGAGAGCCCGCCGAACCGGCCGCGGGCCCAGCTCCAGCGCTCCCGCAGGTCGAAGGCGGCGCACTGCGCGTCGCCCACGGGCTGCGAGCGGCCGTCGAGCCGCGGGGCGTCGTGCGCGAGGGTGGAACGGTACCAGAACAGATCCTGGCTGACGTAGGACCCCGTACCGGGGTCGGCGAGCCAGTGCTGCCCGTCGGCGAACAGGGTGAGATGCAGGCGATCGGGATGGCCATGCGCGCCGCCGTAGCGGCCGCACTCGAGGCTGGCGTAGCGGGCGCCGTCGCGCAGGATCGCGAGCCCCTGTCCCTCGAGGAGCACCGACTCCGGCGACCAGGGCGCCGCGTCGTCGGGCAGCGCGGGCGCCATTTCCAGCAGCGCCCACCACGAAAGATCGGCCCGGGTGCGCGGCGCCCCGGGAGCGGCCTCGCCCGCCTCGTGCAGGTACGAATCGAAGGTCGCCGCCGCCGGCGCGGGCGAGGCGTACAGCTCGCGGAGCCAGCTCCAGAGATCGGATGCCGGGTCGCCCAGCCGCGCGAGGCCCACCTCCCACAACTCGAGGTACATCGGCTGGGCCAGCGAGACGCCGAAGCGCGAGTCCTTGCGCGCCGGGAAGGTGTGATCGGGCAGAGCGGTCAGTGCCGGCGCGCGGAGCGCCACAGCGAGCCGCGCCGCCAGCCGCGCGTCCTCGAGCAGCTCGACGCCGGCCTGTCGCGCCCATCCCATCGCGATCAGTTGGCCGCGGAGCGCGAAGAGGTGGTAGTTCTCGCCTTCGTACCACATCCCGTCCTCGCCGAACCCCTGCAGCAGGTGCGCGAGCATCCCGGTCGGCGCCTGCACCGCGCGGTCCAGCAGCTCGGCGTCCTCGAACCAGACGGCAACGGCCGCGAGCGCCGCGTTGTGCCACGTCTGCCGGTTGGAGAGTCCCTCGTCGAACTCGCCGATCAGGTTCGCCGCCTCCTCGGCGACCGCGCCAACGCCCTCGGCCAATGCGTCCGGGAGCCGGCCGCTCTCGCGGAGGAGCGTGGCCGCGGCGAGATAGTCGGTGATCCAGATCGATTCGAGATAGGTCGAGAAGAAGAGCCGGGAAGGGCCGAGCACGTTGTCCTGGTTGGGATAGTCCCGATACGAGTCGGCGTACGCCCCGAGGATCTCCGCGGCGGCCGCCGCCGCAGCGTCGTGTCCGGCCAGCGCGCCGAGCGTCGCGAGTGTCGCCGCGCCTTCGGCGAGCCAGAGATGCTGGAATCGCGCCCAGGCGCGGTCGTGTCGCTCGCCGGTGTGGGCGCGCCCGCAGCGCGGGCACCGGTGCGCCGAGGGGCTCCAGGGGTCGAACACCAGCGCTTCGCCGTGGTCCGCACAGACGCCGCCGTCGGCCGAGAGCAGCGCCTTGGCGGCCGGCACGGTGGGACGGCGCGCCAGGAGCGGCGCGGCACGCGCGGCCAGCCTTCGGGCGAGCGCCTGCAGGTCGTCGGAGCCGCCGAGCAGCTCGCGGCGCTCGTCGAGCTCGACGGCACTCAGCACGCGCGGACCCCGTCCATGGCCCAGCGGACCGGGAGAGCGGGCATCCCCAGTGCGCGGGCCGCCTCGCGCGCCGGCGCCGGATCATCGGGGCCCAGGAAGAACATGCACCCGCCCGCGCCCGATCCCGCGGCCTTGCCGCCGAGCACGCCGGCCCGGCGCATCGCCTCCCCGAGGCGCGCCATGGGCGGGGTGCACATCGCCGGGTCGAGCGCCTGCTGGTGGGCCCAATTGGCGTCGAGCAGCGCGCCGATGCGCGCGACGTCGCCGGCGGGGAGCGCCTCGGCCATGCGCTCGGCCGCCTCGCGCAGCCCGTGCAGCGCGGCAGTCACCGCCCGGTCTCCGCGCTCGTACGCGCCCATCACCCGACCGATCGTGTCCCCGGAAAAGCGCGAGGCGCCGGTGTAGACCAGCAGCATGCGACGCTCCAGCTCGCGCGCCAGCTCGGGATCGAGCGCGAGCGGCGCGACATCCACTTTCGGATCCCGAAACTTCATCCGCAGAAAGCCACCGAATGCGGCCGTGAGCTGGTCCTGCCGCCCGCCGGAGATACCCGCTTCCACCCGCTCGAGCCGGAACGCCAGCTCGGCGATGTCACCCGGACTCCGTGCTTCGCCGCGCGCGGCCGCGAGCGCCGCGACGAGCGCCACGTCCACGGCGCCGGAGCTGCCGAGGCCCGAGCCTGCGGGGGCGTCGGAGCGCGTCGTGAGCGCGCAGGGGCCGATCGGCACCAGGCGGAGCGCCGCGCGCAGCAGCGGCAGCGACTCCATCCCGGCGAGCGCTTCGGCGTTGGGGAGGATGAGCGATTCGCCCAGATCTTCGGCCGTCAGGCGGTAGTCGGTCCCGCCGGGCACGACCTCCGCGTGCGCGTAGAGCGCCACGGCCGCCGAGACGACGACACCGCCTTCCCGCGCGGACCACGGCGGCACGTCGGTCCACCCGCCGGCGAAGTCGAGCCGTACGGGCGCGGCGGCGCGGTACGCCACGCTCACCGCGCGGCCCACCAGTCGTGCACCGTGGGCAGCTCGCCCCTCAGGTCCATCGTGACCCCATGCACCCGGCGGTTCATTCCCTGGAGACCTCGTGCGTGATAGAGCGAGACGACCGGCAGCGAATCGGCGAACATCCGCTGGGCGGCCGCGGCGTCGTCCGGCGCATGCAGGCCGGCCAGCTCGGCGAGGGGGCCGAGATAGGCGAGCCCCGCGTCACCGGTGATGCCGAGGACCGCCGCGTCGAAATCGTGCGCCGGTCCGTAGACCCGCGCCAGAAACGCCGAGAGCTCGAGCTGGCGGATGTGGACGTTCATCCCGGCCGCGCGGAGCCGCGCCTGCACCATCTGCTCCAGCGGCGCCTCGCCGCTTCCGACAGTGAGAAGCTCGAACTCGACCGGCGGCCCCGGCGCCGGCGGCGAGCTGTCCGGCGCCACCGGAACATAGCCGGGAACCCCGGGCGGCACGGGCCCGTATGCCGGCGTGCCGAAGCCGTAGAGATAGCCCTGCAGGATCTCGCGCCGGTCGATGGAGGCGCTGATCCGGCGCCGCGCCGCGAGCTGGCTGAACGGCGGCCGGCGGGTGTTGAGCACGATCCCGTAGGTGAGGAGCAGCGGATAGCTCAGCACCGCGAGTGACGGGTCCTCCGCGACGAAGCGTGCGTGCGCCGGCTGGATGCCGGCGAAATCGAGCTCGCCCGCGGTCAGTGCCGCCAGCTTGGTGGCGGGCTCGTCCACCACCACCACGATGAGCCGCTCGAGCTTCGGAGCGCCGCCGAGCGCCGCGGGGAAGTCGGGGTTGGCGGCGAAGACCCAGCGGCGGTTGGGCTCGTGCGCCACGAACCGGAACGGCCCGTTGCCGACCGGCCGCTGGTTCCAGGCCGCGCGTCGGAGCCGCTCGTGCGGGATCGTGTCGAGCAGGTGCGCGGGCAGAATGGCCAGATCGGTGAGCACATCCGGAAACGGCCCGGCGGGCGCAGCGAACCGGAGCACGACGGTGGAATCATCGGGTGCGGCGACGCCGGACACCGCGGCCAGCTCCGCCGCGCGCGGGTAGCCGACGGCGGGATCGCGCGCCGCGTCGAGCGTCCAGCGAACGTCGCGCGCGGTGGTCGGCAGGCCGTCGTGCCACCGCACGCCGCCCGCGAGCCGGAAGGTGAGCGACCGGCGGTCGGCCGACCAGCGCCACTCACGCGCCAGGTACGGCATCGGCGCCAGCGCCGAGTCGTAGCGGGCGAGCGTGGTGAGCAGCACGTACTTCTGCACCTGCCGGGCGAGCGGGTGCAGGGTGAGCAGCGGGTTGATGCTCTGGAGATCGGCGCCCGACGCGAACAGCACGGTGTCACCGCGGCGGGCGGCGGGCGGCTGGCAGCCGGCGAGCGCACCGATCAGGAGCAGGAGAGCGGCAAGGCGGCGAGGCACGGCGAAAGGTATCTTGCACCGCATGCTCCCGCTCGCCCGACGCGCGCTGGGCGGCCTCGGCGTGGTGCTCGGGGTCGTGACGCTGATGTTCGCGCTCATTCGCCTCGCCCCGGGCGACCCCGCGCTGCTCCTGGTGGGCCCCGCCGCGACGCCGGCGCAGCTCGAGGCGCAGCGCCACGCGCTCGGGCTCGACCGGCCGATTCCCGAGCAGTACGCCGCGTGGCTGGGCCGGTTCGTCCGCGGCGACTGGGGCACCAGCATCGCGACCGGCCGGCCGGTGCGGACGATGCTCGCGCAGGCGTGGCCCGCGACGGTGCGGCTGGTGGGGCTCTCGCTGGTGCTGAGCTACCTGCTCGGGATCGCGGTCGGCGTGGTGCAGGCGGCGCGCGGCGGACGGCTCGACACGGCGCTCTCGGTGGCGAGCGTGACGCTGTTCGCCCTGCCGGGCTACTGGCTCGGGCTCATGCTGGTGATGGTGTTCACCTACCGGCTGCGGCTGTTGCCCGCCTTCGGCGCCGCCGGGCTCGACGCCGACTTCCTCCCGCCCGCCGCGCGGGTGCTCGACCGCCTCCGGCATCTCGCGCTCCCGCTCGCCACCCTCACGCTGGTGGGCGTGGGCGGCACCGCGCGCTTCGTCCGCGGCGCCATGCTCGACGTGGCGGGCGAGCCGTACGTGATGGTGGCCCGCGCCAAGGGACTGAGCGAGCGTCGCGTGACCCTGCGCCACGTGCTGCGGAACGCGCTCGTCCCCGTCGTCACGCTGCTCGGCCTCTCCCTCCCCGCCCTGTTCTCGGGCGCCGTCTTCATCGAGGCGATCTTCGCCTGGCCCGGCGTCGGGCGCATCCTCGTCGAGGCGGTGCAGGCGCGCGACTACCCCGTGGTCATGGCCGCCACCGCGGTGAGCGCGGTGCTGGTGGTGCTCGGCAACCTGCTGGCCGAGGCGCTGGTGAGCTGGGTGGACCCGCGCGCACGATGAACGGGAGACGGCGGGGCCTCCTGGACGACGGGCGCGCCGTGGCGGGCGCGGCCCTCCTCGCGGCCGCGGTGGTCGCAGCCGTGCTGGCGCCGCTCCTCGCCGGCGATCCGATCGCCCAGCATGACATCGTCGCCACCCGGTTCCTCCCCCCGCTCACCACTGACCCGTTCGGCGCCTTCCACCTGCTCGGCACCGATCGGTTCGGCCGCGATGTGTGGGCTCGGCTGGTGTACGGCGCGCGCGTCTCGCTGGGCGTGGGCGCGCTGGCGACGGTGCTCTCGGTCGTGCTGGGTATGGCCATCGGCGCCGCGGCCGGCTACTGGCGCGGATGGCTCGGCGTGTCGCTGCTCGGACTCACCGACTTCGCGCTCGCGCTGCCGCGCGTGGTGCTCCTCCTCCTGCTCGCCTCGCTCTGGGAACCGAGCGCGGGACTGACGATCGTGGTCCTGGGCGTTACGGGCTGGATGACGATCGCGCGGTTGGTCCACGCCGAGGTGCGCGCGCTGTCCGCCCGTCCGTTCGTCGAGAGCGCGGCAAGCCTCGGCGCCCGCGATCTGCGAATCCTGCTCCGCCACATCCTCCCCAATACCCTCACGCCCGTCATCGTGGCCGCCGCGCTCGGCCTGGGCAACGCCATCCTGCTCGAGGCCGGCCTGTCGTTCCTGGGCCTGGGTATCCAGCCCCCGACACCTTCCTGGGGCAACCTGATCGCCTCCGGCCGCGACACCCTGGTCAATGCGCCCTGGGTGGCGACCGCACCCGGCGTGGCGCTGGTCGTGGTCATCGTCGCCGCCACGCTGCTGGGCGATGCCGTGCGCGATCGTCTGGAGCCGCGAAGAATGGAAGGACGGTAGCCGCATAGGACGGAACGACCCATCCCGAAATTCCCCGCGCCGTTTCCGTTTCATACTCCACGCACCGCTTCCTCGGCCATCCGAACCACACCCGAGCGGGAGGACCTATGAGACGCCTGGCCATGCTGGCCCTCGTGCTCGCCGCAGGCCTTGGCGCATGCCGGGACGAGACGACCGCTCCCGGGCCCGAGCCCCGGCCGCAGCTGGGCAGGACCATGCCGACGGAGCGCACCGGCTGGTTCCACATCCGCTGGGGCGACCCGCGCGAGGGCCGGGGCCCGGCGCAGGTGCGGCATGAGCTGGTGGACGAGCGGGGTCAGGGCACCGAGCTCGTGCTCGACCCGAGCACCCTGGCCCGGGTCGGCGGCCCGCTGGCACTCAACCGCAAGCGTGTCCGGGTGCGGGGCGAGACGGTTGCCGGCGGCCGGTTGCAGGTGGAATCGATCGAGCTGGAGGCGGGACCCGGAGGCGCGATGGAAGCGGCGGCTGGTGTGCCGCGGATCGGCTCCTTCGCGTACGTGACCATCGGATGCAAGTTCGCCGACATCGCGACCGTACCGCGCGCGCTCGCCACCTACCAGACCTGGACGGCAGGGACGTCGTACCCCGGGCTCAACCACCACTGGCCCGAGCAGTCCTTCACGCAGATGAACGTGACCGGCAGCTCGGCGAGCGGCTGGTACACCCTGCCGCAGCCCCAGTCGTACTACGTCACGGCCGACGGGACCAACCTCGACGCACTGGCCTCCGACTGCATCGGCGCCGCCGATGGCTCCGTCAGCTTCCCGCAGTACTACGGGATCAACATGCAGTTCAACGCCAGCCTGGGCTGCTGCTCCTGGGGCGGCAGTTGGACGCTCACGCTCGACGGGCAAACCAGGACCTACGGTATCACCTGGATGGCGGATTGGTCATCCGTGTCGGTCTACGCGCACGAAGAGGGACACTCGCTCGGCCTTCCGCACTCGTCGGGGCCGTACACGGAGACGTACGACTCCCGATGGGACGTCATGAGCAACGCCTCCGCGTACTTCGACGCCGCGCAGGATAGCTATATCCCGGAGCACACGATCAGCTACCACAAGGACCTGCTGGGGTGGATTCCGGCGGCCCGGAAGCTGGCGCTGGGCTCCAACACCACCCGGACGATCACGCTCGAGCGTCTGGCGCAGCCCGGGTCGGGCAACTATCTGATGGCCACGATTCCCATCGACAACGCGCCGGGACAGTTCTATACCGTCGAGGCACGACGCGTGGTCGGGAGCTACGACGGCCATCTGCCCGCCGACGCCGTCGTGCTGCATCGGGTCAATCCCACCTTGGCGGATCGCGTAGCCCAGGTGGTGGATCCGGACAACAACGGCGACCCCAACGATGCCGGCGCGGCGTGGATTCCGGGCGAGACGTTCACCGACGCGGCCAACGGCATCACGGTGACCGTGAACGCGCAGACCTCGACCGGTTTCCAGGTGACCCTCGCGCGGGGCGCGCCGCCGTCCTCGGACATCTGGACCCCGATGGCTCGGCTGCCCGCCGCCCGCTCCGCGTTCGCCGCGGCGACGGGAAACGGGCTGGGCTACATGGCAGGCGGCCGGAACGGCACTACCACGCTCAGATCGGTGGCTGCGTACAATCCGGGGACCAATTCGTGGGGATCACTGGCCGTCCTGCCCAACGCGCGGTACGAGGGGAGCGGTGCGGCCACGATCAACGGCTTCGTGTACGTGCCAGGCGGGCGGAACGGCACCGGAAGCGTGACCCGCTCCCTGTTTGCGTACAACATCTCGACCAACGTCTGGAGCACGAAGGCCGCCATGCCCGTTCCGAGCGCCTGCGGTGGCTCGGTGACGATCGGTGGTCTGCTCTACGTGCTCACCGGGTGCGACAACACCAGCACGTTCAAGGGACTGCTCCACCGCTATACGCCGTCGAGCAACACCTGGACGACGCTGGCGACCGCGCCCGCGCCGCACGGCTATCCGGCCGTCGGCGTCATCTCCGGGAAACTCTACGTGGCCGGCGGAAAGAACGGAGCCGGCGCGGCCACCGGGACGCTGCACGTGTACACGCCGGGAACGAACCAGTGGGCCACTCGCGCCGCGATGCCGTCGGCCCGTTTCGGCGCGGCGGGGGCGGTCATCAGCGGGAAACTCTACGTCATCGGCGGGACCGACGGGAGCGCACAGGCGGTCGGAACGACGTATGTCTACGACCCGGCGACCAATACCTGGAGCACCAAAACACCGATGCCCACGGCGCGAACAGGGCTTGGCGCCGCTGCGGTCGCCGGCCTGGTGTACGCCATCGGCGGGCACGGCGCCACGAGCGATCTCAGGACGGTCGAGAGGTATACGCCGTAGGGCGGTGAACAGTGAACAGTGAACGGTGAACGGTGAACGGTAAGGGTACACCGAGAGTAGTCTGGTGTGCCGTTACCGTTCACCGTTCACCGTTCACCGTTCACCGTTCACCGTTCACCGCTTCCCGCTCCCCGCTTCCCGCTCACCGCCGCCACCTCGTCGATCCGCCGTTCCAGCGCAGCGAGACGTTCCGGCGCGCCCTCGCAGCCGTAGTCGTGGTGTACCTCCTTGGTCCGGCTGCCGATGCGGACGGAGGTGATCACGGTCGGGAGGTCGGTGGCGTAGCGGCCGCAGGCGGGCTGGCCCATGGCGTAGCGATCGGGGAGGTCGAAGTAGCCGGCGGCGACGATGTCGTGGACCAGACTGTCCACGCGCTCGCGCGGCACCTGCCACTCCACGGTGCCGGTGTCCTTCACGAAGCGGCGGCCCTCGAAGTGGACGGCGCCCGAGCCGTCGAGCGCCACGGTGTACACCGGGCAGGTGCCGAAGCAGGGCTGCCGCTCGAGGGAGATGGCGACGGTGTCCCGCGACCCGGGACGCGCCGCCGTGTCGGCCGCGGGAGGATCGGCCGGCCGGCGCGCGCAGGCGGCGGCGAGCACGATCAGCGCCCGCAGCGCTCGCAGCGCGCTCATCTCGGCACGGTGATCCGCATGGCGCGGCCGGTGACGCCGTTCGAGAGCTGCACGTCGAGATCGGGGCGGTCGGTGACCACCTCGCTCCGTCCGCCGCGGGCGAAGGAGATCACCTGTCCCGTGGCGGGGTCGCGCACCATCACGACGGGGTGGCGGCTCGCGTCCCAGGAGAGGGCGACCCGATCGCCGCCGAGCGAGGTGGCCTGCAGGGCCGGCGCCTGGGCTGCGGCGCCCTCGTCGGCCGCGCGGACCGAGACCGCCGGCCGCCCCGGCACCACCAGCCGGACCGCGGCCAGCCGGGCGGCGTCCTGGGCCGGCAGCGGTACCGCGAACGCGAAGTGCTCGCTGCCGTGCTTGTCATCGGCCACGCGTTGGGCGGCGAAGCTCAGATGAAACAGTGCGGAGCCGTCGGCGGTGGTGGCCTCGACACTGTAGGGGCCGCGCCGATCCGGAAGCCTTGGCCGGGTGACCACCTGAAACGCGGGCTCGAGCACCGGCTCGCCGTCCACGATGCGGCCCCAGACCAGCAGGCAGGGCTGGACCGCCTCTCCGATACCCACGACCATATCGGCTCGCGCCGTGCGCCACGCGAGCACGCCCTTGTAGGTGTAGTCGCTGATCCACTCGTTGGCGCAGTAGCCCATGATGTCGGTGGAGTTGGGTGTCTTGAGCGACTGCGCGGCGACGTCGAAGCCGTAGACGCCGATCGCGCCGCCTGCATATGGGTAGTCGGGGTCGGGGCCGGAGGGATCGCCGCAAGGGGCGTGCTGCCGACCCCAGTTGTGCCCCCACTCGTGCGCGGCCACGAAGTCGGCGCCGGCACGGTCCCATCCCATCGCGGTGGGCCCGCCGATGTAGCCGATGCCGGCGATGCCCCCGTCGTACGGCGGGTTGATCACGCCATAGTAGTACCGCGAGCTGCCGTCGGCGGTGCGCAGGGCGTCGAGCTCGTTCAGGATGCGGTTCCAGGCGTTGTTGCCGTTGTCGGCCTGGACCACCGGCTGGCTGGTGGTGTACGGCGCCCGCAGGTCGGCGTCGTACGCGGCCAGCGGATGGACCTTCATCGCCGCCTGGAGATAGGTGGCCTTGTTGGCGTTGCTGACGTTGCCCCTGCGGCCGTTGGCGCTCTGGATGACCGGCACGAACCGGACGTCGAACGTAGGCACGGTCCGCACGTCGAGCGCGAGCGGCACGCCGCCCGCAGGGTAGTCATTGTCGGACTCGTCCACTTCGGGCACGGTGTTGGCCGGATCGACCGTGGCCTGGATCGAGAGGTTCTGGCGGATGAGCGCGCCCGGGATCGGCACGTTCCACGACGAGCCGAGCCGCCCTTCGCTGGCCGTGAGCGGCACCGACTGGCTCGGCGCGGTGAGGGAGAGCTCCGAAACCTGCACCCCGCCCTCGAAGAAGCGCACCCGCACGTCGGGCTTGGCCGTGTTCGTCCCGTTCGCGACGACGAAGACCCGGAGGTATCCGTCGCGGCCACTCACCAGCGGGACCGTGCCGGCGTAGGTTTGTACACTCTGGGTGATGTACAGTCGGTCGATCCGCAGATCGAGGCTGCCGGCGGCGGCCGGACCGTAGGTCACGGTGGCGCCACCGCTCTCGCCCTCGGCGAGGCTGACGGTCTGATCCGCGGGGTCGGGCGCGTAGGGTTCGTCGGTGGCCGTGACGCCCGCGGCGGCGATGGTGTAGCTGCCCGCCGCGAGCTCGGTGAGGGTGCCGGAGCCGGTGAGCTGTCGCTCGAAGCCATTCGGACCCGTGACCGTCACCGCGGCAGCGGCCCCGGACGGGAGCCCGTTGACCGTCACCGCGAGCGAGGCGCCGGCCACGCCGTACGTGACCTGAGCCGTGACGGCTCCCGAGCTGCCGCCCACCTCGACTGACTGTGTGGTCTGCGAAGGTCGGTAGGCGAAGCCGCCCCCGGCTACCGACCGTGCCTCGACCGTGTAGACCCCGGCGCTCAGGCCGGAGATCGTCTCGGTGGCGGACACCTGGTGGGCATATCCGCCCGGCCCGCTGACGCCGACGTCGGCCACCGTGCCATCAGGGAGGCCCGAGACCGAGACGGTGAGGCTGCCGGGGGCCGGTCCGGCGGGATCGCCCCCGCATGCGGCGGCGGAAACAAGGAGCAGGAGCGCGCAGAGGCGGCGTACGACCACGGTGCCATCCGGTGAAACGGGACCCGACGAATAGCCCCGGGTCGTCAAATCCCGGGCCATTCACCCACGGGCCGGCGCTCCGCGCGACGGGGCGATTCCCCGCCGGACGGAGCGCCGGCCAGCCGTGATAGATAATCGGTCAGGCGCTCGAAGGCTGCAGCCGGAACCGGGCAGCCCGGATATGAGCCAGCAGGTGGATGCCGTCCGACCGGAGGCACGGGAGCAGGTTGAGGTAGCCGGCACCGTTCGAGACCATGGTGGCCAGCAGCAGATCGCCTTCGAAGGTGCCGAAGGCCGGCCGGCCGGTGAGGTCCCACCACACGATCAGGACCATGAGCATCGCCAGGTTGCTCAGGCCGCCCGCCGCCGAGATGACGGGCGCGCGCCAGGCATCGGGGCCCCATTCGAAGCGCCAGGAGCCGGCGACGATGTCCCGGTAGCCGATGGCCGACGCGTCCTCGTCGAGCAGGTGGACCGCGCCGAGAAACGGGAACAGCGCGATCTGGACCCGGCAGCGGCCGATCCTGCCGCGCCAGAGGGTGGGACCAATGCCCAGACGGACGCCCCAGATCCGAACACCGACCAGCAGCGCCGCGACGGCATGCCCCAGCTCGTGGACAAAGAGGGCGACCCACGAACCGATGAGTGCCACGACGACCGCTTCGGCCAAGAAGAACATGACTCACAACTCCACGACAGTCCACGACAATGAATGCGCCACACCACGCATTCAGTAACCAATTTGTGACGGCGATCGCCGGAATGCACCTCACATCGCCGGACGCGTCGGCGCACCCCGGGTGAGCGCCGTCACATTCCCGCGGACGCGCCGAGCCTATTTAGATGGTACCGGGGAGACAATATGGAAGAGCTTGCCGCGCAGACCTACTGCCAGCGCGCTGCGCTGGAGCTCGCTGCTCTCATCACGCACCAGCGAAAACCGCGGGGTCGTCAGCGGCGGGACTCGGCGCTGCTCCGGCGCTTCGTGGCCGAGGTGCTTGCCGGCAATACCCGCCCCGACCTGCTGCAGAGCGGGCCGTGGCAGGTCGGGACCCGCCCGCTCAAGAAGCCGGGCCGCGGCGGCCTGGGCTTCATCCCGCTCGCCCAGCGGGGGCAGACGGTCATCATGGTGGATACCCCCCAGGAGGCGGAGGAGCTGGTGGCGTTCCTCAACTACTGCGGAATGGATGAGTTCGGAGGGCCGCGTCGAGGCGATCGATGAGCTCGGCCTGCGCCGGATTCAGCCGGACGCGCGCGTCGGACGGACCGAACCAAGCACAGAGGTCCACCTCGGGATAGCTGATCCACTTCCCTGAGCCGGGCGGCCACTGGCTCCGGGCGGTGTTGCTGGTGACGGCCGCCGGGTCCGCGTCACCCTCCCAGGCCCAGGCGTGGACCACCTTCCCCGCCTTCTGCCGCACGCTCCCCAGCGGCACGAACGGCCCCGCGGGCCGAATCCCCGTCTCTTCCTCGAATTCACGCCGCGCCGCGTCGAGCAGCTCCTCGCCGGCATTCACCAGGCCCTTGGGAATGGTCCACGCGCCCGCGTCGCGGCCCTTCCAGAAGGGGCCGCCGGGATGGGCCAGGAACAGTTCGACCTCGCCGGCGGGGCGGCGGAACAGCAGCAGCCCGGCGCTCACGTTATTCCGCTGGCTCAATGCGCGTCCACCGGTGCCGCGGCGCCCCCGTGCCTGCGCAGCAGCAGGATCGCGGGCGCCACGGCGACGAAGGTCAGCAGCAGCAGCATCCAGGCGTCGTTGTAGCTCAGCATCGCCGCCTGCCGCACCACCTGCTGGTCGAGCAGCGCCAGCGCGCCTCGGCGGGCGGCCTCGGGATCGTAGCCGTGCGCCACGAGATTGGCGGCCATCGCGGCGAGGCGCTGGTCCACCAGCGGCTGCCCCGGATACACGTTGGCCAGCAGATCCACCCGGTGGATCTGGGTATGGACGGTGACGTAGTTGATCAGAATCGCGATCCCGAACGACCCGCCGAGCTGGCGCGCGAGGTTGATCAGCCCCGCGGCCTGCTGGGCCTCACTCGGCTTGAGGCTCGCGTAGGCCACGTGGTTGATGGGGGTGAAGAGGAAACCGAGTCCCGCCCCGCGCACGATCAGCGCCAGCCGCACGTCGGGCTCGCCGGCGGCGGTGGTCAGGTGACCCAGGTCCCACATCGACACGACGAAGATGGCGACGCCGATCGCGATGAGCACCCGGGCGTCCACCAGCGGGCGCGCGCCATTGAGCATTCGGCCGCAGATGAGCGCGGTCACCGCCGTCGCGATCCCGCCCGGCATGAGGGCGAGCCCGGTCTCGGTCGGCGTGAAGTGCAGCAGATTCTGGGTGAAGAGCGGGAAGATGAACACGCCCCCGTAGAGCCCGAAGCCGAGCGCCACGAAGAGAAAGATCGACGCCGCGAGCTCGCGGTTGCGGAGGACGTGAAAGTTGATGATCGGGTGCTTGTTGCGTGGGGTGAGCTCCCACCAGACCATGGTCACCAGGCTCACCCCCGCGACGATCGAGAGCCGGATGATGGTCGCGCTGCTGAACCAGTCCTCCTGATTCCCCTCCTCCAGCACGTACTGCAGCGCGCCCAGCCCGACCATCAGCAGGCCGATGCCGAGCCAGTCCACCGGCCGCGCCTGGCGCCGCATTCCCGGCGGGTCCTTGAGAAAGGTCGTGACCAGGAAGGTGGAGACCACCGCGATCGGCACGTTGATGAAGAAGCACCAGTTCCACGCATAGTTGTCGGTGATCCAGCCGCCCAGTGTCGGCCCCAGGGTCGGCGCGACGATGATGCCGAGCAGAAACACCGCCTGCACCATCCCCTGCTGCTCGCGCGGGAAGATCTGGCGGATGGTGGCCTGCGCCGTGGAGAGGAGCGCCGCGCCGCCGGCGCCCTGGAGCACGCGCCAGACGACCAGCTCCATCAGCGAGGTGGAGGTGCCGCACAGGAACGACGCCACCGCGAACAGGATGATCGAGGCGGTGAGATAGCGCCGCCGGCCAAAGCGCTCGGTGAAGAACGCGGTCATCGGGAGCACCACCACGTTGGACAGGATGTACCCGGTGCTGACCCAGCTGATCTCCTGCATGGTGGCGCCGAGGTTCCCGGCCATCTGCGGGAGGGCGACGATGATGATGGTGGTGTCGAGCACCTCCATGATCGCCGCGGTGATGAGCCCCGCCAGAATGAGCCATCGCGTGGCCCCGACCCGCTCGCTCTCTTCCCGCGGCTCCGCGCGGGCCGCCGGACGCGCCCCGGCCACGTTGGCCGTCACGCCGTCCCATCCTGTTCGTAGGCCACACTGGTGAGCTCGCCCCGCCAGTAGGGCTGCGGGCCTTCCGGCAGGATCCATTCGACTTCACCGGCGAGCGGCACGCGGAACCCGGCGCGGCGGGTGTAGCGCGAGAACCGTCCCTGCCAGGGAGTCGGCAGCGTGCGCCCCCGGCCCACCTCGCGTTCGCGCGCGCCGGTGTAGACCCGGTCCACCAGCCCGTCGGCCCCGAAGTGGAAGTCGAGCGAAACGGTGGTGGCGCCGGCGGCGAGCGTCGCTCGGGCGCTGTTCCCATCCAGGGGCCGCCAGACCACGCCCGCGCCCGGGAGCAGCGCGGTCGGGAGCCAGACCGCCTCGGCCAGGAACCGGTGCAGCGCACCGGCGTTGAGCTCGGGAGTGCCCCTGGCGGAGACGACCCGCCACACGCCCATCACGCTGCCGAGCAACGCGCCGCGCCCTTCGACGAAGGCGTCCCGCACCCGTACGTTCACGCCCGGTGCCATCCTGATCCGGGCATCCCAGATGAAGCCGGGCGGTCGCGGTGTGAAGTGCTCCACCGCCCGGAATGGCCGCCAGCCCCTGGGGCCGGGGCGAAGCAGGAACTCTCCGCGCTGCTCCAGCCGCGCGTAGCTGATCGGGCGAACGCCATCGGGGAGGACCGCCCGGAAATACCGCGCAACCGGGCCCGGCAGCTCCTCCCGCTGCTGCGCAGTCAGCGCCGGCTGCCGTTCGGCGCCTTCGGCGGCGGCACGGAGCCGGGCGACCATGGCACTCGTGGCCGAGCGCCAGCGCCACGCACCGACGCCGGTGACGGTGCCGGCGCCGCCGGCCAATGCCCCGAGTGCCGCCGTGAGCTTCTTCACGGCCAGACGCCGAGCAGCCGTCGAGCCACGATCAACTCGCCCACGTGATAGGCCGCGTGATCGGCGGCGAGCAGCAGCTCCCGCAGGTAGGTCTGGCCCGTCCCGTTCGGGACCGGCGCCGTGAGATCTGTATCCTGGTCCCGCGCCATGGCCTGTAGCGCCGCGCGGTCCTCACGAAAGCTCCGCACGCTCGCGTCCCAGGCGCCGGGTGACGGCGGCGCCGCGGCTCTCGGCCAGTAATCGTCGGGCCAGGAGCGCTCCTGATAGTTCGTGGAGCGGCAGAAGTCGAGAATGTCGCGCTGGGCTATCCGCAGGTGCTCGAGCAACTGCCAGGGCGAGTAGGGCAGGCCGGCCGGGGTCCGGCCGCGGGCGGCCTCCGGAAGCTCCGCGACCGCCCGGTCGAAGCTCGCGTGCGCGTCCTCCCAGTCGAGCAGGCGGGCGATCTGGTCGCGGAGTGCAGGGTCCATTGCGCTTCGGCCTTTATTCGGGTACTGTGGATTCATCCCTCGCCCGGAGTTCGATCGTGCGGCGCGTACCCGATCTCGAACAGAAGCTCGATACGCTCATGGGGCTGGCTGCCGATGACCGCGACGGCGCACCCCCGCGGCTGCGGCACGCACGCACCTCCGGAGCGCTAGGCCCGCTCAACATCCGGCAGCTCCAGGCGGTTCCGGGCAGCGGCATGCGGCTGCTCCGCATTCTCATGACCAACGCCTGCCGCTACAACTGCCATTACTGCCCGATGCGGCGCGACCGCGAGCTGCCGCGCACGCTGCTCAAGCCCGCCGAGCTGGTGCGCATCTTCCTGGGCGCGCTGCGGCGGGAGTGGGTGGATGGGCTGTTCGTCACCACCGGCATCCCGAGCCATCCCGTGCGCGTCGTGGACGGGCTCATCGAGGCGCTGGAGCTGCTGCGCGTGCGCCATCGTTTCGGCGGCTACATCCACGTCAAGCTGGTGGCCGGCGCCGAGTCAGCCCAGATCGAGCGGCTCACCGCGCTGGCCAGCCGGGTGTCGATCAACCTCGAGGCGCCGTGCGGCCAGCATCTCACCGCCATCGCGCCCGAGAAGAGTCTGGCCGTCGCCCTGGCCGATCTCGAGCGGGTTCGCTCGCTGGTGCTGGCCGAGCGTGCCGCGCGGGCGCACGGGCGGCCGGCCGACCCGCTTCACCCCGGCGGCGCTTCGGGAGTGACGCTCCAGTTCGTGGTCGGCGCCACGCCCGACTCCGACCGCACCATGCTCGACACGGTGGCCGATCTCCGGATCCGTGGCGGCGTCCACCATACCCACTTCAGCGCCTTCCGTCCCATCTCCGACACGCCCATGGAATCGGTGCCGGCCACACCGGCGCTCCGCGAGCACCGGCTCTACCAGGCCGAGCACCTGCTCCGCGAGTACGGCTTCGGAGCCGACGAGGTGGTATATGAACGCGATGGCAACCTCCCGCTCGGTCTCGATCCCAAGGCCGCCTGGGCGCTGGCGCACCCGGAGCGGTTTCCCGTGGAGGTCACCCGCGCCTCGCCCGCGGAGCTGCTCCGCGTTCCCGGTGTCGGTCCCACGACCGCGCGGCGCCTCGTGTCCACGCGCCGCGAAGCCGTCCCGCGCACCCTGGCCGATCTGCGCCGGCTGGGGGTCGTCACCTCGCGTGCGGCCGGCTTTCTCACCCTGCGCGGCCGCCGCCTCCAGACCACGCGCTGGGCCCAGCAGCTCGGCTTCTGGGCGCCCGAGGACGAGGCCGGCGCGTACCACCTGACCTACGAGGTGAGTCCCGGGACCTTCCGCTAGAGTGCGGCGCATGCCTCGTTGCGGATCGGGCCAACGCGTATAATGTAGCTGCTGCCCCGAACCATCCCTCACCGCTCCCGCAGGAGCGTCCATGCGCCGCCTCGTCCTGGTTCTCGCGCTTTTCGCGCTGACCACGCCCCCGCTCGCCGCCCAGAAGCTCCGCGACCAGCTCTCGGGTCTCTTCATCTTCGGACCGGGTGACGACCCGCTCTTTCTCGGCGGCACGGGCGATCCGAACAATCCGGTATCGGTCCGGATCCACGGCAATCACTTCGTGCCGGCGGCCGTGGCCAGCAACGGCACGGTGATCTCCTTCCTGACCAACTCGATCGGCAGCAACGTCGCCAACGTGCCCGTCAGCGCGGCCAGTGGCGGCTCCACGTTCAGCTTCGAGGGCGGCGCGCCGGTACGCACCTCGACCTCCGCAGGCCCGGTGTTCGGCGAGCGCGCCCAGACGCTCGGCCGCGGCCGCGTCCTGGCCGGCCTGAGCCGGACCGGCGTCTCGTTCAAGACCCTGCGCGGGGTAGACCTCAACGACGTCCGGTTCACCTTCAC
>DASUXW010000168.1:0-6078 GCA_036377715.1 Gemmatimonadales bacterium
GGCGAACGATCTGCCGGGGCAGGTCCGGGCGTTGGCCACCGCCGAGGGACTCGGCTGGGAGGTGCAGGCGGAGCTGGTTGGCGGCGCCGGCCTGGAGGACCATTGGCAGCGCGGCTCCGCGCAGGCCTTGATCCGGAGCGGGCACTGGGATGCCGTGGTGCTGCAACAAGGCCCCTCGTCGTTGCCCGAAAGCCGGGCCAACCTGCGACAGTGGGCGGCGCAGTTCGATTCGCTGGTGCGCGCGGCCGGGGGACGGTCGGCATTGTACATGGTGTGGCCCGAGCGCAGCCGCTTATCGGCGTTCGATCGGGTACGGGACTCGTATGCGCTGGCGGCGAGAGATGTATCCGGGTGGTTCCTTCCCGCCGGGGAGGCCTGGCGGGCAGCGTGGCGCGGCGACCCGTCGCTCCCATTCTATGGCGACGACGGGCTCCATCCCACCGCGGCCGGGAGCTACGCGGCGGCGCTCACGATCTTCGCAGGACTGTCCGGACGCTCACCGCTCGGCCTTCCCGCGCCCGCAACGGTCGACCTCACGACAGCGGAGCGCCTCCAGCGGGCGGCGGAGGAGGCGCTGGAGCAGTACCGGGACTACGTTCCGGAGGACGTCCCGTAGCCGGCGCCGCCCGCACGACGACGCCGCTGCTGGTGACCAGAATCACCGCCCGCCGCCTCGCCGCGGTCCACCTTCGCCGCATACGAGGTCCCTCCTGCACGAAGGCGGTCCCGTCATGGCAGACCGAAGGCTCCGAAGCACCGTCCAGCTGATCACGCCGGCCGCCGCCTGTCTGGCCCTGGCCGCACCGCTGAGCGCGCAGACGCCCGCACCGAAGCGCCTCGCGGCGGTGGAGCACGTGGGCGACGCCGAGGCGGTGGTGTACGATCCCGGCACCGACTCGTACTTCGTGAGCGACGTCGGCGGCGATCCGGGCGTCAAGGACGGCAACGGCGCCATCGTGCGGATCAGCGGCGACGGCAAGCTCCAGGAGCGCCATTTCATCGAGGGCGGCAAGAAGGGCGTGACGCTCAACGCGCCCATGGGCTCGCGGGTGCGGGGCGACACGCTCTGGGTGCTCGACGTGGACGTGCTGCGCGGCTTCGATACCCGCTCGGGCAAGCCCCTCGCCACCGTGGATCTCGCGCCCGCGGGCGCCCTCTTCCTCAACGACTTCGACTTCGGGCCCGACGGCGGCATCTACGCCAGCGACATGCGGCTCAAGACCGGGCCCGACGGCAAGATGGCGCCGGTGGGGCCGGGACGGATCTATCACGTCGGCGCCGACCGCCGCGTCAGCGTCGCGCTCGAGAGCCCGGCGCTGGTGTTCCCCGACGGGATCGGCTGGGACGCGCGCGGGCGGCGGCTGATCAACGCCCCGTTCCAGGGCAACGCCGTGCAGGCGTGGCGCCCCGGCGCGGCGCGACCCGACAGCGTGGCCGGCGGGAAAGGGCGGTTCGACGGCGTCGAGGTCGGGCGCGACGGTCACATCCTCATCACGAGCTGGAACGATTCGACCGTCTCGACGCTCGAAGGCGGGCGGCTGGTGCCGCGGATCGGCCCGCTGACGATGACGCCGGCCGACGCGAGCGTGGACGCGCGCCGGGGCCGCGTGGGCATCGTCTCGATGGAGGCGGGGCGGTTCGAGCTGTGGACCTGGACGCCATGAGGTCGCTCGCCGCTGTCGCCATCACCATGGCCATCGCGGTGCAGGGCTGCCGGAACGGCGAGCACCGCCAGGACGCGGGCGGCGGGACAGAGACGGCCGCCGCGCCCGCCCGCGACTGCGCGCCCGGCAACGGCGGGCTCACCCTGCCGGACGGCTTCTGCGCCACCGTCTTCGCCGACAGCCTGGGCCACGCGCGGCACATGGACGTCGCGCCGAACGGCGTGGTGTACGTCAACACGTGGAGCGGGAAGTACTACGGCAACGACCAGCCGCACGCGGGCGGGTTCCTCGTCGCCCTGCGCGACACCACCGACGACGGCCGGGCCGACCAGATCGTGCGGTTCGGCGACAGCGTGCAGAGCGGCGGCGCGGGCGGGACCGGGATCGCGGTCTATCGCGGACACCTCTACGCCGAGGAGAAGGACAAGATCCTCAGGTACCCGCTGGGCGACCGGCTGGCGCCGAGCGGCGGGGCCGAGGTCGTGGTGCAGGGTCTCCCGCTCACCGGCGACCACCCGATGCATCCGTTCGCGATCGACTCGGGGGGCGGGCTGTACGTGGACCTCGGCTCGGCCACCAACGCGTGCCAGATCAAGAACCGGATCGCGGGCTCGCCGGGGCACCAGCCCTGCACCGAGCTCGAGACTCGCGGCGGCATCTGGCGCTACGACGCGAACCGCACGGGACAGCGGTTCTCGCCCGCCGAGCGGTATGCCAGCGGCATCCGGAACGCCGACGGGATCGCGGTGGACCCGAACGGGAAGACGGTGTACGCCACCCAGCACGGCCGCGACCAGCTGTTCGAGAACTGGCCCAAGCTCTACACCCAGGCGGAGGGCGCGTCGCAGCCGGCGGAGGAGCTGCTGGTGGTCGAGCGCGGCGACAACTTCGGCTGGCCCGAATGCTACTTCGACACCACGGCGCAGAAGCTGGTGCTCGCGCCGGAGTACGGCGGCGACGGCGGCAAGGCGATCGGCCCGTGCGCCGGAAAGAAGGGCCCCCTCGCGTGGTATCCGGCGCACTGGGCACCTCTCGCGCTCACGGTTACCTCAGGGCAGCAGTTTCCATCGCACTATGCCGGCGGGATCTTCATCGCCTTCCACGGCTCGTGGAACCGCGCACCGGCGCCGCAGCAGGGATACAACGTCGTGTTCCAGCCGATGCAGGACGGCAAGCCGTCGGGGAACTACGAGATCTTCGCCGACGGGTTCGCGGGCGGCGTGAAGGACCCGGGGAAGGCGGAGCATCGTCCGGCGGGGGTCGCCTTCGGGCCCGACGGCTCGCTCTACATCTCGGACGACGTGCGCGGTCGGATCTGGCGGGTGAGCTATCGTGGCGAGGCGGCAATGGCGAGCCGGACGCGAGCGGAGTCCACCTCGGCACCGGCGGTGAGCCCGGGCGGACCGGCCGCCAAGCCCGCGATGCCGCCGGAGGGCATCAACCCGAACGCGGGCGAGTCACCGGAAATCGTTCTGGGCGACAGCGTGTTCCACGGCCTCGCGGGCGGCGCCACCTGCGTGGGGTGCCACGGCGCCGACGCGAAGGGCACGCCGCTCGCCCCCGATCTCACCGACAGTCAGTGGCTCTGGAGCGACGGGAGCCTGGCGGGGATCGAGGGAACGATCGCCAAGGGGGTCCCGGCGCCGAAGCAGCATACCGGCGTGATGCCGCCGATGGGCGGGGCGAACCTGACCAAGGACCAGCTCCACGCAGTGGCGGCGTACGTGTATGCGCTCGGCAGAGCACGGGGTGCCGACGCGAAATGATCGAGGCCGGAAGCGCCTGCTCCCGGCCCGATCGTGTCCCGGCGGCGGCGGCTGCCGCGGCTCAGCTCACGGCGCGACCAGCGACGGGAAGACCGTCAGGAACCGCGCGTGGAACTGGTCGGCGGTGAGGATGTGCCCCTGCTTCTGGGCCTCATGCGCCACCTGGAACCCGAACTCCGCCGCCCGCATCCGCTGAATCGGCGTGCCGTGATGGCCCGAGTTGGTGAAGGCGCAGTCGCCGATCTGGAAGAAGACCTGGAGGAATTGCGCCACCCGCTTCGCGTTGAGCGCCGCGCCGCGCTTGTGGGTCAGGTAGTAGGCCGAGAACGCGTCGGACATCAGCTCGGTGTAGCGGGTCAGCTCGGCGCCGTCGACGGTGGCGGGGTTGGAGCCCGGGGGCAGTTCGTCGAAATAGCCCCGCTGGAACTGGATATGGTGGCCGAACTCGTGGGCGAAGATGGCCTGGGGCGCCACGTCGTCGTAGCCCAGCGCGTGGTACGCGTCCAGGATGCCGTCGCCCATCACGATCTTGTCGGGGATCCCGAGCTCGGGCGCCGAGATGGCGAAGGCGTTGAAGGTGAAGAGGGGATGGTTGCCGCCGTTCACGGTCGGCTCGGTCTGGGTCACGTTCCGGACGTCGGCGCCCCAGGCCTGCGCGGTGGCCGCGGGCAGGCCGAGGAAGACGTCGGACTCGTAGGTCGGCACCGTGCGGCTCGGGTCCGCCAGCACCGTGCCGTGCATCGCCAGCACCTGGATGTCCCTGGAGTCGATGTCCCAGAACCGCTTCACGTCCTTCTCGACCTTGTGCATCCGCTGGGTGTACTCGCCGTTGTACCCGAAGAAGGTCGATTCGTCCCGGGTCTGGAACAGGAGTGACTCATAAGTGGGAACGAGATCGGCCCAGCGATTGAGCAGCAGGATGAGCGAGGGGAGCGGGATCTCGAAGGCCCGGTCGAGAAAGTACGCGTTGATCTGCGTATTGTCGTCGCAGGCCGTCGGGACGACCGCGCGCCCGGGCTCGGCCAGGTCGCTGACCCGCACACCCGGAGGCAGCCCGCGCAGCTCGGCTCCGCGGGTGAAGGCGGTCCGGGCGGTTGGGGCGGTGCTGAGGGATGGAGCCGTGGGGTCGGTCTGCGGGTCCTGGTCCTGACATGCGGTGACGAGCAAGGCAGCGGCAAGGCCTGCCGTGAACAGGACATTCCCTTTCATCGTTTTCTCCGGCATGAGTTGAGACGTGGTGCAGAACGGAATGAACGAGCGAAGACGAGCGTGCTGGCGGGTGACGCGGAGCCGGCACAGGCGTTCCCAGATTATCCCCGGATTGGCGGAGCGGCAAGGGTGGGGCGCCCCGCATTCTCCGGGCGAGGGGCTGCGCGGTGAGCAGAGGCCGGACGGCCGTCTGCAGCTCCTCGGTGGACCAGGGCACCCGCAACGACAGATGATCGTCCGGAAGGAGGCCCATCCGAAGCACTCCGCCTCCCGCGGGTCGTAGTCTCCTACCAGCCGGCCTCCGCCGCTCTACCACATCCGGTAGCCACGCGCCCAAGCGACGAGCGCTCGTCTCGCCGCAACCGATCCCTTCGCAAGCAGATAGCTCGAAGTCGCTCGCGGCTTTCGTGAGCGGCACACGGCGTGCTTTTCAGAGCGCCGACCAAGGAGGATGACCTGGTGCTTCGGATCTCCACCGACGCCGAGGCGGGTGCTCCGGTGCGGCTCAAGGTCGAAGGAGAGATCGCGGGCGACTGGGTGCCGCTGCTCGAAGCGGAATGCCGCCGTCATCTCGACGCGCGGAGGCCGGTCGAGCTGGATCTCGCCGGCGTCGGCTTCGTGGATCGGAAGGGGGTCGCGATGCTGCAGGGTCTGCTGGAAACGGGCGTCCGTGTGGCTCGCGCGAGCCCACTGGTGAATGCCCTGATTGGACGGCGCATGCCGTGAGCAGTTCAACGCAGGATCACATTCGGATGGGGGGAAAACATGATCAGACGTCTACTGAGCGCCGTCGCCCTGGCGGTGCTCGCGGGGTGCTCGGGCAATTCACCATCGGCACCCAATGGGGGCGGTGGCTCGACCGGCGGCGACAATGGCGGCGGTACGGCCGGCCCGCCTCCTTCCGCGGCGGCCGTCACCGTCGGCAACGACTTCTTCAAGAGCGCGCAGGACGGGACGTCCAACCCGGCCCTGACCACCGTGGCCGTGGGCGGGACCGTCACCTGGACCTGGACCGGGACGGGCAGCACGGCCCACAGCGTCCAGTCGCTGGGCTCGCCGAGCTTCACCAGCAGTGCCATCCAGTCCGGCGAGGGGCGCACCTATCAGGTCACGTTCACCACGGCGGGCACCTACCAGTACGATTGCGCGGTGCACGGTGCGGCGATGTCGGGGACGATCGTCGTCCGCTGATCAAACCATTCAATGAGGACACTGCCATGAGAGTGCTCGTTCCCGCCGTTCCGGTGTCGCTGCTGGCCCTCGCGCTCGCGCTCGGATGCAGCGACGGCGCCGCCCCCACCGACACCGCGCGGCCCGACTTCACGGCCGGCGGCCGAAGCGGCTTCGGCTTCGACGGTACCGTCAGCGGCGCCCCTACGGGCGTCGTGCGGCTCACGGGCGGCGGGTCGTTCGATCAGGCCACCGCCTCCCACACCGTC
>DASUXW010000169.1:0-22186 GCA_036377715.1 Gemmatimonadales bacterium
ACCGTGAACCAGCGGCTCGAGCGCATCATGGTGCAGTCGCTCGGCGAGGTGGTCGGGATGGCGGAGAAGCACAAGGTGAATCTCCGCACCGGGGCCTACATGCAGGCCATCGAGCGGGTGGCGGCGGTGCATCGGTTGCGGGGGATGTATGCGTGAGGAGGTCGTAAGATGGACCTCACCCTCCTCGCCGTCGGCAAGCTTCGCCCGGCCTACCGTACGCTGTGCGACGATTATCTCCGGCGGCTGGGGCGGCACGTGGCGGTGCGGGAAGTGGAAGTAAAGGAGGCGAGCCGGGCGCCGACGGTGAACGCGCAACGGGAGGAGGAGGGCAGCAGACTGATGGAACGGATGCCGGAGCGGGCGCGCCTGGTGGCGCTCACGCGCGAGGGCGACGGGTGGAGCAGCGAGGAGCTGGCCCGCCGCCTCCAGCGCTGGCTGGCCGAGGCGCGGCCGGTGGCGCTCGCGATCGGGGGCTCGCACGGGCTCGCACCAGGGCTCGTGGCCCGCGCCGCCGATCGATGGAGCCTCGGTCCCCTCACGCTGCCGCACGAGCTGGCCCGCGTGGTCGTCTCGGAGCAGCTGTACCGCGCGTCCACCATCCTCCGCGGCGAGCCGTACCACAAGGGCGCCGGGACGCGGCGGTGACCGAATGGTTCGAGGAGTGGTTCGGTGACGAATACCTGCGACTCTATCCCCACCGGGACCTGGCCGAGGCCGAGCGCGCGGTGGGGCTCATCCTGGAGCGCACAGGCTTCATGCCCGGTTGGCGCGTGCTCGACGTGGCCTGCGGAGCGGGCCGCCACGCGCGGGCCTTCGAGTCGGCGGGAGCCCGGTGCGTCGGGGTGGACCTCTCGGCGGCGCTCCTGCGTGTGGCGCGGAGCGTGACCACTGCGCCGCTGGTTCGGGCGGACATGCGGGCGCTCCCCGTGCGGACGGGATCCATGGATCTTACGGTGAACCTGTTCACGAGCTTCGGCTACTTCGCGGAGGACGCGGAACATCTGGCGGCGCTGCGCGAGATGGTCGGCACGGTCAAGCCGGGCGGGTGGTTCGCGATCGATTTCCTGAACGCGGATGTCGTACGCGCCCAACTGGTCACACGGGAGACGGTGGCGCTGGACGGAGCTCAGGTGGCGGTGAGGCGGTCGGTATCACCCGACGGGCGCTACGTCCGGAAGGCAATCCAGGCGCCCGGCGGCCGCCGCTTTACGGAACGGGTCCGGCTCTTCGAACCGGACGAGATCGCCGCAATGCTGGCCGACGCCGGAGTGGCCATCCGCCACCGCCTGGGCGACTACGACGGCAGTCCGCTTCGCGCCGACTCGCCGCGCACCATTCTGGTCGGGCAGGCGGGATGACGGTCCGGCTGGTGGCGACGCCGCTCGAGCATCCGGTGGAGGCCCCGGCGCCCCGGACAGGCGGGCTGGATGCGGCGCTCGTGGAAGCGTTCGTCGCCTCCCCGACCCGTGACGAGCAGCTGGCGCGGCTCCGAAGGCCCGACGCGGTGGCCGTCACCACCGGGCAGCAGCCCGGCCTGTTCACCGGGCCGCTGTACACCGTGCACAAGGCCGTGAGTGCCGCCGCGCTCGCGCGGGTGCTCGAGGAGCAGTGGGGGCGGCCGGTGGTGCCGGTCTTCTGGCTCGCCGGCGACGACCACGACTTCGCCGAGGCGAGCAGCGCCGCCTGGATCGCGGCCGACGGCTCGCTCACCAGCGCTGAGCTGCCGCCGCGCCCGGCAGACGCCCCGCTCACACCGATGTACCGCCAACCGCTCGGGCCCGCCGTCACCGGGGCCCTGGCGGCCCTGGCCGGGAGCCTGCCGACCTCGGAGTTCCGGGACACGACGCTCGCCTGGCTCGAGCGCTACTACCAGCCAGAAGCCACCGTGGCGGCGGCGTTCGCGGGGGCGATCGCGGAGCTGCTCGCCCCGGTGGGCGTGGTGGCGTTCGACAGCACGCATCCGGCCGCCAAACGGTTCGCGGCGCCGTTCCTGGTGCGGGCGCTCCAGCGCTCGCGCGAGCTGGAGGCGGCGCTCGCGGGACGAAGCGACGAGCTGGGCGACGCGGCCCGGGCAGCCGGGATCACCCTGGGGGACGGCGCGACGCTCGTCATGCTGGAGGCGAGCCAGGGCCGCGACCGCCTGGTGCGAGAGGACGGCGGGTTCGCCACGCGCCGGAGCCGCGAAGCGTTCGACCTGGCGGCGCTGCAACGGATCGCGGCCGACGACCCGCAGCGCCTCTCGCCCAACGTGCTGCTCCGGCCGGTGGTCGAGAGCGCCCTGCTGCCGTCGGTGGCCTATCTCGGCGGACCGGGAGAGCTCCGCTATCTGGAGCTCACGCCCCCCCTCTACCAGCAACTCGACGTGCCGCGGCAACTGCCGTTGCCCCGCTGGTCGGGCATCATCGTCGAGCCGCGGGTCGACCGGGTGCTCGACAAGTTCGGTATCTCCCTGGAGGAGCTCCTCGAGCCGCCGGGGCCGCTCGAGTCGAGGCTGGTCCGCTCCGAGCTGCCGACCGGGGCGGTGGCTGCCATCGAGCGTCTTCGCGCGGCGCTCGAGCACGAATACGAAGTCGTGGAGCGGACGGCGGTCGAGGTGGATCCCACGCTGGCGCGGCCGGTGCAGGGTGCGCGGCAGCAGGCGCTGGCCGGCACGCACGACGTCGAGAAGAAGCTGGTCCAGCACCTCAAGCGCCGGCGCGAGACCGAGCTCGGCCAGCTGGCCCGGGCTCGCACGGCGGTGGCGCCCGACGGCAAGCCGCAGGAGCGGGTCCTCACGATCGCGCCGTTTCTCTCGCGCTACGGGCCGGCGCTGCTCGGTGAGCTGGCCGACGCCTTCGAGGGATGGTACCGCGCCGCCCTTGAAGGGGCACCGGAACCGGCATAGACTCGACCCATGTCGGTCATCGCGCTGTTCCTCCTCGTAGCGCTCCTGATTCCGATCCTCGGCATCGTGGTGGATTCGCCGATCGGGCGCGCGCTGGCACGGCGGCTCGAGGGCCCGGCGCAGACGCCGCCCGACGTCGCGGCGCTGTCCAAGCGGGTCGAGCTGCTCGAGGCCGAAGTGGACGACCTCAACCGCACGGTGCAGACCCTGCAGGACGAGGCGGCCTTCCTCCAGAAGCTGCTGGCCGACCCTTCGGCCCGCGACACCACCCTCCCCCCCTCGTCAACCTGAGCGCCGAGCGGCGCGGCACCTCCCGGCCGGCCCTCATGGTGGCGCTGGGGATCCTCCTCAGCCGGCTGCTCGGCCTGGTCCGAAACCGGGTCTTCGCGCACTACTTCGGCACGTCGGACGCCGCGGATGCCTTCAACGCGGCGTTCCGCATTCCGAACTTTCTTCAGAACCTGTTCGGCGAAGGCGTGCTCTCCGCCTCGTTCATCCCGGTCTATGCGGGGTTGCGCGCGGGGGGGGACGATGCCGAGGCGCGCCGGGTCGCCGGGGCGGTGGCCGCGCTGCTCGCGGTGGTCACCTCGCTGCTGGTCCTCGCGGGCGTGCTGCTCACGCCGTGGCTCATCGCGGTCATCGCGCCGGGCTTCGAGGGCGCAAAGCGCGAGGCGACCATCCGCCTCGTCAGGATCCTGTTCCCGGGTGCCGGACTGCTGGTGCTCTCGGCATGGTGTCTCGGCGTCCTGAACAGCCACCGCCGCTTCTTCCTGAGCTACGCCGCGCCGGTGCTGTGGAACCTCGCGATCATCGCGACCCTGCTCGCGTTCGGCACGCGCGAGGGCGAATACCGGCTGGCGGAGCTCACCGCGTGGGGCTCGGTGATCGGCAGCCTGCTCCAGTTCGGGGTGCAGCTCCCGACCGTCGCACGGCTGCTGAAGGGACTCCGGCCGCGGCTCGTGCGCGGCTCCGAGTCGGTCCGCGCCGTGCTCCGGAATTTCGGACCGGTATTCGTGGGTCGCGGGGTCGTGCAGATCAGCGCCTACGTGGACACGGTGCTCGCGAGTCTTCTCCCGACCGGCGCCGTGGCGGGGCTGGCGTACGCGCAGGTGCTCTACACCCTTCCGGTGAGCCTGTTCGGGATGTCGGTCTCGGCGGCGGAGCTCCCGGCGATGTCCAGTGCGGTCGGGAGCGAGGCGGAGCGGACCGACTACCTCCGGCGGCGGCTCGGCGCGGGATTGCGCCAGATCGCGTTCTTCGTGGTCCCCTCGGCGATGGCGTTCCTCGCCCTTGGTGACGTCGTGGCCGGCGCGCTGTACCAGTCGGGCGCGTTCACCCGGGAGATGACGGTGTACGTGTGGGGGATCCTCGCCGGCTCGGCGGTGGGGCTCCTGGCCTCGACCATGGGCCGGCTCTACGCCTCGACCTACTATGCGCTGCAGGATACGCGGACGCCGCTCCGGTTCGCGGTACTCAGGGTGGCGCTCACGATCGCGCTGGGCTACCTGTTCGCGCTGCCGCTGCCGCGGGCGCTGGGGATCGACCAGCGCTGGGGAGCGGCGGGCCTCACGGCCTCCGCCGGAATTGCCGGGTGGGTCGAGTTCGTGCTCCTGCGCCGCGCGCTCAACGCACGGATCGGGGCCACCGGGCTGCCGGTTGCGTTGGCGGCCCGGCTCTGGGGCGCGGCGGCCCTCGGCGCGGCGGTGGCCTGGGCGCTTCGACCGGTCGTGCCCACGGCCCATCCGATCCTCGCCGCGTTGGTGCTGCTCGGGGTCTACGGGGGGATATATTTCGCGTGTACCGACCGCCTTGGCGTCCCCGAGGCCGGCGCGGTCCTGCAGCGCCTCCGGTTCCAGCGACAGACCTCATGATGGCACCCACCATCCCAGACCCGCTCCAGCGCAAGCTCGACACGCTCCCCGATGGGCCCGGCGTGTACCTCTGGAAGGATGCTGCGGGCGAGATCCTGTACGTCGGCAAGGCCAAGCGGCTCAGGAGCCGGGTCCGGAGCTACTTCGCTGCGGATTTCGAGGCCAGCCCCAAGAACCAGCTGCTCCAGCGACTCATCGCCGACGTCGAGACCATCGTCGTCCCGTCCGAGGCCGAGTCGCTCATCCTCGAGAACAATCTCATCAAGGAATACCGGCCCCGGTTCAACGTCCGGCTCAAGGACGATAAGAGCTATCCGTCCATCGCCGTCACGCTGGGCGAGCGGTTCCCCCGGGTGCTGGTGACCCGCCGGCGCGACATCCCGGGCGCGCGCTACTACGGCCCGTACACCGATGTCGGCCAGCTCCGGCGCACCCTCGCCATCATCCGCCGGCTGTACACCGTCCGGAGCTGCGCCGACAATCTGCCCGAGGAGCGGCGCGATCGGCCCTGCCTCGACCACCACATCGGCCGCTGCCGGGCGCCGTGCGTCGGCTGGCAGAACGAGGCGGACTACCGCCGCATGGTGGACGATGTGGTGGACTTCCTCGAAGGCCGCACGGGCGACGTGCGCCAAAAGGTGCGCGGGGCGATGCTCGACGCCAGCGCGCGGGAGGACTACGAGCGTGCGCGCGAGATGCGCGACGCCCTGCGCTGGCTCGAGCGGCTGGAGGAGCCCGCCAGCGTCGAGGTGATGGGCACCGGTGATGCCGACGTGATCGGCTACGCGCGCGACGGCGACGACGCCGCGGGCGTGCTCATCCGGGTGCGCGAGGGGCGCGTAGTAGGTCGCGAGCACCGCTTCCTCGAAGGCCTCGAAGAGGAGACCGACGGCGCGGTGCTGAGCGCCTTTCTGGTCCGCTACTACGTACCCGTCGAGTGGCGTGCGCGTCGGGTCGTGGTGCCGTTCCCGCCGGAGGACTGGGACGCGCTCCGCGAGCTCGTTCCCGACGCCGACTGGCACATCCCGCAGCGGGGCACCGCCCAGCGCTGGCTGGAGCTGGCCGAGCACAACGCCCGACATCTGCTCGAGAGCCTCAGGATCGAGTCGTTTGAGACCGAGGAGCGCGCGGAAGACCCGGTATACGCGCTCGGACGCGACCTCGGCCTGAGCGCCGTGCCGCGCAGCCTGGTGTGCGTGGACATCTCCCACTACCAGGGCCGGGACACCGTGGGCTCGCTGGTCTGGTTCGAGGCCGGCCGGCCGAAGAAGAGCGAGTATCGGAAGTTCCGGATCCAGGGCCTGGGTCAGCAGGACGACTTCGCCGCGATCCACGAGGTGATTACCCGCTATCTCACGCGGCGGCGCGACGAGGCCGAGCCGCTGCCCGATCTCATCGTCATCGACGGCGGCAAGGGCCAGCTCAACGCGGCGCTGGATGCGATGCAGGCGGTGGGCGTCGCTCCGATCCCGATGGTGAGCCTGGCCAAACGGGAGGAGGAGGTGTTCCTGCCGGGTCGAAGCGAGCCGCTCCGGCTCTCGCGGCGAAGTCCGTCGCTCCGGCTCCTGCAGCGCGCCCGGGACGAGGCCCACCGGTTCGGGCTGGCCTACAACCGCCTGCGCCGCACGCGCCGGACGATCACCTCCGAGCTGCTCAACATCCCCGGCGTCGGCCCCAACCGAAGGCGGCGACTCCTGGAGCGATTCGGCAGCCTGGCCGGTGTGCGGTCCGCCTCGGTGGCGGAGCTGGCCACGGTCCCCGGGTTCTCCACCCGTCTCGCCGAGCGGATCCTCTCCCACCTCAATAGCGCCAGGTGACCGCTGCCCACCGGGCGGCGGTTTGCCTGCGGCCCCGGCGACGGCCATATTTATAAGTCTATGGCTGATGGACGTTTTGCGATCCTCGACCCGGTGGCGGGAATCAGCGGCGACATGCTGCTCGGCGCACTCGTCTCGGCCGGAGCCCCGGCGGAGTGGCTGCGAGGATTGCCGGCGCGCCTCGGCACGCCTGAGGTTTCGGTCGAGGTGAGGGCGGTGGACCGGTGCGGCGTGCGCGCCACCAAGGTGGACGTCCTCCTGCCCGGAGGAGTCCACGAACCGCCGAGCGAGCCGGTGCATGCGCACTCGCACGACGGTCACGGCCACAGTCATCACCACGACGCCGGCCAGGGCCACGACCACCACGGCCCCCATCGACACGTGGGCGACCTGATCGCGGCGGTGGAGCGCGCCGTGCTCACGGACTGGGTGCGCGAGCGGGCCGTGCGTGCGTTCCGGCTCCTCGGCGAGGCCGAGGGCCGGGTGCACGGCGTGCCGGCGGAACAGGTCGCGCTGCATGAGGTGGGAGCGCTGGACGCGCTGGTGGACGTCGTGGGCGCGATCGAGGGTTTCGAGCAGCTCGGCGTCACCCGCATCTACAGCCGCCCGGTCAGCGTGGGCGAGGGCTGGGTGCGCGCCGCCCACGGGATCATTCCGGTGCCGGCACCTGCCACCGCGATCCTGCTCGAAGGCCTCGAGGTCGGTCCCAACGGCCCGGTCACCGGCGAAGCGGTGACACCCACAGGCGCCGTGCTGTTGCGAGTGCTCTCGGATGGACCGCCCCCGGACCGTTGGCGCCCCGTGCAGGGCAGCGCCTGGGGCGCGGGCGGCCGCAACCCGGAGTCGTATCCCAATGCGCTGCGTCTGATCCTGGCTGAGCCTGCCCCGGAAGCCGGCCAGGTCGTGGTTCTCTCGACGGACCTGGATGACCTGAGCCCGGAGTACCTCGACCCGCTGCGCGAGGCGCTGGTGGGGGCGGGCGCACTCGACGTCCAGATCTGGTCCACCCAGATGAAGAAGGGGCGGAGCGGATTTCGCATCGAAGCGGTGGTGGCGCCGGCGGAGGCCGACGCGGTGGCGGAGGCATTCTTCCGCCACAGCACCACCGCCGGTGTTCGGCGTCACACCGCCGAGCGGGTGACGCTCGCGCGGCGCGAGGTGCAGGTGGAGGCTGCGGACGGGACCTCCGTGCGCGTCAAGGTGCTCGACGCGCCGGACGGTCCGCGCCTGAAGCCGGAATACGACGACGTCGCCGCGCTGGCCCGCCGCACGGGCCGGCCCGCGCATGAGGTGGCAAGGGACTTGCGTGACCGGGCGCTTCGCCTGGTTGGACCTCGAACAAGGAGTCGTGACGAGTGAACGCACAGACCGTGTGGGGCATGGTCATCCTGTCCATCGCTGCCTCGGCCGCGGAGGCGCAGCAGCCGGCGCCGAACAGCCGCGTGGCGGCGGCCATGCCGAGCAAATACGAAGGGGCCGATTGCGGCATCAAGCCCAACCACTTCAAGGTGAGCAGCGGCGCGTCCTATCTGAAGACGAGCATCGAGACCGAAGTCCCCGAGAACAAGGCACGCTCCCTCGGCAACGGCCAGCGGGTGCTGCTCGAAGCCATCCAGAAGAACGGGCAGGAGAAGAACCCGGCCGCGTGGTACTACCTCGGGCGGATCTACCTGCGCGAGGGCGACCTCGCCCGGGCGGACGAGGCGCTCACGAAGGCGGAGCAGCTCGCGCCGCAGTGCCACGACGACATCGGGCGCTACCGTCGCGCGGCCTGGGCGGCGCTGATCAACGCCGGCGGGCAGTTCGAGGAAAAGAAGAACAGCGACTCCGCGCTCGTGATGTTCCGCGACGCGGCCACGATCTACCGTGACTCGCCGCGAGCCTACTACGGCATCGCCACGGTCATGAACGAGAAGGGGCAGAACGACAGCGCGGCATACTACTTCGGGCAGGCGGCCGCGGCCGGCGCCAACGCCACCGACACGACCGAGCGGCAGATCCGCGACCGGTCGGCGTTCAATCAAGGCGCACTCCTGCTCAATGACAAGAAGTACGACGAGGCGGCCGCGGCATTCGAGCGGTATCTCAAGTGGGCGCCGAACGACCTCGAAGCCAAGAAGGGCCTCGCTTCGGCGTACCGGGGCGCCGGGAAGGTCGAGCAGGCGCAGGCGATCGAGAAAGAGGTCGTCGCGGCCGGCGGCGCCGTAGCCCCGGCGGGCGGCGGAGGCGCGGCGGGCGGCGCTCCGGGGTCGCAGGACCTCATGGCCGCCGGCGTGAACTTCTACAACGACAAGAAGTACGCCGACGCCGCCAGGGCATTCGAGAAGGTCGTAGCCGCCGAGCCGTACAACCGGGACGCGCTTTCCAATCTGAGCAATACCTATCTCGCGATGAAGAACGGGGCCAAGCTGGCGGAGACCGCGACGAAGCTGGTCGCCATCGAGCCCCTCAGCGAAAACGCGCTCAAGCTGCTGGGCGAGGGCTACCGCCAGGCGGGCAAGGTGGATGATGCGGTGAAGACCGCGGAGCAGGTGCTGGCGCTCCCCGCCGACGTCAAAGCGACGAGCTTCGACGTGACCGGCGCAGGGGCGACGCTCACCCTGACCGCCACCGGTCGCTCGGCCACCACGCCCGGCGGGAAGGCGATCGCGCCCGCGGCGGTGCCCATCGTAGTCGAGTTCCTGAACGCCACCGGCGGCGCCGTGGCCAGCCAGGAGGCGCAGATCCCGGCGCTCAAGCCCGGCGAGTCCCAGGAGGTGAAGGTCGCGGGGCAGGGGAGCGGGATCACGGCCTGGCGCTACAAGCGGAAGTAGGGTGCGGTAGACCGAGAGGAGGTCCCATGGCCGGAGTGCGGACCGAGCGCGCGCCCGAGGGGCTGACCACCACCAGGGCGCCGTTCATCGAGCAGGCGCAGGCCGAGGGCCGGCTGTACATCCATCAGCCGTATGAGCTCTACACCGAGGCCAATCACGAGGCCTGGCGGCGGCTGTTCACCCGCATGGAAGACCGGTGGCGGCGCTACGCCAACCCGCGCTTCCTCCAGGGGATCGACAATCTGTGTCTCGACCCCCAGCGGGTGCCGCGGCTGGAGGACGTGAACCGGTTTCTGAGCCCGCTCACCGGCTTCAAGGCCAAGCCGGTGAGCGGGTACGTTCCATCCTTCCTGTTCTTCGACTGTCTGCGCAACCGCGAGTTCCCCACCACCATCACCATCCGCGACGGCGCCACGCTCGACTACCTGCCCGAGCCGGACATCTTCCACGATATCGCCGGGCACGTGCCGATGCATACCGATCGGGCCTTCGCCGATACCCTGGTGCGGTTCGGCGACTGCGCGCACACGGCGGCCGAGATCGTAGCCGGGATCCGTGACGAGCAGGAGCAGATCCGGCGCGTCACGAGCATCTTCAAGGCGCTGGCGCGGTTCTTCTGGTTCACGATCGAGTTCGGGCTGATGCGCAGCCCCGACGGCCGGGGCCTCAAGGTCTATGGCAGCGGTCTCCTGAGCTCGTACGGCGAGATCGCGCACGCGATCGACTCGCCTGAGGTACAGCGATATCCGGTCCAGCTCGAGTGGGTCATCAACCAGTACTTCGAGATCGACCATTATCAGCCGCTGCTGTTCGTGGTGGATTCGTTCGACCACCTGTTCGACCTCGTGGGCGAGCTGGAGCGGTGGATGCGCGATGGCCGGCTGGACAACGTCTCGCCCGGCGAGCCGGCGGTGAGCGAGCCCGACCTCAGGAGCTTCCTCGACGCGTCGCGGGGCAAGTAGGCCCGCTCGTCCCGGAACAGGGCTCCCAGTCGATTGGTGGCCGCCGACCGCACCGCCGTGCCGGTCGCCCGACTTCCGGACCAGGCGCCCGAGAGGCTTTCCTGCCCGTCGCTCAGCGTGTGGCGGCCCTGAGCGAGTTCGGGCTCACGTTGGCGCCTTGCAGTGCCCCGCCGATGTTGAAGACGTCGCCCTGCAGATTCACGGTCACCGCCATCGTCCCGCCAAGGGCGCCCCCCTGCCGCGACGCCTGGGTCACCATCAGGGTGCCGTTGAAGAACGCCGCGTCGGAGGGAATCCCGTCGAAGTAGCCGGTGACGGTGTACGTCCCAGCCACCGCGGGGAACGCGGGCGAGGGGCCGGTGCTGTCGCCGCCGCAGGCCGCGGCACCCAGCAGCACGAACCACCAGATGTTGCGCATGATTTCTCCTGGTCATTGGGCCCGGAGAATGTGCCGGCCGGGTGTGACACTGGCCCGGCGTACGGGACTTGATGTGGCAGGCGGGTGCGGCCATATTTTGCGTCGGCCGTAAGTCGTTACAGCGTAATCTCGCGGGCGTAATTCAGTGGTAGAATGCCAGCTTCCCAAGCTGGACGTCGCCGGTTCGAGTCCGGTCGCCCGCTCTCCAGGCCCCATCGAAGCCCCCACGCCAGTTTGACCGGCGCGGGGGCTTTTTCGCACCGGACTCGGTGACGAAACTCACGGCCCTCCATCCCGCGTCCGCCGAACATGAAGAGTGCGCGCGCGCACTCGGCGCGACGCAGTTCTTCCAGGAGGATTCATGAAACACTTGTTACTCGGGCTCGGAGCGGCAGCGATGGTGCTGCTGTTCCCGGCGGCAGCCAGCGCGCAGGTACCGGTCCTGCTGGTCTGTCAGGACGGAAGTACCCAGCCTGGCCCAACACGGACGGCGTGCGACAACCATGGCAAGGTGGACTGGCACGCGACCAAGGCCTGGTCGGAGATGCGGGCCGGCCACTTCGCTCCTGCGGATACGGTGGTATGCATGGACGGTCAGGCCGCGGCCGCATCGCGGACGGCCTGCTCCAGCAACGGCGGCGTGGACAGTGTCTCGACCGTTGCCGCCATCCGGCGCCGCGCCAAGGCGGAGCGGTTCGCGTCGCCCGACACCGGTGCCGCCGCGGCCGATACGACCCACGGCTACAAGGCGGGTGCGTCAGAGGCGGATACCAGCGGCCACCAGCGCAACCAGAGCGGCAACACGGCCGACACCTCGTCCACGGGAAAGAGCTCATCCGGGACCACGTCGGCTTCGGACAGCAGCGGTACACCGTAGACACATGCGGGGCGCTCGGGCGGGCGCTCGCACGCTTGACTCCCGGTGCGTGCGAGCCATAGCTTCACCCATCCCCCGAGTGTCCCCAATCCGCCGGTTCCGGGAGTCCGATGGCCCCCGATCGCTCCGGCCGCTGCCGGCGTACGGCAGCGTCCGTCCGTGGGTAATTCCGCGCCCGACCCCAAGCCGCTCCGCGTTCTGGTCGTTGCCGGGGACGCGTCCGTGGCTGCGGAGATTCGCGCCGGGCTGAACGATGCCGGAGCGGCCGGCTTCGCGCCGTCGACGGCCGCCTCGCTGGATTCGGCATTGGCATCGCTGCACGCCGAGCGCTTCGACGCTGTCCTGCTGGATCTCTCGAGCCTCGATCCCATCGGCCCCGCGGCCGTCCTGTCGCTGTACGAGCGGTGGCCCGAGCTGCCCATCATCGCCATCGGGCCGGACGATACCTGGGACACGGCCGCGCGTGCGCTTCAGCTCGGCGCGCAGGACTTTCTTCCGCGCAATGCCGTACGGAGTTCCCACCTGGCCCGGGCTCTGCGCCACGCCGTGTGGCGCGCGGCAGCCGGTGGCGCGCGCGTGCTGCGCGAGAGCGACCGGCAGCTTCACGCCATCACCGAGGGCATCCCCGGCGCCGTGTATCACTATCGGATCAATCCGGACGGCCGGGAAGCGTTCGCCTTCATGAGCGCGGGCATCCGGAAGCTCGCGGGCGTGGGCTCCGCTGAGGTGGAGCGGGACGCCGGCCGATTCTGGGCGCTGGTACACCCCGATGACGCCGACGTCTGCCGCGAATCGATCCTCCAATCCGCCCGAGCGCTCCGCCCGTGGCAGCTCGAGTTCCGCCTCACGCCACCCGACGGGGCACTCAAATGGATCCGGGGGAGCGCGCTCCCATCGCCGGAAGCCGACGGCGGCACGCTCTGGAACGGGATCTTCGTGGACGTGAGCGAGCAACGACTGCTCGAAGAGCAGTTCCGGCAAGCCCAGAAGATGGAGGCGGTCGGACAGCTCGCGGGCGGCGTGGCGCACGACTTCAACAACCTGCTCACCGCGATCGGCAGCTCCGCCGACATGGCGCTCGAGGAGGCGGCCGACCCGCAGGCGCTCCGCGAGCATCTGGCCGAGATCCACCGCGCGACCGCGCGCGCCGCCGACCTGACCCGCCGCCTGCTCGCGTTCAGCCGGCGACAGGTGCTCAACCTCGAGGTGGTCGCCCTGGCCGAAGTGGTGCACGAGGCGGAGCGCATGCTGCGCCGCCTCATCGGCGAATCGGTCAGGCTGGAAACCTCCATCGACCCCCAGGCACCGCCGGTCCGCGCGGACCGCACCCAGCTCGCCCAGGTGCTGATGAACCTCGTGGTCAACGCGCGTGATGCCATGCCGAGCGGCGGGACGCTGACGCTGGCCACGGGGTATCGCGTGGTGAGCGCGTCCGAGGCCCGTCGGCAGCGCGGACTCGCGCCGGGCGCCTACAGCGTGCTGATCGTGCGGGACACCGGCGCCGGCATGGACGAGGAGACGCGCTCCCGCATCTTCGAGCCGTTCTTCACCACCAAGGAGCGGGGCAAGGGGACGGGGCTCGGCCTCTCGATGGTGTACGGGATCGTGAAGCAGACGGGCGGGTACATTCACGTGGAGTCGGCGCCGGGGCGGGGGACCACATTCACGATCCACCTGCCGGTCGCCGTGGCGACAGGTGGGTCACCGGGGCAGCGGACGGTGCTGAGCCGGCCGCGCGGCCGGCCCGGCGAGACGGTGCTCGTGGCCGAGGACGAGGACGGCGTGCGCGCGCCGGTGCGCCGCATCCTGGTGGCGCATGGATACCGGGTACTCGAAGCGCCGGATGGTGCCGCGGCACTCCGGACCGCCGAGCACCACACCGGCAAGATCGACCTGCTGCTCACCGACGTCGTGATGCCGGGGATGAACGGTGCGGAGCTGGCGCGCCGGCTTCGGCGGCTTCGGCCGGCCACGCGCGTCGTGTTCATGTCCGGCTACAGCGCCGAAGCGGTGGCCACGCATGGCGTGCTGTCGCCGGGCGCGGTCTTCCTGCAGAAGCCGTTCAGCGTGGAGGAGTTGCTCGAAGGCTTGCGCAGCGCGCTCGTACGCGGGGTGTCGTAGGCGCCTCGTCGCATCAACTGGCGTGGGGTCGCCGCCACGCCCCCACGGGTTGAGCCCGGCGCCGCCGTGCCGGCGCCCGGCGCAATTCCTGCGGGCGCTGCCGTGGTCTCCTCCGGAGTAGCCTCCCGTGCTTCACCCCTGGCGCCGTGTCACCCGACTCGTGGTTCCCGGTCTGCTGGCCGCCGGCCTGGTCACCTGCGGCGGCGACGAGCTGACTCGGCCCGGCCCGGGCGACGCGGCGGGGCCGCCCTCCATGGCGGCGGGTGCCCCCGCGACCGTCAGGATCGCAACCCAGCCGCCCGTGAGCGCCCTGGATCAGGAAGTCTGGGACCCGACGCGCCAACCGGCCGTGGTCGTCATGGATGCCACAGGGATGGTGGTGCCTGGCGTGGTCGTGACCGCCGCCCTGGCCAGCGGGGGCGGGACGCTGCAGGGCACGCTCACCGCCACCACCTCGTCGACGGGCCGGGCCAAGTTCGGTGACCTGGGCATCGCGGGCACCGGCCCCCATACGCTCCGTTTCACGACCGGCACCGCCTCGGGCACGTCCGCCACCACCACGATCAACGCCCTCCCGCCCGAAGCGACCACCGGCCGGTGGGACGCGCCGGTATCGTGGGACATCGTCCCGCTGCACATGACGCTCCTGCCGACGGGCCGGATCATCGCATGGGGCAAGTTCGAGGCGGGCACCCAGCGAATGGCCAATCCGCGGCTGTGGGATCCCGCAGCCGGCCCGCCGACGACGGCCATCGCCGTTCCCGCCGACACGATGCTGTTCTGCGCCGGCCACGCGCTCATGGCGGACGGGCGGCTCATGGTCTCGGGCGGCCACAAGGCGGACGATCGCGGCCTCGACGTCACCAACATCTTCGATCCGGTCTCGCAGAGCTGGGAACCGGGGCTGCCCAAGATGGCGAAGGGCCGCTGGTATCCGACCGTCACCACGCTCGCCGACGGACGGGTCGTCACGGTGGCCGGGCGGGACACCGCCTCGGATCAGGTGCTCATCCCCGAGATCTGGGAGAACGAGCGCTGGGTGCAGCTCACCGGCGCGAGCCTGCGCCTGCCGTACTATCCGCGGCAGTTCGTCGCGCCGAACGGCAAGCTGTTCTACGCGGCCGAACGGGTGAAGGCGCGGTGGCTCGACGTAGACGCCGTCACCTCCGCGGGACGGGGACGCTGGACCTCGAGCGCCGGCCTGACGCATCTCTGGCCCTACAACCGTGACTACGGCTCGGCGGTGATGTACGAGACGGGGAAGGTCATGGTCGTGGGTGGGGGAGGCAACACCGGCTGGAGCACCGCCGATCCGAAATCGAGCGTGCCGACCGCCACGGCGGAGCTCATCGATCTCAACGTCACCGGGCCCCACTGGGTCAACACCGACCCGATGCGATTCGCGCGGCGCCACATGAACGCGACCATCCTGCCGGACGGCCAGGTGCTGGCGACGGGCGGGACCAGCGCGGGCGGCTTCAACACGCTCTCGGGCGCGGTGCATGCGGCCGAGGTGTGGAGTCCGCGCACCGGCCACTGGACCCAACTCGCGAGCAATCAGATCGACCGTGCGTATCACTCCGTCTCCCTGCTCATGTCCGACGGCACGGTCCTGCACGGCGCGAGCGGCGACGCCAACAATCCGGCGACGGGCCAGCCGTTCCCCGCCCAACGCAACCACGAGATCTTCCGGCCCCCGTATCTGTTCAAGGGTGCACGACCCACGATCACGAGCGCGCCCTCGAGCGTTGGCTACGGCGCCACCTTCGACGTGCTCACGCCCAACGCCGCGCAGATCACCGAAGCACGGTGGATCCGCCTGGGGTCGGTGACGCACGCCTTCGATGCCAACCAGCGGGCCAACACGCTCACGCTCCGGCGTCTGGCGGGCAAGGTGCGCCTGACCGCGCCGAGCACCAGCCGGCGTGCGCCGCCGGGCCACTATCTGGTGTTCCTGCTCAATCGGAACGGCGTTCCCTCCACCGGTTGGATCATCCGCGTGCAGTAGCGCGAAAACGCCGTTGCGCGGATTTTCTGGTTGTCGCCCGACGCATCGGACCGGATAGATTTCCCGGGTGACCACGCCCACCACTTTCGTCGCGCTCGAACGCGCGCTCCACGAACGGTTCGGTCTGCGAGACTTCCGGCCGGGACAGCGCGAGGCAGCCCTCGCCATGCTCGAGGGTCGCGATCTCGTGGCCGTCATGCCGACCGGCGCCGGCAAGTCGCTCTGCTTCCAGCTTCCCGCGCTGCTGCTCGACGGGCCTACCGTCGTCGTGTCCCCGCTCATCGCGCTGATGAAAGATCAGGTGGACCGGCTCCGCGCGAGGGGCATCCCGGCAGCGGCGCTCCATTCGGCGCTCCTCCCGCACGAGCGCGCGCAGGTGGACCAGGAGCTGGCGGCGGGTCGCCTCAAGCTGCTCTACGTCGCGCCCGAGCGGTTCGGCAGCGCGCCCTTTCGCGAGATGCTGCGCCGCCTCGCGCCCGCGCGTCTCGTGGTCGACGAGGCTCACTGCATCAGCCAGTGGGGTCACGATTTCCGGCCGGACTACCGGCGCCTGGCGGGCGTGCGAGCCGAGCTGGGTGTCCCGGCCGCGGCGTTCACCGCCACCGCCACCCCCGAGGTGCGGGCCGACATCGCCGCCCAGCTCGAGCTGCGCCATCCACTCGACCTGCTCACCGGCTTCGAGCGCACCAACCTGACCCTGGCGGTCGAGAGCTGCCGGGGCCGTGCGGAGAAGGCGGCCGCGCTGGCCCGCCTGGTGACGGAGGTCGGGCCCCCCGGGATCGTGTACGGCGCCACGCGCAAGACCGTCGAGCTCTGGGCCGACTATCTCGCCGGCCTGGGCCTCCGTACCGGGCGCTATCACGCGGGGCTGTCCGACGAGGATCGGGCGGAGGCGCAGGAGGCATTCGTCGCCGGACGGCTCGACGTCATCGCGGCCACCAACGCGTTCGGCATGGGCGTGGACAAGGCCGATATCCGATTCGTCGCGCACGCGGAGCTGCCCGGGAGCGTGGAGGCCTACTACCAGGAGGCCGGGCGGGCCGGACGCGACGGCGCGCCGGCGCGATGCACTCTGCTGTTCTCCCCGGTGGACGTACGAACGCAGGAGTTCTTCCTGGCCGGGGCCAATCCGACGCCCGGGGTGCTGCGCGCCGTATGGCGCCTGCTGGGGGAGGGACTCGACGACGAGGACATCGTGAACCGCCTGGGCCACGACGGCGGCACCTCGATGAGCGCCGGCACCGCGGTCAGGCTGCTTCGCCGGACCGCCGAGAGCGGCGGCCTCCCGCTGGGCCAGGGGGCGCTGCCGCTGCCCGACGACGTGCGCGAGCTCAAGGCCCGGCGCGACCGCGAGCGGCTGGACACCATGGTGCGCTACGCCTTTTCGCGTGGATGCCGCACGCGGTTCATCTACGACTATTTCGCGGGCGGAGCGCGCGGCGGTGCGGCGCCACGCTGCGGCACGTGCGACGTATGCCTGGGCTGGGGACGCAGCGACGGGCGGGCGCTGGACGACGACGAGCTGCTGCGCGTCCGCATCGCGCTCTCGGGCGTGGGACGGCTCTCCGGCCGATTCGGCGTGGCGCGCATCGCGCAGGTGCTCACCGGGAGCCGGGTGCGCGAGGTGCTCGATCGGGGGCTCGACCGGGTGCCGACCTACGGCAAGCTCGCCGGCGTTCCGCTCGAGGAGGTCAAGGACCTCCTCGGCGTCCTGGCCGATGCGGGGCTCATCGAGCGCCACGGCATCGAAGGCGGCCGCCCCGGCGCCTTCGTCCTCGCCCTCACCCCGGAGGGGAGGCAGGTGGCGAAGGGCGAAATACGCCCCGAGTTGGCCCTGCCGGAGCCCGCCGCCGGGCCGCGGCGCCGGGCGCGGGCCGGGAAAAACGGCGGGGGAGCGGAGCCGGAACCCGCAGCGGTGTCTCCGGCCGATGTGGACCCCGCGCTTCTGGCGCGCCTCAAAGGCTGGCGGTCCGAAGAGGCCCGCCGGCGGGGAATGCCACCCTACGTGATCTTTCACGATCGCACGCTCGAGGCGCTCGCGGCCGTTCAGCCACACGATCGCGAAGCGCTGCGCCGAGTTCGCGGCATCGGCCCCGCGAAGCTCGAGGCGTACGGCGACGCGCTGCTCGAGCTGCTCGGCTGAGGCCAGCCATCGCCGGCCTCAGAAGTCACTTCGTTGCGTCTTGCGAAGTGGTTTGCGAGCTTGAATTTACCGCTGTGCCCGACGATCTTTGCGCCGATGATTCGGGTAACGGGAGTCGAGCCGGCGTCCATCGCCGATGAGCTCGGGATTCGCGCGGGCACCGAGCTGCTGACGGTCAACGGCCGGACGCTCGAGGACTTCCTCGACTGGGAGTTCCTCACGGCCGATGAAGCGATCCTGCTGCACGTCCGCCAGCCCGACGGCGAAGAGATCGAGTTCGACATCGAGCGGCCCGCGGGCGAGCCGCTGGGCGTGTCACTGGAGCCGGCCCGCATCCGCCGCTGCGCCAACCGATGCGACTTCTGCTTCGTGGACGGGCTCCCCGACGGACTGCGCGACGTCCTCTACATCCGGGACGACGACTACCGGCTCTCGTTCCGCTACGGCAATTTCGCGACGCTCACCAATCTCAAGCCGCGGGACGTCGCGCGCATCATCGAGTACCGGCTTTCGCCGCTGTACGTGTCGGTGCACGCCACCGATCCGATGGTCCGGCGCTACCTGCTGCGCAATCCGACCGCGCCCGAGATCCTGCCGCAGCTGCGGATGTTTGCCGACCACGGGATCACGTTCCACACCCAGGTCGTCATGTCGCCCGGCGTCAACGACGGGCCGGTGCTCGAGCAGACGCTGCGCGAGCTGTACGAGTTCGGACCCGAGATCCAGGGCTGCTCGGTGGTGCCGGTCGGGCTCACCGAATACAGCAAGCACCATCTAGTGCGCGAGCCGACCGCGGAGGAGTGCGGCGCGGCGATCGCGCTGGTGAACGCACGCTCCGCAATCGCGCAGCACGAGCGCGGCGTTCACTGGGCCTTCGGGGCCGACGAACTGTATCTCCGGGCCGGCGTCCAGCTTCCGCCGGCCGAGATCTACGACGATTTCGACCAGGTGGAGAACGGCGTCGGGAGCGTACGCTGGCTGCAGCAGCACATCGCGGCCGGCGCGGCGGCACTGCCGGCATGGGCGGGTCGCCGGATCGGCGTGGTCACGGGCACGGCGATGGCGCCGCTGATGCCGATGGTGCTCGACCCGCTGGCGCGCGCGACGGGCGCGAGGTACGAGCTGATCCCGGTCGTGAACACGCTCTTCGGCGCGTCGGTCACCACGGCGGGGCTGCTCCCGGGTAGCGCGATGCAACAGGCCCTCGCGGGGCGGCGCGATCTCGATCTCGCGCTGATCCCCCGGGAGTCGGTCAACGACGACGGGCTCTTCATGGACGGGATGCGGCTCGCGCTGCTGGCGGCATCCGTGCCGATGCAGGTCCGGCCGTCGAAGGACTTCGTGGACGCGCTCGACGAGCCGGCGGCGGCGTGACTCAGCCGACGGTCGCCATCGTCGGCCGGCCCAACGTGGGGAAGTCCACCCTCTTCAACCGTATCGTGGGCGGCCGGCCGGCGATCGTCTCTGAGCGGCCCGGCACCACGCGCGACCGGCACTTCGCCGACGCCGAGTGGCGCGGGCGCGGGTTCTGGCTGGTCGACACGGGCGGGCTCGTGCCCGGGTCCGAGGACTCGATGGACCGCGCGATCCGCCAGCAGGTGGAGTTCGCGCTGGCCGAGTCCGACCTCGTGCTGTTCGTGGTGGACGGACGCGAGGGACTGAACCCGGTGGACCGGGCCATCGCCGATCTGCTCCGGAAGTCGGGCCGACCCGTGGTGCTCGCCGTCAACAAGCTCGACGACCTCGAGCGCAGCACGGCCCAGTACGACTTCTATCAGCTCGGCTTCGGCGACCCGTTCGGCGTGAGCGCCGGAGTGGGGAAGGGAAGCGGCGATCTGCTCGACGCAGTCGTGGAGCGGCTGCCGCCGGCCGAGGCGACCGAGGCGGAGGACGCGGTTCGCGTCGCCGTGGTCGGCCGGCCCAACGCGGGGAAGTCCTCGCTGGTGAACCAGCTGCTGGGCGAGGAACGCCACGTGGTCGCCCCCGAGGCGGGCACCACGCGCGACGCCGTCGACTCCCTCTTGCGCTATCGAGAAAAAAATCTCAAGTTCGTTGACACCGCAGGGTTACGTCGCCGCGCTAAAGTAGAAGATGACCTCGAGTTCTACTCGACGCTCCGCACCGAGCGGGCGATCGAGCGGGCCGAGGTCTGCGTGCTCGTGGTCGATGCCACGCTGGGGATGCACAACCAGGATCTCCGCATCGCCACCCAGGCCTGGGAGCACGGGTGCGGGCTGATCGTGGTGGTGAACAAGTGGGACCTGATCCCGGACAAGGATGCCAACACGGCGCGCCGGGGTCAGGACGAGCTGATCGCCAAGGCGCCGTTTCTGCGCTACGTCCCGTTCGTGTACGCGTCCGCGCTCACGGGGCAGCGAGTGCGGAAGATCCTCGATCTCATCCTCGAAGTCGCCGAGAGTCGGGCGGTGCGAGTGCCGACCGCGGAGGTGAACCGGGTGCTGACGTCGCTGCTCGAGCGCAACGCGCCACCGCAGAAGCCGGGTGAGGAGGTGAAGCTGCTCTACGCGTCCCAGATCGGCGTGGCGCCGCCCACCTTCGCGATCGTGAGCAACCGACCGCACGACGTACCCGACGCCTACCGTCGCTATCTCGTGCACGGGCTGCGCGAGGCGTGGCCGTTCACCGGCTCGCCGGTCCGGCTCAAGTTCACCGCGCGCGGCTCCCGGCGATGATGTCGGCGCTCCCCTGGCTTGCGGCCTCCTACCTGCTCGGCGCCGTTCCCACGAGCTATCTGGCGGGCCGCGTCTTCCGGGGGATCGATCTGCGCGAGCACGGCAGCCGCAATCTCGGCGCCACCAACCTCTACCGCGTGCTCGGCTGGCGGTACGCCGTTCCCGTCGGGCTGTTCGACGCCGCCAAAGGACTCATCCCGGTGCTGGTGTTCGCGCCGCGCGTCTCGTCCTCCGAGCTGTTCGCGCTGGTCTGCGGACTGGTCGCGGTACTCGGGCACGTCTTCTCGGTGTTCGTCGGCTTCCGCGGCGGGAAGGGCGTGGCCACCGCGGCGGGCGTGATGCTCGGTCTGGCGCCGGCGGCGCTCGCGGTCGCGGCCGCCGTGTGGGTCGTGCTGGTGTACACCACGGGCTACGTATCGCTGGGGAGCATCGTGGCCGCGGCGGTGTTCCCAGCCGCGGTGGCGCTGCTCGAGCCGCCCGACCAGCCGCTCGTGCTCTGGCTCGACGTGGTGGTGGCGGCGGCGATCATCTGGTTCCACCGCGGGAATATCCGGCGCCTGCTCAACGGCACCGAGAACCGGTTCGGCCGCCGCGCGGCCCCGGCACCGCGGCGGTGAGCACCATCGCGGTTCTCGGGGCGGGCAGCTGGGGGACCACGCTCGCCGACCTGCTGGCCCGGAAGGGCGAGACGGTCCGGCTCTGGGCCTACGAGCCCGAGGTGGCCGAGGCCGTCAACCGGGCGCACGAGAACCCGGTCTATCTGGCGGGCGTGCCGCTCGCGCCCGCGCTCCGCGCGTCGGCCGACGCCCGAGAAGTGGTGGCGGGCGCGGCGGTCGTCGTCTCGGCCGCGCCCAGCCACGCCGTGCGCGGCGTGCTCATGACCGCAGCGGCTGCCGTCGCGCCGGAGGCGCTGGTCGTGAGCGCCACCAAGGGTATCGAGACCGACACCCTTGCCCTGATGTCGGCCGTGATCGCCGAGTGCGTGCCGCAGGCGCGCGTGGCGGTGCTCTCGGGCCCCAGCTTCGCGCTCGAGGTCTGCCAGGGGCAGCCGACGGCGGTGGTGGCCGCCGCGCACGAGCCGGGGAGCGCGGCGGCGGTGCAGCGCCTGTTCGCCACCTCCACGTTCCGGGTGTACTCGGGCGGCGACGTGACCGGCGTCGAGCTGGCCGGCGCGCTCAAGAACGTGATCGCGGTGGCCGCCGGGATTCTCGAGGGGCTCGGCCTCGGCCACAATCCGCGGGCTGCACTGATCACACGCGGGCTCGCCGAGATCACCCGGCTCGGGCTCGCGATGGGCGCCGACCCGCGCACGTTTGCCGGCCTGGCCGGCATGGGCGACCTGGTGCTCACCACCACCGGAAGCCTGAGCCGGAACCGCGCCCTCGGGGTGGCCGTGGGCCAGGGCCAGACGTTGGCGCAGTACCGCGCCGCGCACCGCAGCGTGGCCGAAGGCGCCAACACCTCGCGCGCGGGCGCCGCGCTGGGCGAGCGGCTGGGCGTGGAGCTGCCGATCACGGCGAAGGTGTGCGAAGTGCTGTTCACCGGAAAGCCGGCACGCGACGCCGTGCCCGAGCTCATG
>DASUXW010000170.1:0-2995 GCA_036377715.1 Gemmatimonadales bacterium
GACTCACGACTCACGACCCACGACTCACGACCGATGCTGACCGACACCCACTGCCACCTGGCCGCCTCCGACTACGACGCCGACCGTCCGGAGGTCCTCGAGCGGGCCTGGGCGGCGGGCGTCGGGCGGGTGGTGGTGATCGGCGAGTCGCCCGAGGCGGCGGAGCGGGCGCTCGCGCTCAGCGAGGGCGAGCCCCGGCTGGCCGCCACCGCCGGCCTGCACCCCCATGAAGCGAGCCGATGGTCGGAGGAGACCCGTGAGTGGCTGCGGGCCGTGCTCCGACGGCCCGGGGTGGCGGCGGCGGGGGAGATGGGTCTTGATTACCACTACGACCACTCGCCCCGGGAGGCCCAGCGGGCCGCGTTCGAGGCCCAGCTCCTGCTGGCGCGCGAGGCGGGCCAGCCGGTCGTGATCCACGCCCGCGAGGCCGACGACGACGCCGCCGCGCTGCTTCGCGCTCACCCGGACGTCACCGCCATCCTGCATTCCTTCAGCAGCGGGCCCGGCCTCTTGCGGGCGGGGCTGGACCTCCGCCACTATGTGTCGTTCAGCGGGATGGTGACGTTCCGGAACTGGCAGCTGGACGATGCGGTGCGCGCCGTCCCGATCGACCGCCTGCTGCTGGAGACGGACGGCCCGTACCTCGCGCCGGTCCCGCACCGCGGCCGGCGCAACGAGCCGGCGTTCGTGCGCCACGTGGCCGAGCGGGTGGCCGCCGTGCGTGGCCTGCCGGTGGACGAGCTCGTGGCCGCGACCGGCGAGAACGCCGCCCGCGTGTTTCGCCTACCACCCCCAAGCGGGAGTACTCCCCCGTGACGACCGCGACGACCCCCGTGACCCCCGTGCCGTCGGACATCGAGATCGCGCAGGCGGCGAAGCTCCGCCCGATCCAGGATGTCGCCGCCGACTTGGGCCTCGGGCCCGAGGATATCCTGCCGTACGGCCACTACAAGGCCAAGATCGCCGCGCACGTGATGGCGCGGGCCAGGCCGAAGGGCCGGCTCGTGCTGGTGACCGGGACCAACCCCACGCCCGCCGGCGAAGGCAAGAGCACCGTCACCGTCGGCCTCACCGACGCGTTCCGCCGGCTCGGGAAGAAGGTCGTCGTGGCAATCCGCGAGCCCTCGCAGGGACCCGTGTTCGGTGTCAAGGGCGGCGCGGCCGGTGGCGGCTACGCCCAGGTGGCGCCGATGGAGGACATCAATCTCCACTTCACTGGCGACTTCCACGCCATCAGCACGGCGCACAACCTGCTCGCCGCGATGCTCGACAACCATCTCCACCAGGGCAATGCGCTCGGCATCGACCCGCGGCGGATCACCTGGCCCCGCACGCTGGACATGAACGACCGGGCGCTGCGCTCGATCGTCATCAGCCTGGGCGGGATCAACGCGGGACCGGTGCGCGAGGACCGTTTCGTCATCGTCGCGGCCAGCGAGATCATGGCGATCCTCGCGCTCGCGAGCGACATCGCCGATCTCGAGCGGCGCATCGGCCGCATCATCGTGGGCCTCACCCGCGACCGGAAGCCCGTCACCGCCGGCGACCTCAAGGCTGCCGGTGCCATGACCCTCCTGCTCAAGGACGCCATTCTGCCCAACCTGGTGCAGACCCTGGAGGGGAGCCCCGCGCTGGTCCACGCCGGACCGTTCGGGAACATCGCCCACGGCTGCAATTCGATGGTGGCCACCAGGCTCGCGCTCTCGCTCGGCGAGATCGTGCTCACCGAGGCGGGCTTCGGGGCCGATCTCGGCGCCGAGAAGTTCTTCGACATCAAGTGCCGGTTCGGCGGGCTCAAGCCCGAGGCCGCGGTGGTCGTCGCCACGATCCGGGCGCTCAAGATGCACGGCGGCGTCAAGAAGGACGCGCTCGGCAAGCCCGACGTGGCGGCGCTCGAGCGCGGCATGGTCAACCTCGAGGCCCACGTCAGGAACGTGCACAAGTTCGGGGTGCCCACGGTCATCGCGCTCAACCGGTTCAACTCCGACTCGCCCGAAGAGATCGAGACCGTGCTGCGCGCGGCGCGAAGCTGGGGCTCGCGCGCGGCGCTGAGCGAGGTGTGGGCCAAGGGCGGCGAGGGTGGCGAGGCGGTGGCACGGGAGGTCCTCGCCGTGCTGGACGAGGGCAAGGCCGACTTCCACCCGCTCTACGACGTGAAGCAGCCGATCAAGGCCAAGATCGAGACCATCGCGCGCGAGATCTACGGCGCCGACGGCGTGGACTACGCCCCCACCGCGGAGAAGAACATCGCGCAGTGCGAGGCCATGGGGCTGACCGAGACGCCGGTCTGCATGGCGAAGACCCAGTACAGCTTCAGCGACGACCCGACCAAGCTCGGCCGGCCGAAAGGTTTCCGGATCACCATCCGCGACGTGTACCCCTCCGCCGGGGCCGGCTTCGTCGTGGCGCTCGCGGGCGACATCATGACCATGCCCGGGCTGAGCAAGACCCCGGCCGCCGAGGCCATGAAGGTGCACCCCGACGGGACGATCGAGGGACTGTTCTGATGCCCGTCGAGTTCGTGGCCACTCCGCACGCGCCCCGCGCGATCGGCCCCTACAGCCAGGCCACCCGCGCCAACGGTCTGCTGTTCACCGCGGGGCAGGTGGGCTTCGATCCCGCCACCGGCGAGCTGGTGGAGGGCGGGATCGCGGCTCAGACGGAGCGGGTGCTGCGCAACCTTGCGGCCATCCTCGAAGCCGAGGGTCTCGACTTCGCCAGCGTGCTCAAGACCACCGTCTACCTGATCGACATGGCCGATTTCGCCGAGATGAACACGGTGTATGCCCGCGTGTTCGCCGATCACCGGCCGGCACGCAGCACCGTAGCCGTCGCCGCGCTGCCCCGGGGCGCCCGCGTCGAGATCGACGCGGTGGCGGTGTTACCTTCCTGAGCCGGGGGAGCGGATCGGGCCTGGTGGTCTGGCCGGTCTTCAAAACCGCGACGGAGGCGCCTCCGGCGGCTCCGGTGGGTTCGATTCCCACACGCTCCCGCC
>DASUXW010000171.1:0-2815 GCA_036377715.1 Gemmatimonadales bacterium
GGGCTGGCCGAACGTGCCGCTCCGGCGCGACCGGTGAGAGCCTTCAGGAGCTAGACCAAGGGGAGGTCGGTTCGGCACCGCCCCGAGGCCACGGCAGGAAGCCAAGCCTACGCACGTAGACGCAGTTCTGGAAGCTCACTCGGACCAGGGTTCGATTCCCTGCGCCTCCATCACACGACGGGATCGCCCCACCGGGGCGATCCCGTCGTTCTTTTCGGCCGGGCGCGATGGTGCCCTTCTACCACGCGCTTCGCCCGCGTCTCCGGGCGCGCCGGGCTGATTGAGTTCCACCAGTGTGTGTAGTGATTGTATAAGCTTCGCTTGCAAAGAGTTGCCGAGACAGCCATTATGTGCTGTTATGTAAGGTTACTTATGAGATCATCTCCCCAACCAGCGACCATCCCATGACCTCCACCGCCGACCTCGCCGGAACCATCCCCACCGACCGGATTCGCCGCCGGTTTCCGGCTCTACAGCGCCGGCACGGAGGCCACCCCGTGGCGTATTTCGATGGGCCCGGCGGAACGCAGGTCCCGCAGATCGTCGCCGACACGGTCAGCGACTACCTGCTCCACCACAATGCGAACACCCACTGGCACTACCCCACGAGCCAGGAGACCGATCGCATGCTCCAGGGCTCCCGGGAGGCACTCGCGGACTTCCTGGGGGCCGACCCGGCCGAGATCGCGTTCGGGGCCAACATGACCACGCTCACGTACCACCTGGCACGGGCGCTGGGGCGGGCGTGGGGACCCGGTGACGAGGTAGTCGTCACCGAGCTCGATCACCACGCCAATGTGGACCCGTGGCGAGCGCTCGCGCGTGAGCGCGGGGTGACCGTGCGGGCCGTCCCCTTCGATCCGGCGACCGGCCGACTGGACTGGGGCGCGCTGGAACAGGCGCTCTCGCCACGGACCCGGCTGCTCGCCATCGGTGCTGCCTCCAATGCTCTCGGCACCGTGACCGATGTCGCCCGCGCCTGTGCGCTGGCCCGCGCGGCGGGGGCGCTGGCCTTCGTGGATGCCGTCCACTACGCGCCGCACGCGCTGGTGGACGTGCGCGCCCTCGGGTGCGACTTCCTCGCCTGCTCGGCGTACAAGTTCTACGGTCCGCACGTCGGAGTGCTCTTCGGCAAGCGTGAGCGGCTGGAGCAGCTGGACGTGCCGAAGCTCGCGCCCGCACCGGACTGGGTGCCCGAGCGCGTGGAGACCGGTACCCTGAATCACGAAGGGATCGCGGGTGCGGCGGCGGCGGTCGACTTCCTCGCCTCATTCAGCCCGGGCGCGACCCGGCGCGAACGGCTGGCCGGCGCCTTCGCAGCGCTGCACCGGCGGGGGCAGGACCTGTTGGAGCGGCTGTGGGAGGGATTGGCCGGCGTGGGCGGCGTACGTCTCTATGGCCCCCGCCCGGGCGAGTCCCGCACGCCCACGGTGGCCTTCACGGTCGCCGGGCGCACCACCGACCAAGTGGCCACGGCGCTGGCCGCCGAAGGGGTGTTCGTCTCCAGCGGCGACTTCTACGCCGCGACGGTGATCGCCCGGCTCGGGCTCGCTCCGGACGGGTTGATCCGGGCGGGGTGCGCCTGCTACACGACGGCGGACGAGGTGGACCGCCTGGTGGCGGGGGTCAGGCGGGCCTGATCGGCACCTTCACCCGGGTCTTCTCCCACTCGAGCACGAGGCTCGCCCCGGAGTCCGCCGGCTCGCTCCGAATGGTGAACGTCTCGACCGCCTTCCCGAGCCGCTCGCTCGGCACCTTCGCGCGGCCCACCTCCTGCGCCCGGACTTCGGGCGTGTAGTTGCTCTCTTCTCCCCACTGTTTGATCGAGCGGTTGACGATGATCTCCCAGTCCCGGGCGGTCGGGACTGTGTAGAGCGAGTACGCACCGGGCGGCACCCGGATCCCGGCGACGGTGATCGCCAGCGGCGTGAAGAAGACCGTGGGCTCGTTCGCTCCGGTGCGCCAGAGCTTGCCGTAGGGCACCGCCTCGCCGCCGAGCATGGTGCGGCCGCGGGACGAGGGCCGCCCGTAGCAGAGCTTCACCGGCTGGCCGGCCACGCTGAACGTGAGGGAGTCGAGCGGGCTCTTCCGGCCCGCGGCCGGGATCCTGTCGGGATGGAGTACCTGACAGGCGGTGTCGGCGGGGGCGCCGAGCAGGGCGGCGCTCGCCAGCAACATCAGCAGCGACATGCGCATCCTCCTGGGAAGGACCTGGGCGGTGAAAGCTACTCGCGCGGACCAGCCCCTGACGATTGACCTGCGCCTCGCGGCGCTGGCCTGGCTCGCGATGGCCTGGCAGGGGGTGGCCCTGTATGTACGGCCGGACCCGTTCGGCCACCCCTACGTGGGGCTCTGGCCCGGATATCTCGCCTTCACGCTGGTGGACGACGCACTGGCGGTCATGATCGCCTCGGCGCCGGCGCTCGTCCCGTGGCTCGCCTGCGGCACGCATGGGCACACCGTTCGGAGAGGACCGCCGGCTCTCGAGCGGTCCACCCGTGGACGGGGGAGCCTGGGCTGTTCGACGCGGTGGAGGATCCGCTGGAACGCCGGAACACCGCGGCGCTGCACCCGGCCGTGGGCAGGGGACTGGTGGGGGAGGCCGAGGGTGAGGCGCGGCTGCTGGATTATCTGGTGGAGACCGACCGGGTCCGGCCCAGCGCGTCGTGCGCGGCGTGCGCGAGCGCGAGCGCGCGGGTCGAGTCCTCCGCAAGGCAGTTGAGGTGACCCATCTTCCGCCCGGGCCGCGGCTCAGCCTTGCCGTACAGGTGCAGGCGAACGCCCGGGCGCCGGAGTGCCTCGGCCCAGCGGGGCT
>DASUXW010000172.1:0-8959 GCA_036377715.1 Gemmatimonadales bacterium
CGGGGCGAGCAACATCGTCGGCACCGACCGGCTGTTCGAGCGACTCGAAAAGGACCAGGATGAGTGGGTGGACGCGCGGGCGTTCCTGGCGGCTCGTCTGGTGGACATGTTCCTGGGCGACTGGGACCGTCACCAGGACCAATGGCGGTGGGCCAGGTTCGGCGAGTCGGACGCCGTCCCCTGGGTGCCCGTCCCGCGCGACCGCGACCAGGCGTTTGCCCGGTTCGACGGCCTCCTCCTCTCGCTGGCGCGGCTCTCGGCGCCCCAGCTCGTCGAGTTCGCTCCCAGCTATCCGAGCATCGTCGGGCTCACCTGGAACGCGCGCGTGCTCGACCGGCGGCTGCTGTCCGGCCTCGAGTGGCCGGTGTGGGACTCGGTGGTCACCGACCTGCAGCGCCGGCTGACCGACGCGGTCATCGACACCGCCGTCGGCCGCCTTCCACCCGAGTTCGGTGATCGGCACAGGGTCTGGCTGGCGAACGCCCTCCGGCACCGGCGCGACGAGCTGCCCGAAGCGGCCCGACGATTCTATCGCGTGCTGGCCGCAGAGGCCGACGTCCAGACGAGCGACGCCGCGGAGCGGGTCGAGGTCTCCCACCCGGCCGACGGCGTGCTCGCGCTCACGATCTACGGCGGCGACTCGGGAACCGGACCCATCTTCCACCGCCGCTTCGAGCGCGCCGAGACCAGGGAGGTGCGCCTCTACCTGCACGGCGGAGATGACGTCGTACGCATCATGGGAAACGGCTCGGGCGCACCGCTCCTCCGGGTGATCGGCGGCGGCGGCGACGACCGCGTGATCGATTCCTCCACCGCGGCGCGAACCAGATACTACGACGCTCGCGGTACCAACACGCGTGGCGGCCGGCACCGTGTGCCCCTCGACACCCGGCCGTTCCCGGATTTCCGGATGAGCGACTCGACGCCCTACCCGGAGCGGGACTGGGGCGGGTTCTGGCGCTTCCGGCCCTGGATGAGCTCGGGTCCCGAGGTTGGCCTCTTCGTGGGCGGCGGCGTCGTGCGCTACGACTTCGGCTTCCGGAAGCGGCCCTATCGATCGCGCCTCAGCGTCCGCGCCGGCTACGCCACCGAGGCGAAGACCGGCCGCGCCGAGCTGCGCGGCGACTTCTACCGGGTCAACTCGCGGGCCTACACGACCCTCCTGCTCCGCGCCTCGGGCATCGAGGTGCTCCGGTTCTTCGGCTTCGGCAATGAGACGCCCCGGATCGGCTCCGACTTCTTCTACCGGGTCCCGCAGGAGCAGTATCTCGTCGCGCCGCAGCTGACCGTGCCCGTCGGCGGCAGCGGCTGGCTCACGGCGGGGCCGATGCTCGAGTACGTGCACACCGACCTCGATCCGGGGCGGTTCATCACCCGGCTCGCCCCCTACGGGACGGGCTCGTTCGGCCAGCTCGGCGCCGCCGCCGGACTCGACTGGGACACGCGTGACGTGCCGGCGGCCGCCACACGCGGCGTCCGGCTCCGCGCCGGCGGGAGTATCCATCCCGCGGTCTGGGACGTGGTGCGGACGTTCGGCGAGCTGCACGCCGAAGCCTCGACCTATCTGACCCCGGCCACCTCGTTCGGGCCCACGCTGGCGCTCCGCGCCGGCGGCCGAAAGGTGCTGGGTGACAGCATCCCGTTCTTCGAATCGGCGTTCATCGGGGGGGTGGAGACCGTGCGCGGCCTGCGCGAGCAGCGCTTCGCGGGCGACGGCTCCCTGTACGGCAACGCCGAGCTGCGGTTCCGCCTGGGCCGGTTCTTCGCCTTCCTGCCGGGGACGTACGGTGTCTTCGGCCTGGCCGACGCGGGGCGGGTGTTCCTGGATGGCGAGTCGTCCGGCACCTGGCACACGGGCGTGGGCGGCGGATTGTGGTTCGCGTTCCTCGATCCGGGCAGCACCGTCACGGTGGCGCTGGCGCGGGGAGACCGCCGGACGGCGCTGTATCTGCGGGCCGGCTTTGGGTACTGATGTGCGATGGTCGAGCGCCGGTACGTAGGGCGGCCGGGCAGGGAGACCGCGGGCGACTCGCGGGGCCGGACGAGTCGTGCGCTGTCCCTGCCGGCGGACCTGCTTCGTCAGGCCTCCCGCCGCCTCGAGATCACCGCCCTGATCGGGGCGGCACTCTGGGTGCTGGCGCCCGGGCTGGGCCATGTCGCGCAGCACCTGGCGGTGCCCGGTGATTCCCCGTGGTTCGTGTTCCAGAGGTTCGATGCGATCGCCGCCAGCGGGATCGTGGTCTCCCTGGCCGTCTTCCTCTATTTGCGGAGCGGCGAACGCGATCCTTCGCTGATCGTGAACCTCGCGCTCTGGTACATGATCGCAACGGCGTTCGATCTCGGCGTGCTGGTGCACTGGGGTCCGCCGCCAGGCGCACCCACGTCCGTCAGCCCCATCATCACCTGGATCGGGCCGATCATCCTCATCTTCGCGGCGATCGTCCCCGTGCCGCCGTCGAAGATGTTCGCGGCGGGGCTGATCGCGGCCTCGATGGATCCGTTCGGGATGATCGTCGCACAAGCCGCGGGCAGCTACCACTTCGGGCCGCTGCGGAACGCCTTCCTCATGCACTACCCCAACTATCTCCTGCTCGGCGTGGCCGTGGTGATCTCGAACGTCGTGACCCGGCTGGGCCAGCAGGTGACGCGGGAGCGGGAGATGGGGAGCTACCGGCTGGGCGAGCTGCTCGGCCGCGGCGGGATGGGCGAGGTGTATCGGGCGACGCACCGGATGCTGGCGCGCCCGGCGGCGGTCAAGCTCATCCGCCCGGAGGTGCTGGCCTCGGGCGACGGCGGCACCGTGCAGACGGCGATCGCGCGCTTCCGTCGCGAGGCGGAGGTCGCGTCCACGCTTCGCTCGCCGCACACCGTCGAGCTCTACGACTTCGGCGTGACGTCCGACCAGACGCTCTATTTCGCGATGGAGTTCCTGGAGGGGATGGATCTGGAAACGCTGGTGCGGGAGCACGGTGCGGTTTCGGCCGCCCGGACGGTGCACATCCTGCGCCAGGTCTGCGAGTCGCTCGAGGAGGCGCACGCAGCGGGTCTGGTGCACCGCGACATCAAGCCGGCCAACATCCACGTCGGCCGGCTTGGCCTGCGACACGATTGGGTGAAGGTGCTGGATTTCGGGCTGGTGAAGTCCGCCTCCGGCGCCCGCCAGGGTGACTCGCTCGCCACCGCAGCCGGCCTTACGCCGGGAACGCCGGCCTACATGGCGCCGGAGATCGCGCTGCAGGAGACGGTGGACGGCCGGGCCGACCTGTACGCGCTCGGCTGCGTCGCCTACTACATGCTCACGGGCCGGCTGGTATTCGAGGCGGCCACGGCGTTCCAGCAGGTCGCCAAGCACATCCAGGAGCAGCCGGCGCCGTTGTCCGCGCGGACCAAGGGTCCTGTCGCGCCGGCGCTCGAGCGCGTGGTGCTCGCCTGCCTGGCCAAGCGCCCGGGCGATCGCCCCGCGAGCGCTGCGGAGCTGGACCGCATGCTGGCGGAGACCGGTGTCGGGCCCTGGACCCAGGCGGATGCACGGGCATGGTGGAGCAGCCGGCTTGAGTTTCACCCAACGGCGACGTAGACTGCACCCCCGGTTTGGGGCAGGGTAGCTCAGCTGGTTAGAGCACGGCACTCATAATGCCGGGGTCGCGGGTTCGAGTCCCGCCCCTGCTATCATCGTAACCCTCGCGAGCGCCGAGACTCGCGAGGGTTTTTCATACCGCCCGCAGTAGGCAGTTCCTGCCCATTGCTCGGCCAAGCACCGGCTGCCACCCTCATGCGCCCGGGTTACACGGGCACCACGGAACTGCTGGAGAGTTCCGGATAGGCGGAGGCGGCCGCCGCGCCTTTCCCCTCGGTAACCGGATGCGCCGTTCCTCCTCGATCGGAGGTCGTATGCGTCCGGGACTCCTCGCTACAAGCAACATCAACTATCATTCCCAACAGCTTGACAGGACGGATCTTACGGGTAGCACCTTTAGCGGAGCGCGAAGGTGCGGTCCTGCATCCTCCAACTCTTTGTCGCTTCCGTGAGCGCGCCATGAGCCGCAGGATCTCCGGGCCGGAGCGCCAGGCCCGTATAAAATGGGAGTTCGCCTCACTGTATCCGGGCATCGTCGCCGGCGAATGGATGCCGGCGTGGCTGCTGGCCGAGAAGATGGTCGAGCTCGCCCACAGCCAGGGCGGCGATCCGAACCACCGGGTCTGCGATCCCGCACACTGTGAGTTCCGCGGCGGCGGACCGCGGCCCCCGGAGTTCCGCGAGCTGCGCACCCGTGCGCTGGATCGCCGGTCCGACGCAGGGTCATAAGCAACTTCTCCGCTTGCGCGTGCCACCGCGACGTCGGCACCTTTCGGGTGCCCCCGCTCGTCAGGTGTGTATGTGGTCTCAAGTTCCGAAGCGCTGAGCCCAGGGCTCCCCGGCCGGCGCGCTGGCGCGATGGGGCGCTATGCGGTCGCGGCCCTCCTGGCGGCGATGCTCGTCGTGATCCACGGCGTGCTGCGCGCGCGGCTCGGGCCCTACTTCGATCCCTTCTTCATCCTGATCGTCGGGTTCAGCGCCTGGCAGGGCGGCCTGGGCGCCGGGATCGTCACGCTGGCGATCGCCGAGCTCGGGGCGTTCCTGACCGCGGTACGGCTGGCGGGCGGCGTTGCGCTGGTGAGCCGCTCAGACGTCCTCGAGTTGACCGCCTATGGCATCTCGGGGCTCCTCATGAGCCTGCTCATCGCGGTCCTCATGGCCGCCCGGCACCGCGCCGAGCGGACCGCCGCGCGGTCCGCGCGGCTGCATGCCATGAACGCGTCGCTCGGCCCGGCCGTGGACCCCGACGAGGCGGCCGCGATCGTCCTCCGCCACGCCATGCAGTCGCTGCACGCGCGCGCGGGCTCGGTGATGCTCGCGGGACACGATAGTCAATGGCGCCCGGCGGCGCGGAGTCCCGGGCACCCGGGCACCCCCGATGATCCGAACGGCCCGGTCGCCGAGACCCTGCGGTCGGGCCGTGCCGTGTTCGTCGAGTCCGCGGCCGAATGGCGGGCCCGGTTTCCCGCGGCGTCGCCGCCGGGGCTCACTCGTGGCTCGGCCGTAGCCGTTCCCTTCGTCTCGCAGGGCCGCTCGGTCGGCGCGCTCGAGCTCGAGTTCGAGCACGACCGCCGGCTGCCAGCCGAAGATCGCAACTTCATTCTGACGCTTGCGGGGCTCGGCGCTCAGGCGCTCGAGCGCGCTCGGCTCTGGCAGGCCGAGCGCGAGGCTCGCCGCCACGCCGAGGCGGCACGCGAACAGATCGGCTTCCTGGCCGACGTGAGCCAGGTGCTGGCCTCGTCGCTGGACTACCGGGCGACGCTGTCCGCCGTCGCGCAGCTCGCCGTCCCGCGGCTGGCCGACTGGTGCGCCGTCGACATGGTGGACGTGCACGGACGGTTGCGCCGGCTGGCGATCGCGCACAGCGATCCCGCCAAGGTGGATGCGGTCTGGGCGATGAGCCACCGCTACCGCGAGGCGCCGGACGACCCGGTGCCGCTGGTGATCCGCTCCGCGGAGCCCCAGCTGATCCCCGACATCTCCGAGAAGCTCCTCCGGCATTTCGCCCGCGACGCGGCCCACCTCGACGCGCTGCGGGCGTTCGGGCTCCGCTCGCTGCTTATCGTGCCGCTCACGGCGCGCGGCCGTACCCTCGGCGCGATCACGCTGGTGATGGCCGAATCGGGCCGGCGCTACGGCGAGGCCGACCTGCTGCTGGGCCAGGATCTCGCCCGGCGCGCGGCCGTCGCGCTGGACAACGCGCGGCTCTACCGCGAGACCGAGCAGGCCCTGCACGAAAAGGATCGGAGCCTGGCCCTGCTGGACCTCGTCTTTCGCGGTGCGCCGATCGGCCTGGCGTTCGTGGACCGGGAGCTTCGGTACGTGCGGGTCAACGAGGCGCTGGCGGAGATCAACGGGGTGTCCGCGGGGGAGCACGTGGGGCGCACCGTCCCCGAGGTGCTCGGACCGATGGCCCAGGTGGTCCTCTTGTCCTTCGAGCAAGTGTTCCGGACAGGTGAGGCGGTCCTGGATCGTGAATTCGTGGTGCCGCCCGGCCGGCTCGGCGGCTCAGGCGAGCGGGTCATCGTGGGCAGCTTCTATCCGGTGCGCGGTATCGACGCCAACGCCGAGTGGGTCGGCTGCATCGTGGCCGACGTCACGGAGCAGCGGCGCACGGCACAGCTCCGCACCCAGGCGGAGCGGATGGAAGCAGTGGCGCGCGTGGCCGGCGGCGTCGCGCACGAAGTCAACAACATGATGACGGTGATCACCGGGTTCACCGATTTCCTCGAGAGCTCGCTGCCCCCCGACGACCCCCGAATGGGCGACCTGCTCGAGATCCGCCGCGCCGCCGATCGCTCCGCCGGCATCACTCGCCAGCTCCTGGCCTACAGCCGCCAGCAGGTGCTGCGGCCGACGCCGCTCGACCTGAACGAGCTCGTGGCCCGGACGGTGCCATTGCTGACGCGCCTGCTCGGCCCGCGCGTCCGGCTCGAGCTGCACCCGACGCTCGAGCCCACACCCATCCGCGCCGATGCCACGCAGCTCGAGCAGGTCCTTATCAATCTCGCGCTCAACGCGCGCGATGCGATGGAGAGCGAAGGCCGCCTGACGCTCGCAACCGAGGTGGTGGCGGTTGGAGGGGACGAGCTCGAGTCGCCGCGCGAGCAGCTCCCGCCGGGCCGATACGTGCGCCTGGCGGTGACCGATACCGGTCACGGGATGGACGCCTCCATCCGCGCGCGCGCGTTCGAGCCGTTCTTCACCACCAAGCCCGCGGGGCAGGGCAGCGGACTCGGCCTCGCGACGGTCTACGGCATCGTGAAGCAGAGCGGCGGCTTCATCTGGGTGGCCAGCGAGCCGGGCGAGGGTACGTCCTTTCAGGTGTATCTGCCGGAGTACGGCGGTCCGATGGAGCCGGCCGCAGTCACGCCGGTGCCGCAGTCGCCCCGGGGCGAGGAGACCATTCTGGTGGTCGAGGACGAGCCCGCTGTCCGGCGGATGACCGCGCGCTCGCTGGCCGGCCAGGGGTACGCCATCCTGGAGGCCGAGAACGGCGCGCAGGCGCTCGAGGTGCTCCAGCGTCTCCCCGGGCCCGTGGACCTCGTCCTCACCGATGTCGTGATGCCGGTGCTCAACGGCCGCGAGCTCGGCGAGCAGCTCGCCGCCCGGCGGCCGGGGCTCCGGGTCCTGTTCATGTCGGGCTACACCGACGACGACATCATCCGCCGCGGCCTGATGCGGCCGGGCTCTCCCTTCATCCAGAAGCCGTTCCTGCCGGGCGCGCTCGCGCGCAAGGTGCGCGAGGTGCTGGACGCGCGATGACGCTGCCGACCGTCTTTCGCGACCACCTCGAATCGCTGCATCTGCCCGGCGGGCGCGCCCTCGTCGCCGTCTCGGGGGGACCGGACTCGGTGGCGCTGCTCGATCTGCTGCATCGCACGCGCGACCTGCACCGGCTCGAGCTGGTCGTGGCGCATTTCGACCACGGCATCCATCCCGAGAGCGGGCGGGTGGCGGCCCGCGTCCGGGTCCTGGCCGAATCCCTGGACCTTCCACTCGAAGAGGGGCGTGGCGCACTCGGCGCCGATGCCGGCGAGACCGCCGCGCGCGCGGCGCGCTATGCCTGGCTCGAGACCACGCGGGCCCGGCTTGGCGCGGAGCTGGTCGTGACCGCGCACCACGCCGACGACCAGGTCGAGACCGTGCTCATGCGCGTGCTCGCGGGCTCCGGGCCCGCGGGGCTGGCAGCGATGCGCGCCCGGAGCGGAACGCTGGTCCGCCCGCTCCTGCCGTTCCGGCGCGCCGAACTCGTGGAGTACGTTCGATCCCGTGGGCTGTCGGTCTGGCTCGACCCTGCCAACGAAGATCCCCGCCACCTGCGATCGTGGCTCCGCACCCGAATCCTTCCGGCGCTGCGCGAGCGGCTTCCGGACGTGGACCAGGCGCTGCTCCGGACCAGCCGCCAGGCCGCGCTCGATCGGTCCGCCTGGGATGCGGCGCTCGACCAGCTTCCCGGCCTCGATTTCCGCTCGGAGCCCGATGGATTTTCCGTTGCTGCCCCCGTGCTCGGCGGGTATGATTCAGCGCTTGGGGCGGCGCTGCTGATGGCCGCGGCGCGCCGCGTCGGCTGCCGTCTCGGGCCGGGCCGCGCCGGCCGATTGGTACGGCTCGCGCGCCGGGGGCGGAGCGGCGCGAAGCTGGAGCTGGCCGGCGATTGGATGGGTGAGCTGGCGTTCGATCGCCTGCTGGTGACCCGGATCGGTCACGACGTGCTGCCCGGGCCGTGGACGCTGGAAGGACGCTCCGGCGAGCGCAGCTGGGGGCGCTGGCGCTTCCGCTGGCAGCAGGAGCCCGCACCGGAGGAGCAGCCGCGCGAGGCGAGCTCCGGCTGGTTCACCACCGGCCCCCTGCTCGTGCGGCGTCCAATGGTGGGCGAGCGGATCCGCCCCCTGGGCGGCACCGGTCGCCGGCTGCTCGTGCGCTGCTTTCAGGACGCCCGCATCCCGCGGAGCCGGCGAAGCCGATGGCCGGTGTTCGCCGCGACCAGCGGGGTCGTGTGGCTCCCCGGCGTCTGCCGCTCCGACGCCCTTGTCCCCGCCCCCGGCACGGAGGCCCTGCGCGTCGATGCTCACTACGCCTGACGTGCTCCGGCGTACCGGCGGGAAGCCCGTCAAGTCGATCGTTTTCGACGAGGCCACGATCGCGGCGCGGGTCGAGGCGATGGGCGCCGAGATCACCGAGGCCTACCCGGACGGTGAGCTGCTCGTGCTGGGGCTGCTCAAGGGCAGCTTCATCTTTCTGAGCGACCTCGTCCGCACCATCCAGCGCCCCATCCAGGTCGACTTCCTCGTGGCCGCCTCCTACGGCGATGCCAAGGTCTCCAGCGGTAACGTCCGGCTGCTCTATGACCCCGAGACCCGGCTCGAGGGCAAACATATT